>JBPYFQ010000243.1:0-3031 GCA_051985625.1 Solirubrobacteraceae bacterium
GGTGCTGGTGGGACTCGGGGTCACCAGCCTGTCGATGGCGCCCGGCTGTCTGCCGGACGTTCGCGCCACGCTGGCCGAGCACACCCTGGAGCAGTGCCGGGCGCTGGCCGCCGCCGCCCTCGGGGCCACGAGCGCGGTGGAGGCCCGGGCGGCGGTCGCCGAGATGGCGGCGCGGGAGACGGCTTCCGTGGCGTAGCCCGGTCTGTGCTGCCGTGGGCGCCACTGGGTTTGTTGGAGCGTTTACGACTGGCAATGAACGGGAGGCTGGGCGGGTCCGGGGCGTCTGGGGCCGTCCGAGGACCTGGTTTGCCGGCCTGAGCACGCTGCTTGTCGAACCCGCCGGCTTTGTCACGATGTGATAACCCCCGATGGCCATACTCGAAGGGGGTTTTGCGGAGTTTCACGCCGTTTAGGGGGTGTAAATCCCCAAAGCCCCTCGCTCGACGCCCACCGGCGACGCCCCGGCCTCCCAACGGCCCCGATCAAGGGCAAATCAGGCTCCAGACGGGCCTCGGCGTTATCACATTTTGATAAACGGCGGGGCCCGCCTGCCCGAGTGGGTCGACTCCTCTTCATTGCCCGTCGGGAGACGCTGCGACATCCGCGACCGCTCGTGTGGGAGGGATTGCCCGTCGTTAGACGCTGCGGCATCCGCGACCGCTCGTGTGGGAGGGAACCCGCCGGGGTCGAAACTCCGGGGAACTCGCCTGAACAGACGTTCAGCTATTCTGGCGTGCATGGCTCATGGCCACAACGAGCACGAACCGGGAGGCCTGGACCCGCAGTTCACGCAGGCCGTCGCCGAGACGATGCAGGCGCTGGCCACGCCGAGCCGGCTGCGGATCCTCGGCCGGCTGCACGAGGGCCCGTGTCCGGTCAACGAGCTGGCCGCCGCCGTCGGCATGGAGCCGTCGGCGGTGTCCCACCAGCTGCGGGTGCTGCGTCACCTGGGGCTGGTCGCCGGCCACCGGGACGGGCGGCAGATCATCTATGACCTGTACGACGACCATGTCGGCGAACTGCTGGAGCAGGCGATCTCGCACGTGGAGCACCTTCGCCAGGGCCGGAGCCGCCCGGTCGCCGCCGGCGAGCTACTGCAGGAAGCATGAGCGCCCACTCTCACGGCGAGCACGGCCACGGCGGTCACGGCCACTCGCACGGCCTGATCGACCCCTCCATCAAGCGCTCACGCCAGGGGGTCCGGGCGGTGCTGATCTCGCTCGCGGTGCTGGGAGTCGCCGCGGCGGTGCAGACGATCATCTTCGCGGTGTCCGGGTCGGTGGCGCTGCTGGCCGATCTGATCCACAACTTCGGCGACGCGCTGACCGCGGTCCCCCTCGGGATAGCGTTCGTGATGCGGTCCGAGCGGGCCGAGCGGGCCGCCGGGCTGCTCGTGGTGGCGGCGATCTTCATCAGCGCCTGCGTGGCCGGGGTCGAGGCCGTCTCGCGTCTGATCCACCCGTCGCCCCCCACCCACCTTGGAGCACTGGCCCTGGCCGGCGCCGTCGGGTATGCGGGCAACTTCGCGGCCGCTCGGGTGCGACGCGGAGCCGGGCGCCGCCTGAACAGCCCCGCGCTCATTGCCGATGGCAACCACGCCGCCGCGGACGCGTACGTGTCGCTGGCGGTGATCGCCTCGGCGATCGTGGTCGCGCTGGGCGTTCCGGTGGCCGACCCGCTGATCGGGCTCGCCATCACGATCGTGATCCTCCGGATCACGTGGCAGTCGTGGCGCACCGTCCGCGGGCATGACCACCACCACTGACGTGAAAGGCCGCGCGCGTGAGCCGCGGCACTGACGCGCGCCGGCCCGGAGCCTGAGCGCGCCGCGCCGCGCCGCGCTCAGCCGGAAGTGGACGCGCCCGTTCCCGCCGAGGTGGCGGCCGCGCCGCCGCTCGTCGCTGACGACGCCGTGGCCGAGGTGTCCGGGATGGCCGCGGCGCCGTTGGAAGTGCTCGCCGGGCCGGCCGCCGCGGCGCCGCCGCCGGAGACCGAGCCGGACGACGTGGATGAGCCGCCGGTCGAGTCCGTGGATGAGCCGCCGGTCGAGTCCGTGGACGAGCCGCCGGTCGACGCCGTCGAGGAGCCGCCGGTCGCGCTGCTGGTGCCGGTGCCGGTGCTGGTGCTGGTGGCGGTCGAGCTCGAGGAGCCCGCCGTCGAGGTCGCGCCGCCGCCGGAGGCCGAGCTGGTCGGCGTCGTCGACGGGGCGGCGCCGCCCGTGGCGGTCGACGTCGAACCGACCGGGGGCGACCCGGCGCCCGGGGTGCTGGCCCCGGTCGCCGAGCCCCCGTCCGAGGGCGTCGGGGTGCCGCCCGACGTGGTCCCGCCCGCCGGCGACACGCCCGCCGGCGACACGCCCGCCGGCGTGTCCGCGCCGGTCGGCGGGTTAGTGCTGGTCGAGGAGTCTGTGGGGGCCGGCGTCGTGGCGCTCGTCGGGGTCGTCGCGCTCGCCGGCGTGGTGGCGACCGCGGGCGGAGCGCTCGGCGGGGTGCTGAGCGCCGGAGTCGCGGTGGCCGGGGGTGCGGTGGCCGGCGCAGAGGCGGGCGGGGCGGCGGTCGGTGCCAGCGAGGCACTCGACTCGTTGGCGCCACCTGCCTCGCACGCGGCCTGACCGGGCGCGGCGGCCCCGGTCGAGGTGCAGGCCGAACCGGCCGAGCCGGTCGCCGCCGGCGTCGAGGTCAGTCCGCTGCTCGCCGCGCTGAGGGACCCGGCGGACGACTCCGGCGCAGACGGGGCCAGAGCAGATGACGCCGGACCGCCGACCGCCGGCTGCGGCGCCGGGAGAGGCGAGGCGGCGTGGGTGGGCCCGAACACGCCGGCCGCGACCACCACGGCGGCCACCACCTTGGTGGCGATCGCCGAGGGTGCGGCTCCGGCCAGGCCGCCGATGACCGCGATCTCGGTGCCGGCTCCGACCAGCCCGGTGGCGAGCCCGGCCCCGGGCACGGCCGCGGCCAGGCCGAGGCCTCCCGCGCCTACGCCGCCGGCCACGCCGAGCGCCGAGGCGCCGACGCCGGCCCCAGCGGCCCCG
>JBPYFQ010000244.1:0-13834 GCA_051985625.1 Solirubrobacteraceae bacterium
TGTGCGGGCTGCTGCTCGCCTTCGCCATTCAGGGCGTCGCCGAGCCGGGCCCATGGGAGCAGGTGATCGTGTCGACGCTCCTGGCCACCACGCTGCTCCTCTCGTTCTGGGCGGCCGAGGCGCGGCCAGTGGTGATGCGCACGGCCCTCGTGGTCGGCGCCCTGATGGTGGCGGTCAGCATCGTGGCGGCGGCGACCGGCCACGTGGACAGCGCCGCCGCCCGGCTGGCCAACCTGCTGCTGGTGACGCTGGCCCCGCCCGCGCTGGTCGTGGGGATCGTTCGCAGCCTGCGCTCCCGCCAGGCGGTCACCGTCGAGGCCGTGTTCGGCGTCCTGTGCCTGTACATCCTGCTCGGCATGTTCTTCGCCTTCCTGTACGGCGCGATCGGCCGGTTCAGCGGCCAGTTCTTCGCCCAGGAGGCATCGACGAGCGTCTCCCGCTGCCTGTACTTCAGCTTCACCACGCTGACCACCGTCGGCTATGGAGACCTGACCGCCGCCAGCAACCTCGGCCACACGCTGTCGGTGACCGAAGCGCTGACCGGGCAGATCTACCTGGTCACGGTGGTGTCGGTGATCGTGGGCAACCTGCGCCGCCCCCGCGCCAGCCATGAGTGATCCGGTGGGCCTCCCTGAGCCGGAGCCAGGTTCGGCGGAAGGGCCGCGCGCCTGGCTGTCCGAGATGGCCGCGGTCGACGAGGCCGTGTACGCCGCCGTGGCCGCGGTCCCCACGCCCCACCTCGACCGCGCCATGCGGCGGCTGTCGACGGCGGCCAACTACTCGCGAATCTGGATGGCGGAGGCGGCGGTCATGTCGGTGGCCATGGGGTCCCGAGGGCGGCGGGCGGCCGCCGCCGGGCTGGCGTCGATCGCCCTCTCGTCGGCCGCGGTCAACCTGGTGGCCAAGCCGTTGGCCGGCCGGGCCCGGCCCGATCGCCCCGCCGACGGCGGGCCGGCCGCTCGTCACGTCAGGATGCCGCGGTCTCGCTCGTTCCCCTCCGGGCACGCCGCCAGCGCGGTGGCGTTCGCATCAGGCGCGGCCCGGATCCTCCCCCAGGCCGGGATCCCGCTGCGCACCCTGGCCGCGCTGGTGGCGTACTCACGCGTGCATACGGGCGTGCACTATCCGGCCGATGTGATCGCCGGCGCGGTGATCGGCTCGGCGTGTGCCGACCTCGTGGCGTCGGCGGTAGCCCGCCGCGCCACCTGAGGCCAGGCCGGGCGATCGCGAGCGCCGATCGCCAGCAGCTCGTCGATGAGCGCCAGCGCCCGAGCATGCCCCTCCGAACCCTGGCGCGCCGCCTCGTAGACGGCGATCGCGGCCTGGACGTCCATGGCCGCTCCGGCGCACAGCAAGCCGATCCAGCGCGGCAGCCGCAGCCGCCGGTGCCGCCGCCGGCGGACCTCCTTCGTCCACCGCTCCAAGTGGGCCTGTCGCTCGCGCTCGACCGCCGCCGAGGACCGGCTGCCGACCACCTTCGACGCGTACGCGTACAGGTCCTGGCGCCGGCGGTCGTCGACCGAGTCGTTGTATGTCCTCAGCAGCGCCCCGATCACCGGGCACACCGAGGCCGGGTGATCGCTGAACGGCTCGCCGGCCAGCATCGAGGCCAACTCCATGACGCACGCCCCCTCCCCCGGCGACGCGTGCTTTCCCCGGCTCAGCCGGATCGTCTGATGACTCGTGGACGTCATTGCTCCGTCTCCCCTCTACTAGTCGTCTTCGTCCAGGTCGTAGCCGATGGCCATCGCAAGCCGGGGCGCGCTCGAGACCACCCGCGCCAACCCCACCGCCGGCGCCACAGCCACCAGCACGCCGACGATTTCGGACTCCGTCGCGCCGGCCTCCATGGCGTGACGGACGGTGGTCCGGATCGACGTCGTGGCCGCGCCGAGAGCCAGCAGCGCGCCCAGGCGCACCAGCAGGTCGGGCTTGCGCTCCAGGGTCAGTCCGGCGCCCTGCTCCGAGCTGGCCGAGAGCACCATCTCGACCGATTCCTCATCGTTCAGCGCCAGACGGCGAAGCAGGCGCTCCACGTCTTGCATGCGCGTCAGGCTAAGCGCGTCAGGGTGGCGCGCATCCCCCAAACCGGGTGATGGTGGTGCTCACCTCTTCGCAAACCCGGGGGCGGACGCCCTTGTCGCGGCCGTCCCGGTACGAGAGAAATGTGTCGTCGGCCGCTCCGGCGCAGTCGACCCCGTCCGTCATGCCAGCCGCAACGTCACTTCCTGAACACCTTCCGCCGCTGCCTGGGCTCACCCCGCTGGCGACGCGCGCCACCGGAGCGCCCCGAGGTGTGCGAGGCCTGGTGCGCCGGCCGGCGCTCGTGCACCGGCTGACCGGCGCCGAGGACGCGCGGGTGACGGTGCTCGTCGCCCCACCGGGCTACGGTAAGACGACCCTGCTGCGCGAGTGGAGCGAGCGTGATGAGCGGCGGTTCGTCTGGCTGTGCGCGGCCGACCTGAGCTCACCGGCCGCGGTCTATACGCCGCCGGCCTCGGACGACGCGCCGGCGGCCGGCCCCGACTCCGTCGTCCTGGCCATCGACGACGCCCATCTGGTCCACCCGGTGATCCTGGCCGAGCTGGTGGAGTCCATCCTGCCGCAGCTCCCGCCCGGGAGCACGCTGGCCCTGGCCTCCCGCACCCAGCCGGAGTTGCCCCTGGGGCGCCTGCGCGCTCATCATGAGCTGATCGAGCTGCGCCAGGCCGACCTGGCGCTCACCAAGGCGGAGGTGGGACGCGTGCTGCGTGCCGGCGGCCTCCATCACCGCGATCCGGGCACCGTCGAGACCATCGCGCGGCGGACTGAGGGCTGGCCGGCGGGCGTGTACCTGGCGGCGCTGTCCCTCCAGGAGCGCGGCGAGGCCGCGGGCGGCGCGTGGGAGTTCGGTGGGAGCGACCACCTGGTCGCCGAGTACCTCCACGACGAGGTGCTGTCAACGGTGTCGCCCGGCATGTTGAGTTTCATGGTCCGCTCGTCGGTGCTCGCGGAGCTGTCCGGTCCGGCCTGCGACGCGGTGCTCGACCGCGACGGGTCGGCGCGGGTGCTGTCCCGGTTGGCGCGCGCCAACCTCTTCCTGCAGCCGGCGGACTCCGCCCACGAGCGCTTCCGCTGGCACCCCATGTTCCAAGAGACGCTCCAGTCGCTCTTGCGCCGAACCGAGCCGGAGCGCCTGGCGGCACTCCACCGCCGGGCCAGCGCCTGGCTGCAGGACCGGGGCGACGTGGCCGGTGCGATCGACCATGCCGTCGCCGCCGGCGATGCGGCCCGGTCCGGCGATCTGCTCCTCCCCAACGTGGTCGCATACCTCGGTCACGGTCGCACGGGAACCGTCCGGCGGTGGCTGCACGCCTTCGGCGACGAGCGCGTCGCGGCCGACCCCCGGCTCGCTCTGGTGGCCGCGCACGCCGCCCTGGCCGTCGGCGACGCGAACCGGGCCCAGCGGTGGCGGGTCGCCGCCGCCGAGCCCGATGGCGGCTCGGGCGGGCGGGACGGAATCGGACGGTCGATGCGCGCCGGCACCGCCCTCGTCGAAGCGCTGAGCCCGCGGGCCGGCCTCGACCTCATCGGGGCGAGTGCGTCTCTGGCGTATCGGCTGGAGGGTGAGGGCGGTTCGTGGCGTCCGCTGGCCTGCCTGCTCCGCGGAGTGGCGCTGCACCTCGGCGGCCAGCCCGACGCGGCGATCGAGACGCTCGAAGAGGGGATGCAATGCGGCCGCGACCTGGCGCCGGTGACCGCTGCGATCTGCGTGGCACAGCGGGCCACGATCGCGTTCCAGGCCGGCGACTGGGAAACGGCGGCCGAGCTCACCGACCGCGCGCTATCCGAGCTTGACGCCCGCGGGCTCGTCGATGAGCCCACCTGCGCCCTCGTCTATGCCGCCGCCGCAGCGGCCCGGGCTCGCGCCGGTCGCTCGGACGAGGCCAAGCGTGAGCTGCGCCGGGGCATCGAACTGCTCACCGACCTCGGCGACTTCGTCCCCTGGTACGGAGCCCAGGCGCGGATCCTCCTGGCCCATGCGTCGCTGGGACTGGCCGACATCGTCCGGGCCCGGACGCTGCTCGCCGAGGCGTCCCGGTATGCCCGCCGCTGCCAGGACGTCGCCACCTTCACGCGCTGGCTCGATGACGCCTGGGCGCACATCGACACGTTGGCTGAGACAAGCCTGTCCGGCCCGTCGTCGCTGACGATCGCCGAGCTGAGGATCCTGCGCTTCCTGCCCAGCCACCGGTCGTTCAAGGAGATCGCCGGGCAGCTGGGAGTGTCAGCCAACACCGTCAAGACCCAGGCCCACGCGGTGTACCGCAAACTGGGCGCGGCGTCGCGCTCCGAGGCGGTAGCCCGCGCGTCGCAGGCCGGGCTGCTGGGTCAATGACTCACCCCATCCGGGTGATGACCGCGGGGAGCCGATGACGGACGCTGTCGGTCAGGCGCGAACAGGTCGCGCTGGGCCGCGGCAGGTGATCACCCCTCACGCCGGGTCGATGGCAATCACTACAAAGGAGCGACTGCATGGCAACGCTGGTTGCAATCGGTTATCCGGACCAGGGGACCGCCGAGCAGGCCCGCCAGACCGTCTCGCAGCTGGAGGCCGACCTCGTCATCCAGGCTGACCAGGTCGCCGCGATCTCCCGTGACCTGGAGGGCAAGTACCACGTGCACACGACGCACGGCGGCGCCTCCGCTGGCGGCGGCGCCATCTGGGGCGGGTTCTGGGGGCTGTTGTTCGGCCTGCTGTTCTTCATCCCGTTCGCCGGGTTCGCCCTGGGGGCCGGAATGGGGGCACTGTTCGGCCACCTCGGCGAGAAGGGCATCGACAAGGCATTCCAGCAGCAAGTGCGCGACCACCTCAAGCCGGGCACGTCGGCCCTATTCCTGGTGATCGAGCAGGCCACGCCGGACAAGGCGATCGCCGCACTGAACCAGTACGGCGGCACCGTGATCAAGACCTCGCTGAGCGACGAGGATACGAAGAAGCTGCAGGAGGCCCTCAAGCCGCCGCAGGAGGCCGGGGTCGCCTAGATCGCCGACCGACCGCACGCGCAGCAGCCGCCCCCCGCGGCGGTCGCTGCGGCCCATCGCACGAAGGAGATGACAGATGCCTGTTGTTGGAGCCGAAACGCACCAGACCCTCTCCGGGATCTCGTCCGGGGACATGGACCTGCTGGAGAACGCGATCGGGCTGCGCGAGCTCAACCTGGAGGGCAGCGGGCTCGACGCCCGCACGTTCGCCCTGGTGAAGATCGCGGCCCTGGTGGCGCTCGACGCGCCTCCGGCCTCGTATGCCTGGCAGGTCGGCAACGCGCTGGCCGAGGGCGTCACGCCGGAGGAGATCCTCGGCGTGCTGCGGGCGGTCGCCCCGCAGGTCGGCGGACCCAAGGTGATCGCGGCGGCGCCGGAGATCATGCTCGCGCTCGGGCTCGATCTGCCGGACGAGGGCTAGGTCCGCCATGCCGCTGTTTCGACGTCGCCCGCTGCTGAGGGCCGCCGCCGTAGGCGGCGGCGCTTACGCGCTGGGCAAACGCAACGCACGGGCGCAGGACGACAGGGAGCAGGCAGCCTACGACCAGGGCTGGCAACAGTCCGCCGCGCCGGCTCCGGCCCCCGCCGCTCCGGGGCCGAGCGGCATCACGTCCGAGGACACCCAACGGCTCCAGGAGCTGGGGCGGCTCCATGACCAGGGGGTGTTGACCGACGAGGAGTTCGCGTCGCAGAAGGCGCGGATCCTGGGAATGGCCTGACCGGGCTCGCCCGGCACCGACGGGGGCGACGGTGCCGGGCACGAGTCCAGGCACCGGTGCAGCTGGTGGCGGTCAGTCCTCCAGCGGGTGCTCGGTCTCGGGCAGCTGGTCGAGATCGCGCCGGAGCGCGGCCAGCGAGAGCTCGGTGAGCCGACGAGGCCGTCTCCGCAGCGCCTCGACCGCCACCGGGAGCCGCCAGCCGGCCAGGATCGGCAGGCCGGCGCAGGAGAGGGCGATGAGCGGGACCACCGCGGCCGGTGCCGGCACCAGGATGGCCGCCGAGCACAAACCCACGCCCATCATGACGACGAGGGCGGCGGTCACGCAGACGAGAATCGCCTGTCTGCGGGTGAGGACACCGGATGAGGCAGCGGTGTCCGCGATGAACGGAGCGGCGGGCAACGCTCAACCAGAATACCCCGATTCGGCCGGCTCCACGCCGGCTTCTTGCCCGATCCTTCATCTCCCGCCCGTGGGCCGGGGGCCCGCTCCACCATCACCGGCGGACGCGCACACTTGCCTGCCCGCGAGACGGCTGCGATCGTGTGGGCTGGTCATGCGCAGGCTTCGAACGGCCGCCACAGCGGCGGCGTCAACCGTGATCTTCGTCGGACTGGTCGCGGCCGGACCGGCCGGGGTCGCAACCGCCGCCACGACCACTGGAACGGACACCACGCACACGTCGACGACCACCGAGACGACCACGCTGACCAGTTCCACCACGGCCACGACGACCGAGACGACGTCGACGACCAAGACCAGGACGAAGACCGTCACCCGGCCGGAGACGACGCCGACCGCCACGACGACGACCGTGCACGCCACGCCCGCCTCCGGGAGCGGCTCCGGCGGCAGCGGGGTGCCGGCCTGGGCCTGGATCCTGGTGGGGATCGGCGCCGCTGCCCTGGCGGTGGCGATCTTCGCCGTCGGACACCGTCAGGGACAACGGGCCCGAGAATCCGGCCCGCCGGACGACCGCTATCCGCCTCCGCCCCCCGCGCCGCCCCCTATGCCGTAGGTCGCTCTGCGGCTGGCTCGCCCCCGGTCGCCTCGCGGTCCGGGCCCGTGACCAGCGACACGCTCATCTTGATGGCGCGGACCGCGCCGGTAGCGCCCGCCTGCAGCGTCACTCCCACCGTCAACAAGATGATCCCGGGGATGAGCAGCGCCTTGGAACCGAGCATCAGGATGCCGACCCGCCCGAGCAGGTAGGGCGGCGTGCAGACCGTCGCACTGAGCGCGCCGCCCACGGCCGTGGTGGCCACCCGGTCGCGCCGTGAGCGCGACGGCTTGGCGCCGATCAGCCGCGACGGCACCGCCACGTAGCAGACCATCAGCGCGCCGGCCACGATGCTGAGAGAGATCCCGAACCAGGGCCGTGGGTAGCGGGGAGCGATGGTGGTGGCGAAGGCCAGCGGCACCCCGAGCGCCGCCCCCCAGACGAGGATCCGCGTCAGGTGGCCTCGCGCCTGGTCGACCGCCGGCCGGATCGCCGTCTCCTTCGGGTTGGCGACGGCGAACGCGAACACCGCGTTGAGGAACAGGCTGGCCATGGTGATGGCGATGATCGCCAGCCAGATGGGGATCAGCACCGGGCCGTGGATCACATGGAAGCTCCGCCCCCGCAGCACGTGCAACTTGAGGTCGACCAAGGCCAGCCAGATCCACATGGCGGGCAGGATCTGGACGAGCGTGAGCCGCCAGTTGGAGACGAGCAGCCGTACCCCGGCAAACAGGAGGGCCACGCCTCCGACGGCAAAGGCCAGCGGCGCCAGCCCGCGATGCGAACTGGTCAGGCGGAGGATCGCCTCCCTGATGTCCTGCTCGTCGTTCTCCTGGATCGCGCGCACCAGCGCGCGGATGCGCCCGACGCGCCTGCTGGGCGGGTCGCGCGCCGGGCCGCCGCGAGCCGAGTGTGAGGGGCCCGTGGCCGCCGCGCCACGTGTCCCCGGCGTCACCGAACCGCCGCTCCGGCCGGCGGGGACGAGGTCTGGCCCCGTCCGTTCGGTCTGACGGCCGGCGCCTTGGGCGTGAAGGAAGCCATCCGGTCCTCGCCCTGGCCGACGATCCCGTAGCTGGCCTCCGGCACCTCGTTCCAGGCCCCCGGCAGGTCGCCGATCGGTTCGGAGACGATCAGCCGGGCGTCCGTCGAGAGCTCCTGAACGACCTCGCGCTCCGGATACAGGTGGCGCAGGGTGGGCACGTCCTTGGTGAAGAACAGCGAGCGCGAGTTGCCCTCGCTGGAGTACCGGAACGCCCAGGTCCGCTCGCCGTCGGTGGTGGCCACGGTGCCCTGGAACGGATATCGCACGCCCCGACGGTGGCCGACGTCCTCGACGAGCCCGATGGCCCGGGCCACCGCATCGGCCGGGTCGTCCTCCAGACCGAACGTCAGCGCCAGCATGAACAGCACCTCGGTGTCGGCGTGGCCGGAGATCTCGGGGAACAGAGACTCGTCGATCGCCATCACCAGATCACGCTTGACGGTGGGGAACTCGCCGATGTAGCCGTTGTGCATGAACAGCCAGCGGCCGTGCCGGAAGGGGTGGCAGTTGGTCTGCTGAACCGCCGACCCGATGGCGGCGCGGATGTGGGCGAAGAAGTGGCCGGACCTGATGTGTCCGGAGATCTCGCGCAGGTTGATGTCGTTCCAGGCCGGCTCGACGCTGTGGAACATTCCGGGCCCCGGCGCCACCTCGTCATACCAGCCGATGCCGAAGCCGTCGCCGTTGGTGGCTTCGGCCCCCAGTTCGGAATGGAGGCTCTGGTCGATCAGCGAATGGGCCGGCGCGTACAGCGCGCGCTCCAGCACGATGGGCGAACCGGAGTAGGCAAGCCAGCGACACATCAGGTGCTCCCTTCGGTGGTCATGTGGTGATCGGCTCCCGCCCGAGCGATCGCTGCGCGGTGAACTCCCCGACCAGATCGGCGACGGCGGCCGGCATGTATCCGTGCGCGTCGCGCGCTCGCCGGCGCTGCCTCACCGCGCCGTTGACGACCGAGAGTCGCCGCACGTCATCCAGCCGCCCGGCGCACCCGAGCGCGCGGGCGTGGGGCTGGCAGTCGGAGATCAGCGATCGGACGATCGCCGGCAGCGGAATCAGCCTCTCCCCCGCCGGATCGACGAGGCGCGCGTCCACCCCATCGCGCGCCGCCAGGAAGCAGTTTTCGCTCAGGACCTCGGGCGTGACCCGGGCGCGCGGCGGGTCGCCCTCCAGCTCCAGCCGGGCCAGCGACTGGACCAGGGCGGCCAGCGCAGCGGCATCGGCGACGCGTGACTGGGCGTCCATGACCCGCACCTCCACCGTCCCCAGCCTGGGCTGCAGCCGGACGTCCCACCAGAAGAACGTCGGATCCGGCACGGCGCCGGAGGCAATCAGCGCCTCGATCGACGCCACGTACTCGGAGTAGGAGCCGAACCTCCGCGGTGCCCCGGTCCGGGGAAAGGCGCCGAAGATCGGCGTCCGCGTCGAGGCGAAGCCGCCGTCGCGACCGTGGAGAAACGGCGAGTTGGCCGACAGGGCCAGCAGCACCGGGACGCACTCCCGCAGACGGTTCATGACCCGGACCGCGTCCTCCGGGTCCGGGACGCCGACGTGGACGTGCAGGGCCATCGTCGGCTCACGGTGGGCGAGCAGACGCAGCGATGCCTCCAGCCGCCGGTAGCGCGCCGACCTCGAGACGTCGCTCGGCTCGTCGCTCTCCAGCGGATGCATCCCGGCGCAGGCCGGGACGAGCGCCATCTCGCCCAGCGCCTGGGCCAGACGTGCGCGCAGGCCGCCGAGTTCGGCGGCCGCGCCTTCGATTCCTGAGTTGACGCCAGTGGCCAGTTCCACCACCGCGGCATGGGTCTCCAGCGACATGTGCCGCGTCAGCGAGGACGGCAGCCGCGCCAACACGCTGTCGCTCTGATACGTGAGGGCGTGGGTGACGGGATCCAGGAGCATCACCTCCTCTTCGACCCCCAGCGTGTAACGCGTGGGCCGCGCTGGATTCCAGCGGGCCCACAGCGTCACGTCGACCACCCTGTGCCCCCGGGCGGCTCAGTCGGCGATGTGCTTGCCGTACGCGATCAGTCCGTAGATCGCGATGATGTCCACGGCGAAGATCACGAGTGACCAGAACGGATACGCGGGCATCATCAGCAGTTGCGTGACCGAGTTGAGCGCCAGGATGAACACGCCAACCCACCGCGCGAACTGGTTGCGGATGAACACACCCAGGCCGACCGCCCACTGCACGACTCCGATGCACAGAGCGACCCAGCCCCACGTGTTCAGTGACGCGATCACGTAGTGCGCGTTGGCCGTGAAGAAGTGAGCGTTGCCGATCGCCGCGACGCCCTCGATGAAGTTGATCGTCCCGAGCATCAGCAGCAGGACCCCGGCGAACGTCACCCAACCCGACCCGCGCTCCTCCTCGTAATAGCTGTCGTAGGGCGCGGACCTCGGCGCTTCCGGCGAGGCTTTGACAGACATTTGCATCCTCCCGTTTATCCGGCAGGCCTCAGCGGCCTGGAGTGGTCGTGTACCCATCACGATTCCATCGCGGCACGCACCACACAATGGTGCGCCCCTGCCTGCTGTGGGAGGGCCGACACCCCACCGCCGGCGCCCCTCCGGATGCGACTCACCCTGATCAGGTGATGACCGGCGGGCCGCCCTGGCCCAGGATTCCCGGTGTGACGATGCGCTCGCTTCCGGTAGCCGTCCAAAGCGACCGGCGGAGGCCATGACCTCCCGCCGGTTGTGGGCACTGACGGCCCTGGTGTGCGCGATCGCCGCGGTGGCGCTCGCCGTGGCGGTTGCCGTCAACCACTTCCCCAAGGGCCTGACCGTGCTGGCCTGTCTGGTGCTGGCAATCGGCGCCGCCTGGTGGGGCGTGTGCCGGCGGGGGGCAGCGCGGACCATCGCCCTGGCGGCGGCCGGCCTCCTGGTCGCCGGCGCGGTCGCGCTGGTGATCGTGGAGAATCGCCTGCTCGAGGACCTGCTGGTGCTCGCCGCGGTGGCCGTCACGCTGGGGGCGACCCGCATGGCGTTCCGCGTCCATGTCCGGCTTCCGCCCGCCGAGCCCCCGGCCCGCCCGGTTCTGTTCTACAACCCAAAATCCGGCGGCGGCAAGGCGACGCGCTTTCACCTGGTCAACGAGGCGCGGCGCCGACGAATCTCGGCCGTCGAACTGCAGCTCGGCGACGACCTCGAACAGCTGGTGCGCGATGCCGTCGCCGATGGCGCCGATGGGCTGGCCATGGCCGGCGGCGACGGATCGCAGGCGATCGTCGCGATGGTCGCCGCCGAGCTCGGCCTGCCCTACGCGTGCATCCCGGCCGGTACACGCAATCACTTCGCGCTCGACCTCGGCGTCGACCGCGAGGACGTGGTCGGCGCGCTCGACGCCTTCGTCGACGGCGGCGAGCGCGTGGTCGACCTCGCCGAGGTCAACGGGCGGGTGTTCGTCAACAACGTCTCGCTCGGCCTGTATGCGGACGCGGTCCAGCATCCGGGCTATCGCGAGGCCAAGCTCCACACGCTCCTGGAAACGGTCCCGGATGTGCTGGGGCCGGACGCCGCCCCGTCCGCGCTGCGCTGGACCGGCCCGCGCGGCACCGAGTCCGGGGCGGCCATCCTGGTTTCGAACAACCGCTATCGGCTGGGCCAGCCGCTCGGGTCCGGGACGCGGCCGCGACTCGATGACGGAGTGCTCGGCGTGACCGTGCTCGTCCCGTTCGGCGTCGACGGGACGCGCGCGGCCGGGCGCCGGCTGGCCATGCAGCAGTGGACGGGCGATGAGTTCGTGGTGGACTCGGACGGGCCGGTGGCCGCGGGCATCGATGGCGAGGCGGTGATGCTGGAGCCGCCGCTGCGGTTTCGCATCCGGCCGCGGGCGCTTCGCGTCCGCATCGCCCCACAGCATCCGGGCGCCTCCCCGTCCGCGCTGGAGCCCGAGACCGCCTGGCAGACGGTCGAGGCAGTGGCAGGGTTTGCTCTGCGCGGAGGACCCACCGACCAGGCCCTGATCGGTTGACGCGCTCACCCTGATCGGGTGATGACACTATCGCGGCCGCTGACAGGCTGGCGCGATGACCACCACCGTTCAGCCGGACGCTCCCCCGGCAATCCCACACCTGACCGTTGCCGAACGCGTCGAACGGGGCAAGCAGGCCCGCGCCGACGTGCCCCGGTCCAAGCACGCTGCATTTGAGACCCCGGCCAGCCGGCCGGACCCGGTCGACCTGCTCGAGACGCAGGCCAAGACGCGGGTGCCCGAGCTGGTGCCGATCCGCTACGGGCGGATGCTCGTCTCACCGTTCACGTTCTACCGGGGCGCGGCCAAGATCATGGCCAGCGACCTGTCCCACACGCCGCGGTCTGGGCTGAGCGTCCAGTGCTGCGGCGATGCCCACCTGTCGAACTTCGGCGTGTTCGCCTCGCCTGAGCGCAAGCTCGTGTTCGACATCAACGACTTCGACGAGACCCTCCCGGGGCCCTGGGAGTGGGACGTCAAGCGGCTGTGCGCGAGCATGCTGATCGGCGCGCGGGACAACGGGTTCGGCGTTCGCGACCAGGACCGGATCGTGCTCGACACCGTTTCCCAGTACCGGGCCCGGGTGCGCGAGTTTGCGGGGATGAACAACCTCGAGGTCTGGTACGCCCACCTAGAGGTCGAGCCGCTCATCCAGGAGTTCGCCGGCCAGTTCAAGGCCAAGCAGGTGAAGCGCGCGGAGAAGAACCTGGCCAAGGCGCGGACGAAGGACAGCATGTCGGCGTTCTCCAAGTTGACCCAGCGCATCAACGGGAGCGCCGAGATCGTCGATCAATCGCCGCTCATCGTCCCGCTGCGGGTGCTGACGCCAGAGAGCCACAAGGAGGTGTTCGACGAGCTGCACACGTTGCTGCGGCAGTTCCGGGCCACGCTCCAGCCTGACCGGCGCGTGCTGTTGGAGGAGTACGAGCTCACCGACTTCGCCCGCAAGGTGGTGGGCGTGGGCAGCGTCGGCACCCGCGCCTGGATCGTGCTCCTGTTCGGCCGTGACGTGAACGACCCCCTGTTCCTCCAGATGAAGGAGGCCGAGGCCTCGGTGCTGGAGGAGTTCCTGGAGCCGAGCGAATACTCCAATCACGGCGAACGCGTCGTGGAGGGCCAGCGGCTGATGCAGGCGGCCAGCGACATCTTCCTGGGGTGGGTGCACGTTGACGCGGGAATGGACGGCCAGGCTCGCGACTTCTACGGCCGCCAGCTCAAGGACTGGAAGGGCTCCGCCGAGATCGAGCAGATGGTGCCGGACGCCATGGCCGCCTACGGCCGGCTGTGCGGCTGGACACTGGCCCGCGCCCATGCCCGGAGCGGCGATCGCATCGCGATCGCCTCCTACCTGGGAGGCGGGGACGCGTTTGACCGCGCGATCCTCGAGTTCTCCCGGGCGTACGCCGACCAGAACGAGAAGGACTACAAGGCGCTGGCCGGCGCCGTGAAGTCCGGGCGGGTCACCGCTCAGACCGGCCTGTGACCGGGTCGGCGTCGCTCACCTGCGCCTCGAGGCTCAGCTGCACTTCGAGGAGGTCGCGCTCTCTAGGTTCTTGGCGGCGGTGACGACGGCCGAGACCTGCCCGGGGATCTGAGCCACGGTTGACGCGCTGGGCGACGCGACGGCCCCCTTGACCGTCGTGGTGAGCGTCGTCACCGAGCTCTTCAGTGCGCTGGTCTCGTTCGGGAAGTCGCTCTTGGCCGATTTGACCACCGCTTCCGCATTGGTCTCCACCTTGGTGACGGCCGTCTCCAGCGAGCTGAGCCCGTTCTGCACCACGTTGGTGTTGGGCAGCGCCTTGACCGACGACTTGAGGTTGTCGACGTTCGTGCAGTAGGCCGGCTTGCTGCTGCTCCCGCAGCCCGCCAGGACCGCCACGAGCACGAGTGCGACTGCGAGCACGGCGGATGTCGTGTTCATGTCCCATCCCACCCTTCGATCTCGACGTCAACCCCCAGCGCCAGCGCCAGCCGGGCGGCACCCGCCACCGCCTGGGCCGCCCCCGCGGCGGGCGCCGTCGACAGCAGCACCTGCGCCAGGACCGCGTCGTCGATGCCGGTGGTCG
>JBPYFQ010000245.1:0-7063 GCA_051985625.1 Solirubrobacteraceae bacterium
CCGGGTGGGGCGGCGCGGATGCATAGCTCGCACAGGACGCATTCGTCGAGGTGGGCCTCGACCAGCTCCACGCCGTCCTGGCCGGCTTGGAAGATGTCGACGGGGCAGACGTCGGCGAGCTTGCGGGCCAGGTCGGGGTCGGCGGCGGCGGTGGGGTCGAGTTCGACGTCGATGAAGGTTCCGGCCATGCCTAGAGTTTCTCCTTGACGAGGTCGGGGATGTCCTCGATGCGCTCGGCCACGGTGATCCCGGCGTCGGCCAGGCGGGCGATCTTCTCGGTGGCGGTGTCCTCTTTGCCTTCGACGATGGTGCCGGCGTGGCCGAAGCTCATGCCGGGCATCTCGTCCATGAACCGCCCGGCCATGAACGCCACGATCGGCAGCCGGGAGTTGTGCTCGGTCACCCAGGCGGCCAGCTCGGCCTCCATCCGCCCGCCCGGTTCGGTGTAGATGACGATCGCGCCGGTGTCGGGGTCGGCCTCAAAGAGGGGCATCAGCTCGGCGTAGGAGGAGCCGATGATGGCGTCGCCGCCGATCGACACCGCGGTCGACACTCCCAGCCCGGCGGCGGTCAGCGTGGAGGACATCTCGGTGGTCATGCCGCCGGAGCGGGACACCACTCCGACCGGTCCCGGCTGGTAGGACTTGGCGGCGTCCTTGGCGGGGCCGCCGATGCCGCCCATCTTGACCACGTCGGGGACGATGATCCCCAGGCAGTTGGGGCCGATGATCCGGGCGTCGCGCTCGGCGGCCAACTCCACCATCTCGGCCACGTCACCCCGCGGGATCCGCTCGGTGACGATCACCACGAGCTTGACGCCGTTCTCCAGCGCCTCAAACACGGCGTCCTTGGTAAACGCCGGGGGGACGGTGACCACCGACCCGTCGATTCCGTCCCCACCCGCCGCGCCGTGATGCTCAACCGCCTGGGCCACGGTGTCAAACACCGGCACGCCGTGCACGTCGCGGCCCAGCCGGCCCGGGGTCACCCCGCCGACGATCTTGGCGCCCGCCCCGTACTCCAGACACTCCCGGGTCAGGTTGACCGCCTCGCGGCCGGTGATCCCCTGCACGATGAACGTGGTGTCGGCGTCAACCAGGATGCTCACGCGGCCGCCACTCCTTGGATTCCTTCCACGGCGCGGCGCGCCGCCTCATTCAGCGACACCGACCGGTCGGCGTATGACACCCCGTAGCGCTCCAGGATCTTGAACCCCTCCTCTTCCCACGCGCCCGGGATACGGAAGATGGCGATCTTCTCGGCTGGGTCATACCCCAGCTCCAGGCAGGCCTTGATCACCCCGCGGGCGACGATGTCGACCCGGGTGTTGGACACGATCGACATCATCACCGCGATCTTGTCCACCCCCGGTTTCTGCAACACCAGCTTGGCCAGGCCGCACGCTTTGGCCACCGACGGGTTGCCGCCGATCTCGCAGTAGTTGGCCGGGTCCCCGCCGTGGGCGCGGACGGCATCAAACAACGTCAACGACCCCCCGCCGGCGCCGATCACCAGCCCCAGGTTGCCGTCAAACTCGGTCACGTTGCCCGCCACCCCACGGTGATCCTGCGCGTCGACCTGCTCGCCGGCCAGCTCAAACGGCGTCGCCTCCCGGGCCTGGCGCGTCTCCTCATCGCCGACGCCGAGCTCGTGCAGCAGCGCTTTTTGCCGCGGGCGGCCCTCGTTCTCCATGTCCATGTGCGCGTCCAACGCCACAAACGACCCGTCCTCCAACTCACCCAGCGGGTTGATCTCGGCCAGCGTCATGTCGTAGGTCAAAAACAGCCGGGCCAGCCGGGCCAGGATCGGCGTCAGGCGGTTCAACGCCGACCCGGTCACGCCGATCGACGCGATCACCTGCTTGGCCTGCCAGTCCGAGAACGGGCGCAGCGTGGAGAAATGCCCGCGGGCGACGTGGTCGGGATGCTCCTCAGCCACCTGCTCGATGTCGATCCCACCCATATCCGAGAACAACATCACCGGCCGCTTACGAATCCCGTCCCACACCACCCCGGCGTAGTACTCGTGCCGCACAGCGGCCCGGTGGTCGACCAACACCCCGCGGGGCATATGCCCATTGATCTCCAGATCCAACACATGCTCGGCATGGCGCGCGGCCTCCTCCGGCGTATCGGCGAACTGAACGCCGCCGGCCTTCATGCGGCCGCCGGTCAGGACCTGGGACTTGATCACGACGGGGCCGGCGATCTGCTCGGCAATCCGGCGGGCCTCGTCTGCGGTGGTGGCGAACCCGTGGTTGGTGACCGGGATCCCGGCCTTGGCCACGATCGCCCGCGACTCGTATTCGAAGAAACGCATGAGGGCGGGGGAGCCTAGCGATTCTCGTCACTGAGCGGTGCGACGTCAGATGGTGTCGTCCACGTACTTATTTACAACTGAATACGTTGAGTTAGTACGCTACTCTCCGATCGCTTTGGTAATTCCAATCGAAAAAGTTGAGATGAAGCGATGACCAGACCACTCCACAGCTGGCGCGGGCGCACCCTCGCCGCGGTGGGCGCCGGCGCCGCGGCGCTGGCCCTGGCCGCGTGCGGCGGCAGCTCGGATCAGACGAGCACCGCCGCCTCGAACGCCGCCGCCAGCGGAGGCAGCGGCTCCTCCACCCAGCTGGCCCTGGTCGGGTACTCGACGCCGAAGAAGGCCTACGACGCCCTGACCTCCTCCTTCAGCCAGTCGTCGTCCGGCAAGGGGGTCGGCTTCACCCAGTCCTTCGGCGCCTCCGGCTCGCAGAGCCGCGCGGTCGACGCCGGGCAGCCGGCTGACGTGGTGGCGTTCTCCACCACGCCGGATATGACGCGGCTGGTCAAGGACAAGCTCGTCTCCAGCAGTTGGAACGCCAACGCGGAGAAGGGGTTCTCCAGCGATTCGGTAGTGGTGATGGTCGTGCGCAAGGGCAACCCCAAGCACATCACCGGCTGGAGTGACCTGATCAAGCCCGGGGTGAGCGTGATCACGCCGAACCCGTCGACCTCGGGCAGCGCCCGGTGGAACATCCTGGCCGCGTACGGCGCTCAGCTCAAGCAGGGCAAGACGCCCGCCCAGGCGCTCAGCTACGTCCACACGCTCCTGACCAAGAACGTGGCGGTCCAGGACTCCAGCGCCAGCGCCGCGCTTCAGACGTTCACCAGCGGCAAGGGCGACGTGCTGCTCGACTACGAGTCCGACGCGCTGGCGGCCGAGAAGGCCGGCGACAACGTCCAGATCGTCTATCCCAAGCAGACGATCCTCATCCAGACGCCGATCGCGGTTACCGCCAAGAGCTCGCACCAGTCCCAGGCCAAGGCGTTCCTGGCCTACCAGTGGTCGCCGGCCGGTCAGACGATCTGGGCCCAGCAGGGCTACCGCCCGGTCGACCCGACCGTGGCCAAGCAGTTCGCCTCCAAGTTCCCCACGCCGCCGCAGCTGTTCACGATCGGCTACCTCGGCGGCTGGACCAAGGTCAAGAAGGAGTTCTTCGCTCCGTCGAGCGGGTCGATCACCAAGATCGAGCAGGCCGCGGGGGTGCCCACTGCCTCCAGCTAGCGCATACGCCGCCCCGGCCTCCGCCCAATCCGCCCCCGGCCGCCCCGCCCGCACCCGCGGGCGGGCGGTCCGGCGGCCGTACGGGCTGGGCCTTGGTCTCTCCGTCCTGTACCTGAGCGTCATCGTCCTCATCCCGCTGGCCGCGGTGACGGTCAAGGCGGTGGCGCAGAGCCCGGCCAGCTTCTGGGAGTCCGTCACGAATCCCGTGGCTCTCCGGTCGCTGGCCATCACCCTGGGCGCCGCGCTGGCGGTGTCGGCGATCGGCGCCGTCATGGGGACGATCGTGGCCTGGGTGCTGGTCCGCGACCGCTTCCCGGGCCAGCGGATCATCAATGGGGTCATCGACCTGCCGTTCGCGCTGCCCACCGTGGTGGCCGGGCTGACGCTGTTGGCGCTGTACGGCCCGGACAGCCCGTTCGGCATCCACCTCGCCTACACCCGGGCGATCGTCCTCGTTGCGCTCCTGTTCGTGACGCTGCCGTTCGTCGTGCGGTCGGTCCAGCCCGTGCTGCTCGAAGTCGATCGCGAGTCCGAGGAGGCGGCCGCCTCCCTGGGAGCCGGAAACGCCACGATCTTCCGGCGGATCATCCTGCCGGCCCTGCGGCCGGCGATCGTGTCCGGCGCCGCGCTGGCGTTCGCCCGCGCGGTGGGGGAGATCGGCTCCCTGATCCTGATCGTCGGCAAGGTCCAGATCGCCAGCATCGTCATCTTCGCCGACGTCGAGTCCGATGCGCCCCAGGCGGCCGCGTCGCTGTCGCTGGTCCTGATCGTCGTCTCGCTCCTGGTGCTCGTGCTCATCCGGCGTCTGGGAGGCCGCGTTGCGCACTAACCGAACCGCGCGTCTGTCGCTGCGCGCGGTGGCGCTCCTGTACCTGCTGCTGTTGCTCCTGTTGCCGGTGGCGTTCGTGTTCATCAAGACGTTCGAGCAGGGTTTCGGCGTCGCCTGGTCGTGGATGACGACGCCCGCCGCGATCAGCGCCCTGTCGCTGTCCCTGCTGATGGCGCTCATCGCCGTTCCGCTCAACACCGTGTTCGGTGTCGTGTGCGCGCTCGTGCTGGTTCGCCGGCGTGGCCGGGCCGCGGCGATGCTCGACGCGTTCATCGACCTGCCGTTCCTGGTCTCGCCGGTGATCGTCGGACTGGCGCTGACCCTGGTCTACGGGATCCACGGCTGGTTCGGCAACTGGTTCGCCGACCGCGGGATCCAGATCATCTTCGCCCCGGCCGGGATGGTGCTGGCCACCATCTTCGTCTCGCTGCCGTTCGTGGTGCGCGAGGTGGCGCCCGTCCTGGCCGAGATCGGCGACGAGCAGGAGCAGGCGGCTGCCACCCTCGGCGCCTCGACGTGGCAGACGTTCTGGCGGATCACGCTGCCCTCGATCCGGTGGGGCGTCGCCTACGGCGTCGTCCTGTCGACCGCCCGCGCCCTGGGAGAGATCGGCGCCGTGCTCCTCGTCTCATCGCTCGTGGCGGGGCAGACGCTGACGCTGCCCCTGCTCGTCTACCAACGCGACGAGCAGCTCGGCTCGGGATCGATCACCGGCGCGTACGCGGCGGCCACCGAGCTGGCCGTCATCTCGCTCGTCGTGCTGCTGGCCATGACCCTGCTCGCCCCCGGGAGGCGCAAACCCGCATGAACATCGACATCACCGGCGTCTCCAAGACCTTCGGAGACTTCACCGCCCTCAACGACGTCTCACTGGAGATTCCCGGGGGCTCGCTGACCTCGCTGCTCGGCCCGAGCGGGTCCGGCAAGTCCACCCTGCTCCGGATCGTGGCCGGACTGGAGGTCCCGGACACCGGGACGATCATGATCGACGGCGCCGACGTCAGCCGGGTCATCCCGCAGAAGCGCGGCATCGGCTTCGTGTTCCAGCACTACGCCGCGTTCACCCACATGAGCGTGCGCGACAACGTCGCGTTCGGGCTGAAGATCCGCAAGCGGCCCCGGGCGGAGGTCCGTGACCGCGTCGACGAGCTGCTGGCGCTGGTAGGCCTGACCAAGTGGGCCGACCAGCGGCCGGCCCAGCTGTCCGGCGGGCAGCGCCAGCGGATGGCACTGGCGCGCGCCCTGGCCGTCCAGCCGAAGGTGCTTCTCCTGGACGAGCCGTTCGGCGCACTGGACGCCACCGTCCGAGCCGAGCTGCGCACCTGGCTGCGCCGGCTGCACGACGAGCAGCACGTCACGACCGTGCTCGTCACCCACGACCAGGAGGAGGCGATGGAGATCTCCGACCGGATCGCGGTCATGAGCGCGGGGACGATCGAGCAGGTCGGCAATCCCCGGGAGGTCTACGACCGCCCGGCCACCGAGTTCGTGATGGGGTTCGTGGGGCCGGTGAGCCGGATCGACGGGCGGCTGGTGCGCCCACACGACGTCACGATCGCGCTGGAGCCGGGCGACGGACGGCAGGAGGCGATGGTCCGGCGCGTGGTGCACCTCGGCTTCGAGGTGCGCGTCGAACTGGAGCTGCCGGACGGGTCGCCGGCCCGGGCGCAGCTGACCCGCGCTCAGGCTGACGAGCTGGAACTCGACGGCGGCGACATCATCTACGTGCGGGCGCCCGTGGAGATCCCGGCGCCGGCTACCGCGTAACCCAGGCCCCCGGGTCCTCGGTCAGCTTCTCGACCGACCGGGGAAGCTTGGAGTTGGCCACTTCGGCGATCGTCACCTGCTCCAGGACCCGGCGCAGGTTGGCCCGCACCGCGATCCACACCCGAGGCAGCGCGCTGGCCGCGCCGGCGTACTCGGCGTCCTCCGGGGGCCCGCCCCGCACGCTGGCGAGCGGGCCCTCGACGGCGCGGATCACGTCGGCCACCGTGAGTTCATCGGCGGGCTTGGCCAGACGGAACCCGCCGTCGGCCCCCCGGTGGCTCCGCACGATCCCGGCGTGGCGCAGCTCGCCCAGGATGTTCTCCAGGAAGTTGAGTGGGATGCCCTGGGCGGTGGCGATGCGCTCCGCCTTGACCGGCCGGTCGCCGTCCGCCGCGGCCAGCTCCGCGGCGGCGCGCACGGCATAGTCGGCTTTGGCGGAGATGCGCATGCGCGGAGACTACGCTGCCGCGCCCGCGAACCCGTAGGCGTCGGCCAGCGCCGGGTCCTTGTCGGCCAGCATCTCGGCCAGCTCCACCATCACCTTGCATTGCTTCCAGGTGGCGTCGTCCTGCATCTTGCCGTCGATCATGTGGACCCCGCGGCCGTCGGGAATCGCTTCCAGCACCTTGCGGGCGAACTGCACCTCGTCGGGAGCGGGGCTGAACACCCGCTTGGCGATCTGGATCTGTACCGGGTGCAACGACCAGGCAGCAACACAGCCGAGCAGGAACGCGGCCCGGAACTGGGTCTCGCAGCCCTCGACGTCCTTGATGTCCCCGTACGGGCCATAGAACGGGAGGATGCCCGCCGACGTACAGGCGTCGACCATGCGCGCGATCGAGTAGTGCCACGGGTCCTGCTGCGCGGTCGGACGCGGAGCGTTCGGGTCGTCGCGGTTCGGATCGCTGCGGACGAGATATGACG
>JBPYFQ010000246.1:0-38967 GCA_051985625.1 Solirubrobacteraceae bacterium
GCTCAGGCGTTCGCGGCCTCCGCCAGGCGACGGCGGCGCGTCGCGAGCGCCATCGAGACCGGCCCGCCGAGCGCGATCACCATGATCAGCAGGGGAGCCAGCGCGGTCTTGCCAAAGGCGGTGGCCAGCGCGTAGGCGCCGGCGCCGAACAGGGCCGCGGCGGGGAGCGTGATCACCCAGGCGGCAGCAATGGTGCCGGCCACGCCCCACCGCACCGCCGAGAGTCGCTTGGCGGCGCCCGCCCCCATGATCCCGCCGGAGATGACGTGGGTGGACGACAGGGGATAGCCGAGGTGCGAGGAGAACAAAATCACCAGGGCGCCGGAGGCCTGGGCCGAGAAGGCCTGAGCCGAGTTCATCTTGATGATCCGGGTACCGACCGTCCGGATGATGCGCCAGCCGCCGGCGTAGGTGCCGAGGGCCATGGCCGTCGCCGACAGGATCACCACCCAGCCGGGCACGGCGGCGTGGTGCGGGCTCAAGTCCCCGTGGGCGACGAGCGCCAGGGTGATGACGCCCATCGTCTTCTGGGCATCGTTGGTGCCATGAGCGATGGCCAGCGCCGAGTTGGAGACGACCTGGCCGAGGCGGAAAGCGCGGGTCACCGGACCGGGGCGCCGCCGGCCCAGGAGCCGATAGATGATCACGATCCCGAGTCCGGCGGCGAGGAAGGCGGCCACCGGCGAGATCAGCGCCGGGATCACGACCTTGTCGAGCAGCCCGCCGAACTGCACGCCGGACCCGCCGACGGCGGCCAGCATGGCGCCGACCATCCCGCCGATCAGCGCGTGCGACGAGCTGGAGGGCAGGCCGTAGGCCCAGGTCACGAGGTTCCAGGCGATTGCGCCGATCAGCCCGGCGAAGGCGATGTGCTCGGTCACCTGACTGGCGTCGATGATGCCGGTGGCGATGGTCGCCGCCACCTTGAGCGAGATGAACGCGCCGACGAAGTTCAGGACCGACGCGAGTGCGATCGCCACCCGCGGTGACAGCGCCCGAGTCGAGATCGACGAGGCCACGATGTTGGCCGTGTCATGGAACCCGTTGGTGAAGTCGAACGCGAGCGCCGCCACGACGACAATTACGAGCAAGAGGTCGCTGTTCACGAACGCTAGCTACCCGAGCACGAACGCTAGCTACCCGAGCTGGCCGCCAGCGCAAGCGTGCGTTCCATCAACTCCAGGTGGACGCTGCGGGACTCGCCCTGCCGCCGGGTCCACTGGCCGTCGGAGCCCATGGTCCACGAGTACGTGTCGTCGGCCAGGCAGCGCTCCAGCGTGTCCTCGAGCTCGGCCTGAAGCTCGGGAGGCTCGATCGGGGTCAGCAGCTCCACCCGCGTGTCCAGGTTGCGGGGCATGAGATCGGCCGAGCCGATGTAGTAGACGTGCTCGTCCCCGCGGTGAAACGAGTAGATGCGTGAGTGCTCCAGGAAGCGACCGACCACGGAGACGACCTCGATCGTGTCCGACACCCCCGGGACTCCCGGGACCAGGCAGCAGATCCCGCGCACGTTGAGCTGGATGGGCACGCCGGCCTGCGAGGCCCGGTACAGCGCCTCGATGATCTTCTGGTCGACGAGCGCGTTCATCTTCATGACGATCCGCGACTCGCGGCCCTCCCGATGGGCCTCGATGGTCTGCTCGATCTGCCGGATGAGCGGCTCGCGCAGCCAGGTCGGCGCCACCAGCGTCTTGCGCTGCGGCTCAGGGTGGCCGTACCCGGTCAGCGTGTTGAACAGGTTGGCCACCTCCTCGCCGATCTCCCGGTTGACGGTGAAGTAGCCGAAGTCCTCGTACAGGCGGGCGTTCTTGGCGTGGAAGTTGCCCGTCCCGATCATCACATAGTTTCGGACCACGCCCCGCTCCCGGCGCACGATGAGGATCGCCTTGGCGTGCGTCTTGAGGCCGGGGATCCCGTGGACGACGTGGGCGCCAACCTCCTCCAGCGCCCGGGACCAGCGGATGTTCTGGCGCTCGTCGAAGCGGGCCTTGAGCTCCACCAGGCAGACCGCCTGCTTGCCCTTCTCGGCGGCCTCGATCAGCGACGGCACCAGCGCCGAATCGTCGGACGTCCGATACACGGTCATCTTGATCGCCAGCACGTTGGGGTCGTCGACGGCCTGCTTGACGAATCGCTCGACGCTGGTGCTGAACGACTGGTACGGGTAGTGGACGAGCACGTCGGACGCGCGCATCATCGCGAACATGTCCGGCTGCGCGTCGCCGTTGGTGGGGGCGGTGACCAGGCCGGGGGCGGTCACCGGGGTCCAGCTCGGCCAGCGGATCTCCGGCCGGTCCTTGACCGAGGCGATCTGCCACAGGTCGCCGAGGTCGAGCAGGCCCTCGACGTCGTAGACCTGGACCTCGTCGACGTTGAGCCACTCGATCAGCCGGGTCCGCAGCGCCGGGTCCATGCCGGCGCCGACCTCGAGCCGGACCACCTCGCCGAAGCGCCGGCGCCGCAGCTCGTCCTCAACCGCCTGGAGCAGGTCGTTGGCCTCGTCGGAGACCTCGAAGTCGGCGTCCCGGGTCACCCGGAAGAAGTCGTAGCTGATGATCTCCATGCCCGGGAACAGGGCGTCGAGGTGGCGGGCCATGACGTCCTCCAACGGGATGAACACGTCGTTGGAGATCTCGACGAACCGCGGCAGGACCTCCTTGGGCACCTTGACGCGGGCGAACGCCTCCTGGTCGTTGTCCGGGTCGTGCAGGCGGACGATCAGGCTGAGCGACAGATTCGAGATGTAGGGGAACGGCCGGCCGGCGCCGACGGCGAGCGGCGTGAGCACCGGGAAGATCTGCTCGCGGAAGTGGCGTTCGATGGCCTCCGGCGGGGCGCCGGACTCGTCGCAGGAGACGATCCGGATCCCGTGCTCGGCCAGTTCCGGGACGAGCCGGGAGAACTGCTCGGCGTGGCGGCGGTCCTGCTCGCGCACCTGATCGTGGATGGCGGACAGCACCTCGGGCGGAGACATCCCGTCCGGCCCCCGCGAGTCGATGCGGGACTCCAGCTGCTCGTGCACGCCGGACACCCGGATCATGAAGAACTCGTCCAGGTTCGTCGTGAAGATGGCGAGGAACTTCAGGCGCTCCAGGAGCGGAAGCCGGTCGTCCTCGGCCAGCTGCAGGACGCGGTCGTTGAAGTCCAGCCAGGAGAGCTCGCGGTTGATGTACAGCGAGCGGTCGGCCAGGTTGACCGCGCCGTCGGGGGAGGGGGCGGCTTCGGCGGCCGCGCCGAGCTCGGTCGGCTCCGAGCCGACCTCCGTCACGCGACCCTCTCCGCGCCTGCGATGGCCTCCAGCTCGGCCGGGCGCAGCAGCACGACTAGCTCGCCCTTGGCGATGCCGGCCAGACCGCCCTTCTTCATGCGGGCCTGGGCGCCGGTGAGGTCGTGGACGGTCAGCGTGAACGACGGATCGTGGCCGACCAGGAGGACGTTGTCGCCGAGCCCGGCGACGAGTTCGTTGGCGTCGAACGGCTCCCCGGACAGCCGCCGGTCGGTCGTCACCTCCACCCCCAACGGTGCGCAGGCGTGCTGGGCCGTCTGCACGGCCCGGAGCTTGGGGCTGGACAGGCAGGCGTCGATGTGGACGCCGAGCTGCTTCAGGGCACGGCCGGCCGCCTCGGCGTGCATGATCCCGCGCTCGGTCAGCGGCCGCTCGTCGTCCGGGGCGCCGTCGGCGGCCTCGGCGTGTCGCAGAAGCCAGAGCATGGGGAACACTCTACGACCCCCGGCTTTGGTTGAGAACCGACGCACCCATCCGCTCCGACCCTACGCACGCGGGTCACCCCGAATGGTGAACCTCTTGTGAACGGGAGGTTTAAGGCAGGGGCGCGCCGGCCAGTGCGGCCACAGTGCCGACAAGCCCGGCGGCGAGCAGCGTGGTCACCACGCCGCGCCGCAACACGAGCAGCGCCACCACGGCCGCCGCCAGCACGGCGAACTGCCAGGCCTCGCTGAGAACGATCGCCAGCGTGATCGCCGCGCCACCGATGGCGCCGATGGCGGCCGGGCCGGCGCCGTCGAGGAACGCCCGGGGGCGCGGGTTCTCACGCAGGCGCTCGAAGTGGCGCCCGAAGATCAGGATGAACAGGAACGAGGGGAGGAAGGCAATCGTGGCGGCCATCGCCCCGCCGGCGACGCCGTGGGCGGCATAGCCGACCGCGGCGACGGTGGCGACGACCGGGCCGGGCGTGACCTGGCCCAGGGCCACGGCGTTCAGGAACTCGCCGTTGGTCATCCAGTGATACGTGTGGACGGCGTCGCCCTGCATCAGCGGGATGATCACGAAGCCGCCGCCGAACGACAGCGCGCCGACCTTCAACGCCGTCCAGGCCAGCGCGCCCACCCCGCCCGAGCCGACGATCCCGAACGGGAGGGCCGCGATCGAGGAGAGCCGGTTGGCGACCCCGCCGTGCCGGCGCACCAACTCGACGCCGCCGCAGGCGACGAGCACGAGCGCGAGGTACGGGCCGGCCAGCACCGCGCCGGTCACCCCGGCCACCAGGTAGGCGGCCCACCAGACGACAGCGGTCCGCTCGCGGGCCCGGTCCAGGCTCGGGCCCACCAGGCCGCGGGCGGCCTGGAGCGCCACCGCGGGCACCGCCGCTCCCGCGCCGGCACCCGCGCCCCGGATCCATAGCGGCGGCGCCTGGCCGAACAGGACGGACGAGACGGCGATCACGGCGATCACGGCGGGCACGATGAAGCCGAGGCCGCCGACGATCGCCCCGGCCGTGCCGGCCACCCGATAGGCGCAGTAGATGGCCAGCTGGGTCGAGGCGGGCCCCGGCAGCAGCCCGCAGGCGGCGTTGGCGTCCTCGAAGCTGCGGGCGTCGAGCCAGCCGCGGCGCTCGACGACAAGATCGCGCAGCAGGGCGATGTGCGCGGGTGGGCCGCCGAATCCGGTCACGCCGATCCGGGTCCACTCCCGCAGGACGGTGGCCAGCGACGCGCGGGGACCGGTTGGCGACGCGCCGGAGCCGGTCGGCGGCGTGCTCGGCGACCCGCGGGAGCCCGTCGGCGGCGTGGCCCGCGGGTCCGTGCCCATGGGCGACGACGCTAGCGGACTCGGTACGGCGGGAGCGGCTTGGTCACCGCGGCCGGCGTCCCGGTCGCGCCGGGGGCGCCATGAACGGGGAGCCGGAGCTGGAGGTGGGCGACGGTGATGGTGAACTGACCGTTGGAGGTCCGGGCGTAGGGCGGGTCCTGGCCGAGCAACTCGAGCTTGGGGATGTGGCCGGCGGCGAAGTGCCAGGCCCCGGGGTGCAGCTGGAAGACCTGGGGACCATTGGCGGAGACGCGGTAGAGCCCGCGCGCCACCAGCGTCTCGGTGCCGGCTGCCGGGTCGACATCCCACAGGCGCGCGGCGATGAACGGATACGAGCCGCTGACGTTCAGGTTGGCGATGACCGTCGGCGACCCGAGCACCGTGTACCCGGACCCGGTGGCCGCGGGTAGCCGGTACGTAGCCACCCCGGCGCCCTGATCGGCGGCCGGGGCGGTGGCGCAGGCCCCGCCGCCGGTGATGGGATCGACGGTCTGGGCGATGGCCGGGTTGCCGGCGGCCGACGAGATCGTCTGCGCCGGCGTCGAGGAGTAGTCGACCTCGCCCGGGTGCAGGCCCGCCCAGGTGGCGGCCAAGAACGGCCCGCCGGAGGGCGCGGTGCTCGGACACGTCTGGGTCAGCGCGGTGGCGCCGAGCTGGGGCTGGACGCCGCTGCCCTTCACGTAGTGGTCGAAGAACGCCTGGATCCGCGCCGACAGCAGCGCGTTGTCGGCGGCCTTGTTCTGGCCGCGCTGGTGGCCGCCGTCCCAGTCGAACAGGCCGATCGGATCGCTGGGATAGAGCGACTGCTCAAGGTTGTAGTAGCGCAGCGCCTCGTCCACTCCGAACAGGTCGTCGGTGAAGCCGTTGGCGATCAGGAGCGGCGGCGGCGCGACCCGCGCGGTGCCGTAGGCCCCGTCGAGCAGGTAATACGGCGAGTGGTACTGGGCGATCTGCTGGATGATCGCCTCGTCGGTGGGGTTGCCGTCATACGGCTCGCCGGCGTTCAGCGCGGTGTACCAGCTGGTCAGGTCGGCCTGGGAGTTTGTGCCCGGCGGCGCGTAGTAGCCGCTGGTGTTGCCGTCGGCGTAGAGCCCGGAGACGAACGACTGCTTCTCGACGCCGATCGGCGAGAGGTCGGCGGTGGGGGAGGTGACCTGGTAGTCCAGCGTCCGCCCGTTGGGCACCAGCGAGTAGGCGAGGTCGCTCCACGGGATGACCGGGGCGGCCGCCGTGATGCTCAGCGGGGTCCCGTTCGGGCTCGTCCAGGGGCTGAGTGTCCCGTCGGCGTTCATGATCCGGTTCTTCAGGCTGGCCAGCTCCAGCGACAGCCCGCCGCCGTACGACTCCCCGGTGGCTCCGAGTCGGGCCGAATCCACCACCCGCTCGTCGACGAGCAGCCCGGCGGCGTACTGGGCATCGCGGGCCTCGTAGCGCTCGTCATCGAGCCGGATGTAACCGCTGGCGCACCCGCTGGGATCGGCCAGCCGGGACGCCGCGGTGCCGCATGAGTCGCCGAACCCGCGCGCGACGAGCTGGAGCACCGCGTAGCCGTTCCTGGCCCAGGCGTCGGCGGTGGGGCCGTAGTACTGGGTGTCGGTTGGCCCGGTCGTCGGCTCACCCCAGCCGTGGCTCTGGATGATCAGCGGGTACGAGCCGTCGGTGCCGCTCGCCGGCGCGGCGGGCAGCGTCACGTACACCGCCAGCGGGGTTCCGTCGAAGCTCTTCAGGCGCGTGTCGGCGCCGCCGGATGAGGAGAAGTCGCCGTGGCAGACCCGGGTGCCGTCGGCCTGGGCCGTGCAGGAGACCGGTTGTCCACTGACGGTGTGGCCGGCGAACACTCCAGAGATTGCGGCCGCGGCCGGAGCGGGGGCGACGGCTGCCGCCCCGCAGATGACCAGCACAGTCACCAGCCGTCTCATGGTCGCGGCACGATACTCCGGTTGATGGAGTGAGGCGCCGGTTCCGGTTAATGGAGTGGGGCGCCGGTCCCCGGTTGGTGGAGCGGCGCGCCGGTTCAGCCCACGACCAGGCGCCGGCCGAACACGCGCTGAAACGCCTCGCCGTCGCCGTAGCGCTCGACGCTCCAGCGGGGGAGCGTCAGGTCGCCGGCCGCCTTCAGGTGCAGGTCGACGCCGTCGCCGTTGGTGTCCAGCCGGGCCTCGGACACCGCCTGGTCGCGCCCGCGCTCCAGGTGCTCGGCCAGCCGGAGGATCATCGCGCAGCGCTCCAGCAGCTCCTCGTCGCCCTTCCGGGTCAGCGCCTCGATCGTCCCCAGCTTGGGGTTGCCCTTGCGGTGATAGCGGCTGATCTGGGCGATCAGCGCCCGCTCGCGCGGGTCGAAGCCGTACAGCTCGGCGCTCTCGATCAGGTAGCGCGAGTGCTTGTGGTGGTCGTCGTAGGAGATCGTCATGCCGACGTCGTGGAGCATGGCGGCCGCCCACAGCAGCTCGCGCTCGCCCGCGGCCGGCTGGATGAGGCCGGCGCCGATGAGCGAGTCGAACATCTCCAGGGACAGCTTGGCGACGTGCTCGGAGTGGGGTAGATCGGCCTCGTACTGGACGGCCAGGTTGCGGACCGCGTCGCCGCGCACGTCGGGGAACAGCGGCTCGGCCTCGTCGAGCAGCGTGCGGGCCAGGAAGACCCCCTCGCGCAGGCCGGCCTCGGTGGCCTCGATCCCGGTGAAGCCGCCCAGCTGCACGACCGTGTCCAGCACCACCGCGGCGGCCAGGATGATGTCGCCGCGGCCCGGCTTGATCCCCGGGACCTCGCCCCGCTCGGACACGGGCAGCCCGGCCAGCTGGGCGACCAGGCCGGACAGGACGTCGGGCTCGATCAGGAAGCCCTGGACGCCGAGATCGAACCAGCCGCCGGCGGTGGCTGCGGCGGCGGCCAGGTTGCGGACCGCCCCGCCGATGCCGACCAGGCGCCGGCCGGACGAGGCCAGCCACCCCAGGTCGGAGAGCGTCTCGGTCACGTGCTTGCGCAGGCGGGCCAGCTCCTTCTTCTTCACGGGACCGTCGCCCGGCAGGAACTGCTCGGTCACGCGCACGGCGCCGAGGGGGAACGACGCCATCTCCCGGGCGTGGCGATCCTCGACGTGGATGAGCTGCATGCTGCCCCCGCCGATGTCGAGGACGACGCCGTCGGAGATGGTGGTGGAGTTGACGGCCGCGACGTAGCCGAAGAACGCCTCGTCGTGGGCCGACAGCGTCTCGATCGTCAGGCCGGTGTCTCGCTCGGCGTCGGCCAGGAACTGGGCCCCGTTCTCGGCGTCGCGGATCGCGCTGGTGGCGACGACATGGACGTCGTCGGACGCAATGTGGTTGGCGCGGGAGAACCGCGCGAACACCGTCAGCGTCTCCAGGCCCCGGGCGATGGCCTCGTCGCTCAGGCGACCGGTGGCGGCCAGGCCGGCGCCGATCCGGACCGTCTCGTACAGCTCGTCGGTCAGCTTCCACCACGGGTTTATTCGACCCCGCCCACCCGAGTAGGTGAACACGACCAGTCGCCAGGAGTTGGAGCCGAGATCGACGACGGCGACCTGGCGGTTGGTGCGGTCCTCCTGGCCCGAGGCGCGGGTCGATCGCCAGCTCACGGCTGCATCATGGGCCGTCCGGCGGACGGCTCCAAGTCAGCGTTCCCGCTCTGTGCGAGAAGAAGATCAACCAGCAGGGTGGCGAAGCCGAATCCCCGCGCGCCCAGGCCCCGGCCGGTGAGCGGGTTGTAGTACTCGCGGTAGCCGTGGCGCTCCACCGCGTCTGAGAGCGAGCGCAGGATCCGGTTGGCCTCGTCGCCGTAGCCGAGCTCGGCCAGCGGGGGCAGCAGCAGCCAGGCGGTGTTCATCCAGGAGGGGCCCCGCCAGCAGCGCCACAGGGCGAAGCGGGGGTTGAAGCTGGGCTCCTCCATGGCCACCGACGGGATTCCGCAGGCGGCGCGGTAGCGCCTGGGGTGGAGCAGGTGCTCCTCCACCAGGCGCCGGCGGACGTCCGACGGCAGCCCGGTCAGTGCCAGCGGGGCCAGCGCCGACCAGGTCGACACGCGCACGGGCCGCTCGGCGCGACCGGCCAGATCGAAGAACAGGCCGGTGCGCTCGTCGTAGCAGCGCTCCAGCAGCGCGGTCTCGGTGCGCGCCGCCCGTCGCGCCCAGAGCTCGCTGCGCTCGGAGTCCAGGCGCGAGAGCGACCGCAGGCCGAGCGCATAGAAGACGTTGACCAGCACGTCCTCCACGTGCTCGTCGTAGCGCTCGGTGATGGCCCGGGCCTCGTACCCGAGGCGCCGATAGCGCTCGACCAGCCACCAGTAGCCGACGCTGTCATGGCGCATCCGCCCGAAGAGGGCGTCGTGCTTGGGCGAGTCGTCGAGGCCGGACTCATCCGGATAGATGGTCGTCAGCAACCCGTCCGAATCGACGTCGCGCTCGCGGGCCAGCCACTCGTAATGGAGGCGCAGCTGGGGCAGGGCGTCGGCGGCGAAGCTGAGCGCGTCGGGCGAGGCGGCGGCCACCAGCTCCCAGGCGAGCGCCAGGAGCGGGGTCTGGATGGTGGCCGTGGCCGAGGCGCCGAACACCGTGTGGGTGCCGTAGAACGGGGCCCGGCGCCAGTAGGCGGGCCGATCCCAGAAGGCGGTGTGCGGAATGAACCCGTCGAGCCGGCCGGAGCGCACGAGCGTCTGCAACTCCTGGCGCGCCCGGGACGGATCGAAATGCCGCCAGACGATGGCGTGGAAGCACGAGTCCCAGTACCACTGGTGGCGGTAGCGCGGCGTGGCCGGGCATGTGAACGCGTAGGGCACGCCGTCCTCGGCCCGGTGGCCCTCCCGCCAGTTGGCTCGGAGGACCTGCTCGGCCCGCGCCGCCAGGTCCGTGCGCCGGTCCGGCGCGTCAGCCACCAAGCTCGTCGTAGGTGACCGTCCGCCGGCCGCCGGCGAGCTCGAGCACCGACTCGAGCGTGGCCAGGTGGCCGGGGAGGTCGAAGTCGGCGGGGTGGACGTCGAGGCGCATCAGCTCGTCGCTGCCCCGGGCGGCCGCGCGGACCACCGTCGGCGACAGCGCCCGCTTGAGCGGAGTGGAGGTGCCCAGGCAGAGCGCGCGGGCGCGGATCCGGCCGTTGCCGCGGGTGTTGACGCCGCCGAGGTCGGCCGACCAGTCGAAGGCCGGGCCGGATACGACCTCGCGCAGCGCGCGGGTATAGGCGTAGCCCGGCGCCACGAAGCCATGGGGATCCAGGGCGACATCGTGCAGGAGCCGTTGGCCGATCTTGACGCGCTCCCGCGTGGACACCGGATCCAGCCCGGGGAACTCGGCGGCGCGGCCGCCCTGCAACGCGGCCAGCAGGCTGCGCGGCCAGGCCGGATGGTGGGCTGCGCGGTGGGCCAGCCCGTGCTGGGCCACGGCGTCCCCGCACGCCGCGCGGTCCCTGAGCCATTGCACGAGCGCCGGGGCGCGCGCTCCGATGGGGTGTAGCTCGGAGGCCGGGATGACCAGCAGCGTGGCCCGGTCGACGCCGTGCTGCAGCAGCCAGGCCCGGATGTCGAGCACGCGCCGGTACGAGCGCGGCTCCACGTCGTGGACGGCGACGGCGAGCGTGCCGCTCACGCTCATCCCTCCGATCCGAGGAGACGCCGGAGGTCCTCGAGCTCGGCCGTGAACACGCGGTCCCAGCTGTGGCGCTCGGCCAGGCGGGCGGCACCGGCCAGGTCCGGCTCCCGCCGGCGCGCCCGTTGGATGGCGCGCTCCAGGTCGGCGGGGTCCCCGGCCCGGAATGTGTCGATGGCGGCCGAGGCCAGCGCCGCGGCCGGCGTGGTGGCGGCGGTGACCACTGGGGCTCCGCAGGCGGCCGCCTCCAGCGCGGCCAGCCCGAACGTCTCATGGGCGCCGGGGAGGACGACGCAGCGAGCGGCGGCGAACCGGGCGGCGAGTCGCTCGCGGTCGGGCTCGAAGGGCTCGAAGGTCACCCGCGAGGCCAGCCCGAGCCGGCGGACGCGGGCGTGCAACGCGTCGCCGATGGGGCCCGTGCCCAGCAGCGCCAGCGGCCACGCCTCCCGGGAGGCCGCAGCCGCCTCGAGCAGCGTGCCGAGGCCCTTCTCCCGGGACAGGCGCCCGGCATAGAGCACCTCGTCGCCGCGCGTGACCGCGGGACGCGGATGGAAGACCGGCGCCACGCCCAGCCGCAGGGCCAGGGTGGCCGGGCGCCGGGTGTCCCGGAGCGGGTCGACGACCGACATGACCGCGTCGACGTCGAGGTAGGCCCGGCGGTACCACTGCCGGAGGGCCCGGGCGTACACGCCGTCCGGGCCCGGCAGCCCGGCGGCGTGGAGCAGGGCGGACGAGTGATGGACCGCCACCACGGCGGCGCCGAGGTCGTGGGCGGCCCGGGTGGCATGGCGCGGGGTCCAGAACGGATCGTGCAGTAGGACGACATGCGGCCGGATCCGGTGCAGGGCCTCGGTCAGCCCGGCAGCGCCGAGCGGCACCCGGTAGCCGTTGGAGGCGACGAGGCGCAGCGACCGCTCGGGCCCGGGGACGACCAGGTGCTGCTCGTAGCACCCGGCGCGGGCCGCGAACGCCGCCTTGGCCTCCAAGTAGGTGCGAATCCCGCCGCTGCGCTCCCCGTAGAACATGGTCACGTCGGCGATCCGGAGACGGACCCGCCCGCCCGCGGGGGACGTACGGGTGGGCGGGGCTGCGGCGTGCGGGAGAGCGACGCTCACGCTGTCCACATTGGCCGCCCGGTGCGCCGATCTCGTGATGGGGCTATGAAGTTCCCGTTACCAGGATGTGAAAGCCGGCATCACGCGCCCGGGCGGCCGGGCTGAGCCTGCGCCGGCCCCGCGTCAGGCGTGCGACTTGGGGCGCGCGGGCTTGGTGCCGCGCGGGGGCAGCGACGCCGGTTCGGGGAGCGGCTCGGCGTCGTCGTTGACGGTCAGATACCGGTAGACGGCGCCGATGAGCAGGAGGGTCATGAAGACGGCGCTTGTGGCGCACTCCTCGCAGATGGCGTGGATGGAGAACAGCTCCCGGTAGGTCAGGTAGGCGCTGAAGCCGAAGCCGACCATCGTCAGGCCGAGGACGACCAGCCGCGTCTCCTCGCGGTCGGGGGCTAACAGCGCTCCCAGGATCAGGATGTAGCCGATGAGGCCGATGAGTGCCACCGGCACGCCGGCCAGCTCGGACCACTGCGAGGTCTGGACCTTGACGCAGGCCTGTCCCGCCGTGCAGGCCGGCTTCAAGCCGGCGTAGTGGACGATCGTCAGATACGTCGCCAGGGCGAGTCCCAGCAGCGCCAGCACGGTCATCGCGCGGCGCAGCGGGAATCTCATGACACGGAGTTGATCGCCGATTCGATCTGGGCGTAGCTTGACGGAGCCCCGACGATCGGCTGCGCCTGGCCCTTGGGGCCCTTGATCAGGATGGTGGGCGTGCTGTTGAAGCCGGCGGTGGCCGCGGCCTGCTGGTCGGCGTTGACCTGGCTGGCCAGCGCGGGGGACTGGCGGTCAGAGCTCCACTGACTGAAGTTGAGCCCGGGGACCTGTTGGGCCAGCCCGTCCAGGTAGCTGTTGGTCACGTAGCTGGAGGTCTCGTCGCCCTGCTCGTGGTAGAAGAGCATGATGTAGTCCCAGCCCCGCTTCTGCTGGCCGGCGGCCAGCGCGGCGGTCTGACTGGGAACGAACATCGAGCCATTCGCCGTCCCGGAGGCCGTCTCCAGCGCCTTGTAGACCATCTTGACCCTTCCGGAGCGGACGTCCTTGGCGATCAGTTGGTCCTCGGAGCTGAGGGCGAAGTCTCGGCAGACGGGGCAGACGAGGTCGCCGTACTCGGTCAGGGTCACCTTGGCGTTGGGATTGCCCAGGGTGTTGCCCTGCTGCGGAATGCCGGTGAGAAGCTTGTTGACGGTCGCTGCCGAGTTCTTGGCCTGGGCCGTGTCGGGCTTGGGTGTCGAGTTCGATCCGCCGCCGCTGGAGATGGCGAACACGGCGGCAATGACGACGATGGTGCCGACGACGACGCCGCCGAGCATCCGCAGCCGGCGTTCGCGGCGGGATTTCTCGACGCGCGCCCGCTCTTCGGCGAGCCGCTGCTGGCGGGCTGCTTCCTTCTGTTCTTTGCGAGAGGCCATGCGGTCAGATGAAGGGCGCCGGCACAGAATCCCGGGCGCCTTTAGATGGCCCTGAGGATAGCGGCGATTCGCTTAGGCGATCTTCAAGACCGACGATGGGTTTGCCAAGCGCCGAGGGCCGGCGTCCCGAGGCTCACGAGTCGGTGCCGGGCGCCCGCGCCCCCAGCTTCCCGGCCTGTCACACCGGACCTGGTCTCCATCTGGATTGACGCTCTTTGCATGTGAAGATCTTGTGACCGGGCGGTCCACGATCAGGAGCGTCGACAGAGTGTGGTTTAGAGTCCCGCTCATGTCAGCTGAGCGCCGTGAAACGCTGTCGGCGGGTTCGCCGGCGCCCGGCTCGGCCCAGCGGGCCCAGAGCCGCCTCCGCCTGGCGGTCCTCGACCGGGATCCGGGGTTCATGCAGGTCCTGTCCAAGCGCCTCGATGCGCTGGGCTCCGAGTACCGGCCGCTGACCACGCCGCTGGGCATCGACTCGCTGGTGGCGATGCGCCTCAACGCGCTCGTCCTCGACCTGGCCATCCTCGGCCCGACTGGCTGGGGCTACCTGGAGCAGGTGTGCGGGAGGCTGCCCGGGCTGGCGGTGATCGTGTGCACCGGCCCCTCGTCGGTGGCCCAGCGCGTCCGCGGCCTGCGGCTGGGGGCCGACGCGTGGGTGACGAAGCCGTGTCACCCGGAGGAGCTGATCTGCGTGATCGAGGCCGCGGTGCGCCGCCACCGCCGCGCCGAGATGCCGGCGCTCGAGGCGGCCGCGCTGTTCGGCGAGATCACCATCCGGCCCGACCTGTACCAGGCGTACGTCGGCGACGTGAGCCTGGAGCTCACCGCGCGGGAGTTCGAGATCCTCCACCTGCTCACCGGGGCCGACCGGGTGCTGCGGCGCGAGGAGATCTACGAGCGCGTCTGGGGCTACGCGATGGCCCACGGCGACCGGTCGGTCGACGTCTTCGTGCGCAAGCTGCGCCAGAAGCTGCGGGCGGGGTCGCCCACCTGGAGCTACATCCACACCCACTTCGGCGTCGGCTATCGGTTCGCGCCGGAGCCTGAGGACGCCGTCGAGACGGAGTTGGACCTCCTCTCCGGGCGCCGGACGGCCGGCGTGCCCGAACCGCCGTCCGACGAAGAGCTGGACTCCGCGCTGGCCGGCTGACGCCGCGCTCGGCCCGGCGTCCCGTGGGCCGCAGGGCCAGCGATGCGCGCCGTTCACAGGTCGTTCACAACTCTGACACGGCCTGATAACTCGTTCGGCGCATTCGCCAAGCAGCATCGGCGATGTGACAGAGGCGACGCAGTCGCGTACCGAGGTCCTCGTCGTGGGGCCGCTTCGCATCCTGCCGGACGAGCATCTGGCGCGGGCCGATGGCCGCGCGCTGATGCTGTCGGTTCGAGAGCTGCGGCTGCTGACCGAGTTGGCCAGGCGCGTCGACCACATCGTCACCAGGGAGGAGCTGTTCGGGCTGGTCTGGGGCCGGGAGATGCGCACCCGGGACCGCTCGGTGGATGTGTACGTCCGCAAGCTGCGGGTCAAGCTGGAGGCGGCCCTCCCGGGCTGGTCCTTCATCCACACGCACTTCGGCCTGGGCTACCGGCTGGCCGCCGAACAGAAACATCGCGTGAACAACGGGTTCACAACTCAGTAACCACGGCAGGCCCGCGGGGGCCGAGACTCTGCCCACTCGCATGAATAAGGAGAAATCAAGTGCATAGACGACGAATCAGTGTGGGCGGACTCGCGCTGTCATTGGTGGCGGCGCTGGTCGTGGCCGCGTGCGGCTCCAGCAACACCACCACGACCCACGCGGCGGGCGGCTCGGGCGGCGGCTCCAGCAGCCACGTCACCGCCACACTCAACGGCGCCGGCTCCACGCTGGCCGCCCCGATCTACGAGCAGTGGGCCAACACGCTGAAGTCGAGCGGGCTGACCGTCAACTACAACGCAGTGGGCTCCGGGGCCGGCCAGACCCAGCTCGCCTCGGCGACCGTCGCCTTCGCCGGCTCGGATCCCGCGCTCAAGCCGGCCGACAAGAAGACGATGAAGGGCCCGGTGGTCCAATTCCCCATCGCCGCGGGCGCCATCACCGTCTCCTACAACCTGCCGGGCGTCAAGAGCGGACTCAAGCTCGACGGCCCCACGCTGGCCGACATCTTCGCCGGCAAGATCACCAAGTGGAACGACTCGGCGATCAAGAGCCTGAACCCGGGTGTCAACCTGCCGGGCACCAGCATCACCATCGTGCACCGCTCGGATTCGTCGGGCACCACCGACGGCTTCACCAAGTACCTGTCCGACGTCAGCCCCAGCTGGAAGTCGTCGATCGGCCACGGCAAGGACGTCAAGTGGCCGACCGGCACCGGTGCGGCCAAGAACTCCGGCGTCGCCGCCGCGGTCAAGCAGACCACGGGCGCGGTCGGGTACGTCGAGCAGGCGTATGCAATTGAGAACGGCTTCACGTACGCGGCGATCAAGAACTCGGGCGGCACCTACGTGCTGCCGACGATCCCCAACACCTCGAACGCGTTCCTGGGGATCCAGGTCCCGCCGGATCTGGGGATCTCGACGATCAACTCGCCCAACGCGGGCGCCTACCCGATCGTCTCCCAGACCTTCATCGAGGCCTACAAGGACCCGTGCAAGGACGGCGGCCTGAGCACGACGACGGCCAAGGGCCTGTTCAACTGGATCAACTACGCCATCGGCGACGGCCAGAAGACGCTGGGCGCCGGCTCGAATCAGCTGCCCTACGCCCCGCTGCCCTCCTCACTGTTGGGCAAGGATCAGACGCAGCTGAAGTCGATGACCTGCAACGGATCTCCGCTGACCTAGGAGCCCTTCGTTGGAGGCCAGCGCCACAACGGCCAACGGCGGCCGCTCGGTTCTCGAGCGGTCGCCGCTCAGCCGCTTTCCGGACCGGGCCCTGCCGTGGGCGCTGACGTCGCTCGCGGTCCTCATCCTGGCCCTGCTCGTCTACTTCTTCATCGAGCTGATCGGGCAGTCGGGGTCGACGTTCCAGACGTTCGGGTTGTCGTTCATCTTCGGCAACGACTGGGACGTCTCGCGCAACATCTACCACGGGCTGGCGCTGGTGGTGGGCACGCTGATCACCTCGGGAGTGGCGCTGGTGCTCGGCGTCCCAGTGGCGGTGTCGGTGGCCCTGTACATCAACGAGTTGTGCCCGCGCCGGTTCCGCGGCCCGCTGTCGATGCTCGTCGACCTGCTGGCGGCGGTGCCGTCGGTTGTGTACGGGCTGTGGGGGGTGTTCTACCTGGCGCCCACGCTGCTACCGGCCGAGAAGTGGTTCGCCAACACCTTCTCGTTCATCCCGTGGATCGGCGGCGGCGCCTCGTCGGCAACCCCCACCAACTACTTCATCGCCAGCCTCGTCCTGGCGATCATGATTCTGCCGATCGTCTCCGCCATCGCCCGTGAGGTGGTCGCCACCGTCCCGGCCGAGAACAAGGAGGCGGCGCTGGCCCTCGGCGCCACCCGCTGGGAGATGATCCGCATGGCGGTGCTGCCGTACTCGCGCTCCGGCATTGTGGGCGGCGCCATGCTGGGATTGGGGCGCGCGCTCGGCGAGACGATCGCCGTCGTGCTCCTGATCGGCGACGCGCCGACGATCGGGCACCACCTGTTCTCCCAGGGCTACAGCCTGGCTGCCGTCATCGCCAACGAGTTCGGCGAGGCGACCGGCGTGCACCGGTCGGCGCTGTTCGCCGCCGGGCTGGTGCTGTTCGTGCTGACGCTGCTGGTCAACATCATCGCCCGCTGGTACGTGGCCCGCGGGTCGCACGGCAAGCGCATGGGGGGCGACGCCGGCACGGCGGTCACCGCCTCGGGGAGCATCCAGTAATGAGCGAGGTCGTCCTCCCGCACATCAGCGCGCGGCGCCGGCGCACCGACCAGTTCATGCGCGGACTATTGCTGGTGGCCACCCTGGTGGCCCTGGTCCCGCTCGTGCTGGTCATCTTCTACCTGCTGAAGAAGGGCCTGAGCAGCATCAACGGCAACTTCTTCACCCAGGACCCCACCGGGAGCTTCTTCGGGAGCATCGGCGGCGCCCGCAGCGCGATCCTCGGCTCGCTGGAGATCGTCCTGCTCGCCACGGTGATCGCCGTGCCGGTGGGGATCGGCGTCGCGCTCTACCTGACCGAGTACGGCAAGGACTCCTGGTTTGCCTCGCTCGTCCGCTACTTCGTCGACGTGATGACCGGCGTGCCCTCGATCGTGTTCGGCCTGTTCATCTACATCACGCTCATCATCACCCACACGGGCGGCAACTTCGCCGGCTGGAAGGGGTCGGTCGCCCTGGCGCTCCTCATGCTGCCGATCGTGATCCGGTCGGCCGAGGTGGTGCTGCTGCTCGTGCCGTCCAGCCTGCGGGAGGCGGCGCTGGCGCTGGGCGCCCCGCGCTGGCGCGTCATCACGCGCGTAGTGCTGCCCACCGCGGCCTCCGGGCTCGTCACCGGGTCGCTGCTGGCGGTGGCCCGGGCGATGGGCGAGACCGCCCCGCTGCTGTTCACGATCGGCGGCGCCACCGCGGTTACGTACAGCCTCGGCCAGCAGATGAATGCGATGCCGCTGCAGATCTACAACGACATCCTGTCGCCGCGGGCCGCCGTGGTCGCGCAGGCGTGGGGCCTTGGGCTGACGCTCGTCGCTCTGGTCCTTATCCTGAATCTGATCGCTAGGGGCATATCGAGAAGGAGCCGCCTGTCATGAGCACTCCAGACACGACGAACAAGGAACGCACGGAAATGACTCCTCCCGGAGACCGGCCGGCGCCCTCGGACACCGATGTGGCGGCCGGCGAGTCGTCGGCCCACGTCGAGCGACGGCGCGGCCACGGGATCAAGGTCAAGGACCTGAACGCGTACTACGGTCGCCAGCACTCGCTCAAGAACGTCAACATCGATTTCCCGGCCAACCAGGTGACGGCCATCATCGGCCCGTCCGGGTCCGGGAAGTCGACCGTGGTGCGGTGCATCAACCGCATGCACGAGGAGATCCCCGGGGCCCGGGCCGAGGGCTGCGTCACGCTCGACGACCTCGACGTGTACGCCACCGGCGTCGACCTCACCGCGGTGCGGCGGATGATCGGCATGGTCTTCCAGAAGCCCAACCCGTTCCCGACGATGTCGATTTTCGACAACGTCGCCTCCGGGTTGCGGCTGACCGGGACCAAGAGCGACAACCTGCGCGAGCGGGTCCACAAGTCGCTGCGCGCGGTGGGACTGTGGGGCGAGGTCAAGAATCGCCTCAGCGAGCCCGGGATCGGGCTGTCCGGCGGCCAGCAGCAGCGCCTGTGCATCGCGCGGACGGTGGCCGTCGAGCCCGAGGTGATCCTCATGGACGAGCCGTGCTCGGCGCTGGACCCGATCGCCACGCTGAAGGTGGAGGAGCTGATCGACGAGCTCAAGTCCCGATACACGATCATCATCGTCACCCACAACATGCAGCAGGCGGCCCGGGTGGCCGACTCGACGGTGTTCATGCTCGACGGCGAGGTGATCGAGCACTCTCCGACGAACGAGATCTTCACCCGGCCGAACGACGAGCGGACCGAGCGCTACGTGACCGGGAAGTTCGGTTAGCCATGCAGGAGACCCGGCATCAGTTTCGAGAGTCGCTCAAGGAGCTTGAGCGCCAGGTCCTGGGCGGCCTGGATCTGGTCATCGGCCAGCTCGACCGCGCCCTGGAGGCCGTCTCCTACCAGGACGTCGAGCTGGCGGCCATCGTGGTGGCCGACGACGACCGGATCGACGGCCGGTACCTGGAGGTCCACCAGGGAATCCTGTCGCTGCTGGCCCGCCAGTCGCCCGTGGCCACCGATCTGCGCCTGGTGGCCGCGCTGCTGCACTGCATCCGCTGCATCGAGAGGATGGGCGACCAGTGCGTCAACATCGCCAAGCTGGTGCCGTTGTCCGGGCACGACGCGCCCAAGGACAAGGACATCCTCGACGCGATCGAGCGGATGGGCCAGCTGGGGCGCTCCCAGGTGGCCGAGGCGCGGGACGCGCTGAAGACGCGCAACATCGACCTGGCCCAGGACCTGGTCCGCCAGGACCAGGAGATCAACCGGCTCAACCGGGCGATCTTCCGTCGCGCGGTCGAGATCGGTGACGACGTCGAACTGCGCGAGTGGGGGATGTTCATGATCCTCGTCGCGCGGTGCCTGGAGCGAATCGGCGACAACACGGTCGACATCGCCGAACAGGTGGTGTTCGTGTGCACCGGGCTGTTCCGGGAGATGGCCGACATTGGCACGTCGCGCGACGCGGCCCAGCAGCAGCTGGCCGACTAGCTGACGACCCGCCGGCGGCGCAGCGAGAGCAGCGCTCCGGCGGCCACCACCGCGGCCGCGGCGAGCACGACGCCCAGCAGCCAGGTCGAGCCGCCGCCTGCGTCGGGCGCTGCCGGCCGGGACGCGGCCGCCGGGATCGGATGGCCGTCGGCGGCAGCGATCCGGCCGATGGCCGGCACCGCGGCCCGGGCCAGATCGTCGCTGCTGCGGCCCGCCGGCAGGCGGAGCGTCGGCATCACGCGGCCGACCGCCGGGCGCAGGCCCGCCACGCCGTAGCCGTCGGGCATCACGACCAGGAGCGGCTGGCGGCCGGTGAAGCTGATCTCCCGGTCGAGGAAGTCGGCGTAGCCCTGGGGGCGGCCGAAGATGGTGGGAATCGCCCCCAGGTCGCCGCGGGAGTCGATGATCGCCACCTTGAGCGGCAGCCCCGCCCGCCTGGTGGCCGCCGTCTCGGCGTTGAGCACCCGCTGGAGGGACCGCGCCACCGGCGGCTGGAACGGATAGAAGACGTTCTGGGCCAGTAGGAAGTCGCTGGCCGGGTCGCCGTCGGCCCAGGCGACGGCCGGCGCCGACAGCGCGGCCGCCAGCGCGAGCGCGACCAGCAGGCAGGCGATGCGGCGGCCCATCGTTCTCATTATGCTCAGGCTCCTTGCCTACTCGTAAGTCGTCCAAGTCGCGCAAGCGGCGCAGCCGCGGGACCGCGCCCCGCGCCGTGGCGTCCGACCGGCGACAGGTCCGGGTGGAGCGGGAGGTGGCGGCCGAGCGCGAGATGCGCAGCGCGCGGCGGACGACCGGCCGCGCAGGGGAACGCCCCGAGGGACCGTTCGGCGGCTTGCCCATCTCGGAGCTGGCGATCCTGGCCGGTCTGGTGGCGGCGGTGGTCGGCTTCGTCAACGGCGGCGGCACCGCGCTGATCGTCGGTCTGATCGTGTGCGCGCTGGGCGTGGTGGAGGTCACCGCCCGCGAGCACTTCTCCGGCTACCGGTCCCACACGGTGCTGCTGGCCGCCATCCCGGCCGTCGCCGTGGAGGCGGCGATCGTGGTGGTGTTCGGCGAGCCGCGGCAGCGCGTCCTCCTGCTCCTCGCCGTCGTGCCCGTGTTCGGCGTGCTGTTCTGGATGCTGCGGCGCCGGTTCGAGGTGGCCCGCCAGGCGCGGGTGGCCCGCCCGCCCACGCCTCCGGTCAGCTGATCTCGACGGCCTCGGACGCCGCGTCTGCCTCGGCGGGGGCCGGCGTGCCCGGCAGGCGCAGGGTGAACACCGCGCCCCCGTCCGGGGCATTGGTCACCGACACGCTGCCACCGTGCTGTTCGGTGACCTGCCGGACGATCGACAGCCCCAGGCCGCTGCCCTGGCTGCCCCGGGCGTTGCGGCCGCGGAAGAAGCGATCGAACACATATGGCTGGTCCTCCCGCGCCACGCCGGGGCCGTGGTCGCGGACGACGATTCCCTTGGGGTCGACGCGCACCTCGACCGTGCTCCCGGCCGGCGAGTGGCGGGTCGCGTTGTCGAGCAGGTTGTTGATCGCCCGGCCGAGCCGGTCCGGGGCGCCGTCGACCAGCGTGGGAACGAGCGTGGCGTCGAACCGGATGTTCGGCGCGTTGCGCCGGGCGCGAGCCAGCGACTCCTCGGCCACCCAGTCCAGCCGGACGTCCTCGGTCTCCGGCCCGGGCTGATCGCCGCGGGCGAGCTCGATCAGGTCGTTGACGAGCGCGGCCAGCTCCTCGCTCTGCTCGACCACGTCGGCCAGCAGCCGTTCCCGGTCCTCCGGGTCGAGCTCCCCGCCCTGGAGCAGGACCTCGATGTTCGTGCGCAGGCTGGTGACCGGCGTGCGCAGCTCGTGCGAGGCGTCGGCCACCAGCTGGCGCTGGGCGCGCATCGACTGGTCAAGCGCGGCCCGCGACCCTTCCAGCCGGTCCAGCATGGTGTTGAACCGCCGGGCGAGCTGGCCGACCTCATCGTCGGAGTGCACGCGGATCCGGCCGCTCAGGTCGTCGGTCTCGCCGATGTGCCGGGCGGCCTCGGCGACCTCGCCGAGCGGTTTGAGCACCCGGCGGGCGGCCACCCGGCCCAGCGCGGCCGCCAGCGCGATGCCGGCCGCCAGGACGAGCAGCAGGATGACGCGCAGGCTGGCCAGGATGGACTCGACGCTGTTGAGCGGACGGGCCAGCTGAAGCGCGCCGTTGGTGACTTGGGTGACCCCGCCGCCGTTGCTGAGCGGAAGATTCGCCACGAAGAAGGTGATGACCCGGAGCCTGGTGCCGCGAACGGAGACGTCGCTCAGATACGGCGCGCCGTTCCCGTTGGCGACTGCGATGGCCCGGGGGCCGGGTGTCCAGGTGATGCTGCCGGGGACCGCCGCCGGGGTCCCGTCCGGCGCCACGCCCTGCACGTATTGGGCCGGGCCTCCGGACCGGGGCCCCAGGCTGGGGATGCCGCTGTACAGGAAGTGGCTGATGCCCTGGTCCACCACGAGCTGGGCCTGCTGGCGAAGCTGGGTGTCGACCTGCCCCAGGAGCTGGCTGCGCACGACCATGTAGCAGACGAGCACGGCGATCGTGACCGCCACCGCAACCGAGGCGGCCGCGATCAGGGACAGGCGCTTGCGCAGCGTCACATCGATCAGTCTCGCAGCACGTACCCCACGCCTCGCACGGTGTGCAGCAGGCGCGGCTCTCCTCCGGCCTCCGTCTTGCGTCGCAGATACCCCATGTACACGCCCAGGGCGTTGGACGTGGGGCCGAAGTCATAGCCCCACACGTTCTCGAAGATGGTGGAGCGGGTCAGCACCTGGCGCGGATGGCGCATGAACAGCTCCAGGAGCAGGAACTCGGTCCGGGAGAGCTCGATCAGCCGGTCGCCGCGGTGCACCTCGTGGGCCACCGGGTCCAGCACCAGGTCCGCGTAGCGCAACACCTCGCCGTCGGCCCCGTCGCCGGAGCGGCGCAGCAGCGCGCGCAACCGCGCCTGAAGCTCGCGCAGCGCGAACGGCTTGACCAGGTAGTCGTCGGCGCCGACGTCCAGGCCCTCCACGCGGTCGTCGATGGCGTCGCGCGCGGTGAGCATGAGGACCGGGGTGCGGTCGCCGGCCTTGCGCAGCCGCCGGCAGACCTCCAGGCCGTCCAGCCGGGGCATCAGCACGTCGAGGATCACCGCGTCGGTGGCGCCGCGGGCCAGCACGTCGAGGGCCTGCTCACCGTCCTCGGCGACCGCCACGTCGTGGTTGTCGAGCCGCAGCGCGCGCTCCAGCGCCCGTCTCACGGCGGGCTCGTCATCCACCACCAGTACGCGCGCCATGGCCGACATCATCGCGCGTTGGCGTAAAAGTTGGTGAAGAAGGCATGATTCAGGGCGGCCGCCCATGACCCCGGACAAGCTCAGGACCTACCGCGCCAAGCGCGACTTTCGCTCCACGCCGGAGCCCTCCGGAGACGGCGCGGCGGGGGAGGGGGCGGGTCGGTTCGTCGTCCAGGAGCATCACGCCACCCGTCTGCACTGGGATCTGCGGCTCGAGCACGACGGCGCGCTGGCCTCCTGGGCCATCCCCAACGGGATCCCGCAGGATCCCGCCGACAACCGACTCGCCGTCCATACCGAGGATCACCCGCTGGAGTACCTGGAGTTCCAGGGCGAGATCCCGGCCGGGGAGTACGGCGCCGGGACGATGAGCATCTGGGACCACGGGACCTACGAGACGCACAAGTGGGCCGGCGACAAGGTGGAGGTCACCTTCCACGGCGAGCGGGTGAGGGGTCGCTACGGGCTGTTTCCGATCGGCCGCCGGGCCGACGGATCCGGTGGCGACAACGACTGGATGATCCACCGCATGGACCCGCCGGACGACCGGGATCGGGTGCCGATGCCGGAGCGGGTCCTGCCCATGCTGGCCGACGCCCGCACCGACGTGCCGCGGCCGGAGTCGCCCTGGTCGTTCGAGGTCAAGTGGGACGGGGTGCGCGCCATCGCCTACGTCAAGCCCGGCCGCCTGCGCTTGGAGAGCCGCAACCTCAACGAGATCACCGAGGCCTACCCAGAGGTGCGGGGGATCCTGCTCGACGCCGGGATGCACGAGATGGTGCTCGACGGGGAGATCGTCGCCTTCGGCGAGAACGGGCGGCCGAGCTTTGAGCGCCTCCAGCGGCGCATGCACGTGACGTCGCCCAGCGCGGTACGCCGGCTCAGCCGCAGCACGCCGGTCGTCTACGCCATCTTCGACCTGCTCTACCTCGACGGTCACTCGCTGATGGCCCGGCCCTACCAGGAGCGCCGGGCGCGCCTGGACGAGCTGGGGCTGGGCGGCCCGGCCTGGCGGGTCCCGGCGGCCCATCCGGGGCGGGGCGCGGCGCTGTTTGCGGCCACCGGGGAGCAGGGCCTGGAGGGGATCGTGGCCAAGCGGCTGGACTCACGCTATGAGCCGGGACGGCGGACGGGCGCGTGGCTGAAGATCAAGCACGTCTACCGCCAGGAGCTGATCATCTGCGGCTGGCTCCCGGGGGAGGGGCGGCGCGCCGACCGGATCGGCGCACTGCTGATGGGTTATCGCCAGGACGGCTCCCTGCGCTACGCCGGGCGGGTCGGCACCGGCTTCACCGAGCGGACGCTGGCCGAACTGGGGCGCCGCCTGGAGCCACTGCGGGTCGACGCCAGCCCGTACGACCTGGCGCCCAAGCTCCCCGGCAACGCCGTGTTCGTCTCACCGGAGCTGGTGGCCGAGATCGAATTCCGGGAGTGGACCGGCGAGGGGGTCATGCGGGCGCCGTCGTACAAGGGGCTGCGCGACGACAAGCCGGCCGCGGAGGTGGTGCGGGAGGCAGCGGCAAAGTCTCCGGGGGCGCCGGCCGACCCGCGCGCCGGCCCTCGCCAGGCCGACCCCGCCCCGCAGACCGCCGACCGCGGGCGTGTGACCCCGGAGGACCTGTTCGACGAGGTGGAGCGGCTGCCGGACGGCTCGCTCATGATCATGATCGACGACCGAGAGCTCAAGCTCACCAACTGGGACAAGGTGCTGTTCGGGGCCACCGGCTTCACCAAGGGCGACCTGATCGCCTACTACACGCGGATCGCCCCCGCGGTGGTGCCCCACCTGCGCGACCGCCCGCTGACGCTCAAGCGCTACCCCAACGGGGTCGACGCTCCGTACTTCTATGAGAAGCAGGCGCCGTCGCACCGGCCCGAGTGGGTCCAGACCGGCCGAATGGGGTCGATCGACTACGTCCTGGCCCAGGACCGGCCGACGCTCGTCTGGCTGGCCAACCTGGCCGACGTCGAGCTGCACACGTCGCTGGCCTACGCCGCCCGCCCCGACGAGCCGACGATGCTGGTGTTCGATCTGGATCCCGGGGAGCCGGCCGACATCGTGCAGTGCGCCGAGGTAGCGCTCGTGCTGCGCGGGCTGTTCGGCGCGCTCGGCCTGGAGAGCGTGGCCAAGGCCTCCGGCTCCAAGGGGATGCAGCTGTACGTGCCGCTCAACTCCGGCGCCACGTACGGCCAGACCAAGCCGTTTGCCCGGCGGATCGCCGAGCTGCTGGAGCAGCGCCTGCCCGAGCTCGTCGTCTCGCGCATGACCAAGCGGCTGCGCGCCGGCAAGGTGCTCGTCGACTGGAGCCAGAACGACGACCACAAGACCACCGTCACGGTCTACTCCGTGCGCGCGCGCGAGCGGCCCACCGTCTCGGCGCCGGTCACCTGGGAGGAGGTTCAGCGCTGCCTGGACGCGCGTGACGCGGGGCTGCTCAGCTTCGAGACCGGCGCGGTGCTGGAGCGGGTGGAGCGCGACGGAGACCCGTTCGCGATGCTGTTGTCAACCGTGCAGGAGCTGCCCCCTCACTGACCGGGTGCGCGCAGGCTGGTCAGGGCCGCCGATCTCTAGGATGATGGCGGCGATGGATCAGATCCAACTGCGCAATCGACTGCTCGTCGCGACGGGGATGTGGCGCGAGGCCACGGGCGAGCCGCTGCCCAAGATGCCGCCGGGGGACCCGGCCGACCAGATCGAGAGCTTCGAGCTGCGCCTGGTCGACCGGCTGTGGGAGAGCGCCACTCCGGAGAACGCGCGGGAGATCGCCGACCGGACGTGGGACCTGGTGCACGACCGCCCGGAGGACGATCCGGTCAAGCTGCGCGTCGTCGAGTGTCACGAGGCCCTGGCGCGCATGACGCGCCTCGGCGACTGAGACCCGCCCGCCGTCGACTGACGACAATCGTCCGCGCGATGCGCCACCACCACCACTACACCCTGGAGCAGGCGATGGCCGTGCGCGAGTGGGTCGCCGAACGCGTCGGTTGGGTGCGCGCCGCCCGGGCGCGGCTGGCCGAGCTGGGGCCGCGGGCGCTCGACGCCGTCGCGGGCCTCGACCTGGACAGCGGCGGCGCCTACCCGGGCCGCGAGGTGGCGCGCTCGCTCGTCGAGCTCAGCCGGGCCTCCGGCGAGCTGGAGGCGGTCGACATCGTCCTGCGCGACATCGACCGCGGCCTGATCGACTTCCCGGCGCTGCAGCCGGACGGCTCGGGCGCCGCGCATGATTGTGGCGGGGCCGGATGCCCCGCACGCGGTACGCCCGAGGGCGTGGAGGTGTACCTGTGCTGGCTGATCGACGAGGAGGACGTGATCAGCTACTGGCACGAGCCGGACGCGGGGTTCGCGGGGCGCCGGCCCCTCTGACCGCCGCGCGGCGCGGAGGGCCCTACGACGGTCCGGAGCCGTCGCCGCCCACCGTCGTGTGCTCCGGCAGCGCCTTGGGCCGCTGCGGCAGGCCGGCTGCCTCGTAGGCCTCGGCCTGATCCAGCGTCTCGTGGGCCAGCAGCTCGCCCACGAGCGCGTCCAGGTTGACCCGGTGGCCGGTCAGCGCGTGGGTGGCCTCTGAGTGCGCCGACTCGACGATCCGCCGCACCTCCTCGTCGATCACGCGCTGGGTCTGCTCGGAGGTCTCGCTCACCCCGGGCAGCAGCGGTCCCTGGCCGTCGGCCGGGAGCACCGCCACCGGGCCGATCGCCGGGCTCATCCCCCAGCGGCCGACCATGTGGCGGGCGATGCGGGTCAGCTGCTGAATGTCGGACTCCGCGCCGGTGGTCAGATCGCCGAAGACGATCTCCTCGGCGACGCGGCCGCCCAGCGCGACCTTGATCTGAGCCATCAGGTGACGCTGGTCGAAGTTGAAGCGGTCGGCGTCCGGGGCCGAGAAGGTAACGCCGAGGGCCTGACCGCGGGGGATGATCGAGACCTTGCGCACCGGATCGGCGCCGGGGGTCAGCATCCCCATGATCGCGTGACCGGCCTCGTGGTAGGCGGTCCGCCGGCGGTCGTCCTCGGACATCATGACCTTGCGGGCCGCGCCGAGCACGATCCGCTCCAGCGCGTCGGTGAGGTCCTGGCGCTGGACCCGCTCGTGGGCGCGCTTGGCCGCCAGCAGCGCGGCCTCGTTGACCAGGTTGGCCAGGTCGGCGCCGACCATGCCCGGCGTCGAGGCGGCCAGGCCGCCGAGGTCGACGTCCGGAGCCAGCGGCACCGACCGCGTGTGGACGCGCAGGATCGCCTCGCGGCCGGCCCGATCCGGCGGCACGACGACGACCCGGCGGTCGAACCGCCCTGGGCGCAGCAGGGCCGGGTCGAGGATCTCCGGGCGGTTGGTGGCCCCGAGGACGATGACCGACTCCCGGGGCGCGAAGCCGTCCATCTCGGTCAGGATCTGGTTGAGGGTCTGCTCGCGCTCGTCGTGGCCGCCGGACACGTTCGGGCCTCCGGCGGCCCGGGAGCGGCCGATCGCGTCCAACTCGTCGATGAACACGATGGCCGGAGCCGCCTGCTTGGCCTGCTGGAACAGATCACGCACGCGCGAGGCGCCGACGCCGACGATCATCTCGACGAACTCCGACGCCGACATCTGGAAGAACGGCACCCCGGCCTCGCCGGCCACCGCCCGGGCCAGCAGCGTCTTGCCGGTGCCGGGGGGACCGGACAGCAGCACTCCGCGCGGGATCCGGGCTCCCAGCTTCAGGTACTTGTCCGGCTCCCGGAGGAAGTCGACGATCTCGGTCAGCTCCTCCTTGGCCTCGTCGATGCCGGCGACGTCCTGGAAGGTGACCTGCTGGTCGGAGGCCTCGACCCGGCGGGCGCGCGAGCGACCGAACGACATGAGCCCGCCGGCCCCGCCGCCGGCTCCGGCCGCGCGGCGCATGAGGAACACGAACAGCAGCACCAGCAGGAGGGTGGGTCCGAAGCCGAAGATGAGGCTCGAGGCCAGCGACGGGCCCTGATTCGTCGGCTGGGCGTTGATCGTGACGCCGTTCTTGGTCAGCGCTTTGAACAGCGCCGCCTGGTCGGCGAACGACGGGATCTGGGTGGAGACATTCGTCGACGCGGTGGCCTTCTGGTCGTTGGCCGGGTACCGGATGGCGTTCTTGAGCGTGCCGGTGATCGAGTCGCCGGTCGACGAGATCGACTGGACGTTGTTGTCGCTGACCTGGGCCAGGAAGGTGGGGCTGTACGGGATCCGGATGGGCGCGTTGGGCTTGAGCGCCTGGGAGGAGATCCACAGGTTGAGCCCCAGGAGCGCCACCACGACGAGCGCGATCCACCACCGGGACCGGGGCCCGCCGGGTGGTCGTGGCGGCTGTTGCCCGCCTCGCCCGTCTGGCGCCGGGGTCACCCGCCATCCGGGGCTGCCCTGCCCCGGCGGCCGAGCGCCCGCGCGCGGAGGCGTTCCCCGGGGCGGGGTGCTGCGCTGCGGGTTGGAACGAGGCGCCGGATCGGCCATCAGCGGATTGTGCCAACCGGGGTGTATGGGCTTGCGAAGAATGCCCTGATGAGTCCTACTGCCCGTCGATCATGGATCGAAACCCATCCGCGCCGAGTACGGCGGCGCCCAGCGCGCCGGCCGCGTCGCTGAGCCAGCGGTCGGAGGTGACGACCCGGACCTGGCCGGGGGCCGGCTCCAGGCGCAGCCGCCGCATGATCTCGTCGTCGGCCGCGTCGCGGCGGGGCCGGGGGGCGTGGGCGATCTCGATGACGGTGGAACGCAGCGGCGGCCGCGGCTTGCGCTCGAACACGACCACTACGTCCTCGCCCTCGGCCGCGGCCCAGCGCTCGAGCCGGTCGACGAGGCGACGCATGGCCGCGTCACGGTCCTGCCACCACCCGTCCGGCCGGGAGCCGATCACGTTCATCCCGTCCACGTACCAGCGCGTCACCGCTCGGCTCCCGGGCGCCGCCGATCGCGTTTGCGCTCGGACTGGCGCCGCTTGGCGTCCAGCCGCCGCGTGACCGAACTGGCCGTCGGCCGGGTGGGGCGGCGCGGGCGCCGCGGGGCGAGCGCCGCGGCCAGGCGGTGGGCCAGCCGCTCCAGCGCGAGCTCGCGGTTGCGCGCCTGGCTGCGCTCGTCCTGGGCCACGGCCACGACCCGCGGGCCCAGGCGGGCGACGATCCGCTCCTTCTGCTCGTCGCTGAGCGCCGTCGACGCGCGCACGTCGAAAGAGGCCTCGATGCGCGAGGCGGTGACGTTGGCGTGCTGGCCTCCGGGGCCGGACGAGCGCGAGGCACGGACGGTCACTTCACGCAGAGGAATCGCCACGCCGGGGCGGATGGGAATGGGGTCGTCCATGGCTCTCTGAGGGAATGATGATCTGTGTCCAGGTCGTGAATCGGTTTGGCGGGGACGCTGGATTTCGCCCGCCGCCGTGATACCTTCCCGCGCGACAGGCCGATTCACCAATGATCGGCGACACGCAGGTGCAGGCCCTGGGGGACCAAATACCTCCGCGGTAGCAGCACTTCAGGCTACGGAGAGGACTCCCATGGCAACCGGAACAGTCAAGTGGTTCAGCGACGAGAAGGGCTTCGGCTTCATCACGCCCGATGAGGGCAGCCGGGACCTCTTCGTCCACCACACGAGCATTCAGGCCGACGGGTATCGGTCACTTGCGGAGGGCGCCAAGGTGTCCTACGAGGAGGAGGCCGGCCCCAAGGGCCCCAAGGCCATCAACGTCCAGAAGATCTAGACGGGTCTTCTCTGTAAGCGTCACGTGAATCCCGGCGTCCGGCCGGGATTCCGGGACACCGGGCGGGTCAGCCCTCGTCCTGCTCCTCGTCCTTGTCCTCGTTCTCGTCGTCATCGTCGGGAGGGGGCGGAGGGGCGCCGGGCACGCGGTCGTCGGCCCGCTTGTGCTTCCAGTCCTCGCGAACGTCGCTGATTTCCTCCTCCAGGCGCTCGCTCTGATGCTCCAGCCGGTCGGCCTCGTCGCCCAGCTGTTTGGTGAGGCGGTCGTAGTCCTCGCGTTCGCTCATAGGGACAAAGTGACCGCTCGGGCGCACGCGCAAACCGGGTAGGTACGCCGCCGGACCGGGAGTTATGATCCGGGGTAAGAGGTAGGTGCGTTGCCAGCGATGTGCGCATGGAGGTCCCGGGTCGGATGACCAAAGAGGTCGAGGAACTCGACAGGGTCATCATCCGTTTCGCCGGCGACTCTGGGGACGGGATGCAGCTGACCGGCGGACGGTTCACCGACGCCACGGCGATCGTCGGCAACGACCTGGCCACGCTGCCCAACTTCCCAGCCGAGATCCGGGCGCCTGCCGGGACTCTGGCCGGCGTCTCGGCGTTCCAGATCCACTTCGCCTCGCGGGACATCCTGACGCCCGGGGACCATCCCAACGTCCTGGTGGCGATGAACCCCGCGGCGCTCAAGGCCAGCATGGAGGAGCTGGGGCGAAGCGCCACGATCATCGTCAACGAGGACGCGTTCACCAAGCGCAACCTGGAGAAGGCGGGCTACGAGGCCGACCCGCTGAAGGACGGGTCGCTCCACGCCTTCCGGGTCCATCGCATCCCGATGAGCACGCTGACTGCCCGCGCGGTGGAGGGCCTGGAGGGGGTGTCCACCCGCGACGCGTCCCGGGCCAAGAACCTGTTCGCCCTGGGGGTCCTGTCCTGGCTGTACGGACGGCCGACCGAGGTCACCACCCGGTGGATCGAGCGCAAGTTCGCCCACAACCCGGCGGTCGCCCAGGCCAACCTGGCCGCGTTCAAGGCCGGGTGGTCGTTCGGGGAGACCACGGAGCTGCTCGACGTCCAGTACCGCGTCAACCCGGCCACCGACGTACCGCCCGGGACGTATCGCAACGTCAACGGGACGACGGCGCTGGCGCTGGGCCTGATCGCCGCCAGCGTCCGCAGCCGCCTGCCGCTGGTGCTGGCCAGCTACCCCATCACGCCCGCGTCCGAGCTGCTGCACGAGCTCTCCAAGCACGCCAACCTCGGCATCTCCACGATCCAGGCCGAGGATGAGATCGCCGCCGCCGGGATGGCGCTCGGCGCCGCGTTCGGCGGCCTGTTGGGGGTGACCGCCACGAGCGGCCCCGGCATGGACCTCAAGGCGGAGACGATTGGGCTGGCGGTCATGCTCGAGCTGCCGCTCATCGTCGTCGACATCCAGCGCGCCGGACCGTCCACCGGGATGCCGACCAAGACCGAGCAGTCCGATCTGCTGCTGGCGCTGCACGGCCGCCACGGGGAATCGCCGCTGCCGGTGATCGCTCCCAGCACCCCCGGCGGGTGCTTTGACGCCGCGTTCGAGGCGGCCCGGATCGCGCTGCGCTACCGCACGCCGGTGATCGTCCTGTCCGACACATTCCTGTCCTCGTCCTCGGAGCCGTGGCTGCTGCCCGAGGTGGCCGCGCTGCCGGACATCGATCCAGGGTTCGCCACTCCTCCGACCAACGGCGATGGATCGTTTGCCCCTTATGCGCGGGACGAGCGGCTGGCCCGCCCGTGGGCGATCCCGGGTACGCCCGGCCTCCAGCATCGCATCGGCGGCCTGGAGAAGTCCGACGTGACCGGCAACGTCTCCTACGACGCCGCCAACCACGAGCGGATGACCGAGCTGCGGGCGGCCAAGGTGGCCGGGATCGTCGACGAGGTCCCGCCCCTGGCCGTGGACTCCGAGCCCCGCGCCGAGGTGCTGGTGCTCGGCTGGGGCTCGACCGAGGGCGCTATCCGCGCCGGGGTCCGGATGGCCCGCGAGGCCGGCCATCGCGTCGCCTGCGCCCAGCTGCGGCACCTCAACCCGCTCCCGGCCAACACCGGCGACGTGCTGCGCTCGTTCGAGCGGGTGCTGGTGCCAGAGCTCAACACCGGACAGCTCGCCTCCGTGCTGCGCGCCCGGTTCCTGATCGACGTGGAGTCGTACTGCAAGGTGCGCGGGCAGCCCCTGTTCGCCAGCGAGGTCGCCGAGCAGATCGCGGAGCGCCAATGACCGCCACCCGGACCAAGGCCGACTTCCAGTCCGACCAGGAGACCCGCTGGTGCCCGGGGTGCGGCGACTACGCGGTGCTCGCCGCCGTCCAGCAGTTCATGCCGGAGCTGGGGATCCCGCCGGAGCGGATCGTGTTCATCACCGGGATCGGCTGTGCCGGGCGGTTCGCCTACTACATGAACACGTACGGCATGCACGGCATCCACGGCCGGGCGCCCGCGTTGGCCACCGGACTGGCCACGGCCCGGGAGGACCTGTCGATCTGGGTGGTCACCGGCGACGGCGACTCGCTGTCGATCGGCGGCAACCACCTCATCCATGCCCTGCGGCGGAACGTCCCCATCAAGATCCTGCTGTTCAACAACCAGATCTACGGATTGACGAAGGGGCAGGCCTCGCCCACGTCGGAGTTGGGCAAGATCACCAAATCGACGCCGTTCGGCGTGGCCGACCACCCGTTCAACCCGATCGCGCTCGCCCTGGGCGCGGAGGCGACGTTCGTGGCGCGCACGATCGACCGCGACCGCCACCACCTGACCGACGTGCTCCGGGCGGCGGCGGCGCATCCGGGCGCCGCGCTGGTCGAGATCTACCAGAACTGCCCCGTGTTTAACGACGGCGCCTTCGCCGCGCTGACCGACCGGGACGTCAAGGACGCCCATCAGATCCGCCTGCGCGACGGGGAGCCGATCCGCTTTGGGGCCGACGGCGAGCGGGGCGTGGCGCGCGGAGCGGACGGCTGCCTGACGCTGGTCGACGCGGGCGACGTGGGGGAGGAGGCCCTGCTCGTCCACGATCCCCACCGGGACGACCCGGGGCCGGCGCTGTCGCTGGCCAAGCTGGCCGAGACGCCGAGCGCGCCGACGCCGATCGGCATCTTCCGCTCCATCGAGCGGCCGGTGTACCGCCACCGCGGCGCGGCCGAGCCCGCCACCGCGACGCAGCTGTCGGACCTGCTGCTGGCGGGCGACACCTGGACGGTCGCCTAGTACCCGCGTGCGGTCGCACCGGCCGCAGGTGCGGTCGTGCCCGCGGTGCGTGCGGTCGTGCCGGTTGTCCGTGCGGTCGTGCCGGGCGCCGTCAGTGGTCGGCGACGGTGCCGCCGTCCGGCTCCAGCGGCAGCCCGGCCTCGTCCCACGCGACCAGCCCGCCGGCCAGGTTGTGGGCGTCGAAGCCCGCCTGCGCGAACGCCTGGGTGGCCATCCCCGAGCGGGCGCCGGTGCGGCAGTAGAAGATCACCGGCCGCGCGGCGTCGATCGAGGCGGCCTCCTGGCTCAGGCGGCCCAGCTCGATGAGGCGATCGCCGGCGATCCGGCCGGCCTCGTGCTCGTAGGGTTCGCGCACGTCGATGAGCTGGACGTCGTCGCCGTTCTGGAGGATCTCGGAGACCTGCTGGGGGGTGTAATCGGCCATGCCTGGCGTTCAGCCTAGCGGTCTGCGTGAGGGGGGATTTTCCTCCTCTGCAACCGTTTGCCCAATTACCGTGACAGACATCTTGCAGGTCGTGTAGGCTGCGCTGCCGAAATAAGTACCCAGCCGAATCACCGAGGCGTCCGAGCCGAGGTGATCGGGGAACCCGATTGGGATCCGCCGCGGATCCCATGGGGCGAATCGCCGGGATTCCGGCGTAGCGCGACTCTTTCAGCGCGAGCCCGTCAGCTAACCCCGAAGGCGTCCGAAAGAGAAGGGTTATCAGTTGCTCGCACCTCGTCCCCGTGCCGTCGCCCGTGTTGTCGGGGTGCTAACGGCCGCCGCTGCTGCCGTATCGACTTCAACCGCACTCGCCGCCCCTGCCCAGACGCTCGGCAGCCGCACCCTCCGCCAGGGGATGAGCGGGAGCGATGTGCGCACCCTTCAGGTCGACCTCAACAAGGCCGGGATTCGGACGAGTCAGAACGGCGTCTTCGGCGCCGCCACCACGCGCGCCGTCAGGAGCTTCCAGCGCCGCTACCAGCTGGCGGTCAACGGAGTCGTTACTCCCAACGTCGTCCACCAGATCGAGGCGGTCGACGCCCTCGACGCCGCGACGACCGACTCCTCGCCGGGCAGCGGCGGGATCGCGATCGCCGCCGGCAACACCAAGATGAAGGTCAGGGTCAGGATCAAGACCAGGGCCACCCGGAAGTCGGCCGCGACGGCCGATCCGGCGGCCGTGACCGATCCGGTGCTAGCGCCGGTCAGGCGGGACGGCGGCTCCCGCCATCTCGGCGAGCGCACCCTGCGCCAGGGAAAGCGGGGCCATGACGTCCGCGTCCTGCAGAGCTATCTGACGATCGCCGGGTTCCCGACCACCGTCGACGGCGACTTCGGCCCCATGACCAAGGCCAGCGTCGTGTCCTTCGAGCGCGCCAACAGACTGCGCGCTACCGGCATCGTCACCTACCGCGTCTCGCTCGTGCTCCGCCAGATGGTGGCCAAGGCGATGACGAGCACCGCCTCGTCCGGGTCGTCCGGGACTCCCACCTCCTCGTTCGGCCCTCCCACCGCCAAGGCGAGGCTCAACCCGGACGGAACGGTCACGCCGCCGGCCGGCGCGCCCCAGATCGTCCAGCAGGTCATCGCGGCCGCCAACTCGATCATCGACAAGCCGTACATCTACGGCGGCGGGCACGGCAGCTTCAACGACTCCGGCTACGACTGCTCCGGCGCGGTCAGCTTCGCCCTGCACGGCGGCAACCTGATCTCCGCCCCCGAGGACTCCACCGGACTCGAGTCCTACGGCGCTCCGGGCGCGGGCAGGTGGATCACCGTGTACGCCGACTCCGGCCACGCGTTCATCGTCATCGCCGGCCTGGCCTTCGACACCGCGCACTACGGACCGACCACCCCCGGCGGCAGCGGCCCGCGCTGGCTGACGGCGTCGCATGCCACCTCAAACCTGTCGGACGGCGGCGGCTACATCGTGCGCCACCCGGCGGGCCTGTAGTCCCGGCCCCCCACGGCGGCGGCCGTCGCGCCCCCTGACGGCCGCCGCCGACCCCCCTCCATAACGCGGCCCATGGCGCGGCCCCTGCGCTCGCCGCCGAGCCCCGCTCCACCACGCGGCGGTCGCCCGCGCCGGTGACGTACGATCAGACCAGCATGTCCGCGCTGTCTGAGCTGTACACCATTCCGCAGGAGCACCTTGACTTCCGGGACACGATCCGGGAGATCGCCCAGGACCGGATCGCCCCCCGGGCGGCCGAGATCGACGAGTCGGCGGCCTACCCACACGACCTGCGCAAGCTGCTCGCCGAGCAGGACATCCTGGGGCTGCCGTTCGAGATCGAGCACGGCGGCACCGGCACCGGGACGCTGATGCTCAACATGGCGGTCGAGGAGATCGCCAAGGCCTGCGCCTCGACGGCCCTGATCCTGATGATCCAGGAACTGGGCACGCTGCCGATCAAGCTGTTCGGCTCCGAGGAGCTCAAGAACCGGTTCCTGCCCCGCTGCGCCTCCGGCGAGTGGTCGCCGGCCTTCGCCCTGTCAGAGCCGGAGGCCGGGTCGGACCCGGGCGGCATGATCACGCGCGCCGTTCAGGATGGCGACGAGTGGGTGATCGACGGGACCAAGAACTGGATCACCAACCTGGGGGTGGCCGACTTCTACGTCGTGTTCGCCGTCACCGACCGCGAGGTCGGGCACGCGCGGGGGATCACCGCGTTCGTGGTCGAGGCCGACCGCCCCGGGTTCAGCGTGGGCAAGCTGGAGCACAAGCTCGGCATCCGCGGCTCGCCGACCGGGCAGCCGATCTTCGACGGAGTGCGCGTCCCGGCGGCCAACATCATCGGCGAGGTGGGCCGCGGGTTCAAGGTGGCCATGTCGACGCTGGACCGCTCCCGCCTCGGGGTCGCCGCCCAGGCGCTCGGCATCGCCCAGGGCGCCACCGACTACGCCGCCGCCTACGCGGCGGAGCGCCGCCAGTTCGGCAAGCCGATCAACTCCTTCCAGGCGATCCAGTTCAAGCTGGCCGATATGGAGACGCAGTGCGCCGCCGCGCGCGAGCTTCTCTACCAGGCCTGCGCCAAGATCGATAGGGGCGACCCCGACATCGGCAAGTACTCGGCGATGGCCAAGCTGTTCTGCTCCGACACGGCGATGAACGTGACCGTCGAGGCGGTCCAGGTTCTCGGCGGCTACGGCTACGTCAAGGAATACCCGGTGGAGCGGATGATGCGCGATGCCAAGATCACCCAGATCTACGAGGGCACAAACGAGATCCAGCGGCTCGTGATCGCCCGCACGATGAGGTAGGACGGGCGGGATGGACGACCAGCCGACGACGCGCCGGGTCCTGCTGGCAGCGATCGGCGCGATGACCATCGGCCTGGGCGCCGTCACGCTGCTGGCCGGCTTCAGCGCCGAGCCCGCCGTCCGGATCATCCAGGTGCTGGCCGTGTTCGGGGCCGGCGCGGCCATCATCGGCGGAGGCGTCGTGCTGGCGCTCGTGTACCTGGCCGGCTGGCGTGAGCCGGAGTCCGAGGAGGAGTTCGAGGCGATCGTGGAGCGCGCCGAGCGGCTGGCCGCCGAGGGCGTTTACGCGGGCGAGGACTCCGACGACGACGCTGACGATGCCGACGACGATCCCGAGTTCCGTGCGCTCGTCCGGGCGGCCGTCGACGAGCTGCCGCTCGAGTTCCACCGGGCGCTCGAGCACGTCGCGATCGTCATCTCCGACGGCGGCGCCCGCCGGCACGCCTACGGCATGTACGAGGGCGACACGGTGGCACGCGACTTCTTCCACGACCGGATCGTGATCTTCCGCGACACGCTGACGCGGGACTTCGGACATGACCCGGAGCTATTGAAGGCGCAGGTGGCCCGCACCGTGCGCCACGAGCTCGCCCACCACCTCGGCTGGGGTGAGACGGGCGTTCGCGGGCTCGGCCTGTGAACGGCTGATCCTCGGCAACCGATCAAGGAGGAACCAGAAGATGCCTGAAGCCGTGATTGTCGACGCCATCCGCACGCCCATCGGCCGCGCCGTGAAGGGATCGCTCCGCTCGGTCCGCGCCGACGAGTTGGCGGCGTTGCCGATCCGGACGCTGATCGAGCGCAACCCGGACGTCGACTTCTCCCAGACGACCGACGTGCTCATGGGGGCGGCATCCGGCGTGGGGGAGCAGGGCTACAACGTGGGGCGCAACGCCGCGCTCCTGTCCGGGCTTGACCACCACGTTCCGGCCTGCACGGTCAACCGCTTCTGCGCCTCCTCGCTGATGACCATCCGGATGGCCTCCCACGCCATCCGCGCCGGGGAGGGCGATCAGTACATCGCGGCCGGGGTGGAGTGCGTGTCCCGCGCCGGCCTCGGCGCCGGAATGATGGAGGAGGCCAAGAACCCGAAGCTCAACGGCTCCGACGGCTCGCTGTACAACGTCTACATCCCGATGGGGATGACCGCCGAGAACGTGGCCGAGCGCTGCCAGGTCACTCGCGAGCAGCAGGACGAGTGGGCGGTCGTCTCCCAGAACCGCGCCGTGGACGCCCGGGACTCCGGCCACTTCGACGCCGAGATCGTCCCGGTGACGGTTCCCGCCCACACCGAGACCGACGCCGAGGGCAACGCGGTGGAGCTCCCCGAGGCGGTGGTCAGCCGTGATGACGGGCCGCGGCCCGGCACGACGATGGAGGTCCTGGGCAAGCTCAAGCCGGCCTTCAAGCCCGACGGGACGGTCACCGCGGGCAACTCCTGTCCGCTCAACGACGGCGCCGCCGCCGTGCTGATCATGTCCGAGGAGAAGGCCTCGCGGCTGGGCCTGGCGCCGGTGGCCCGGATCGTGGCCTCGACCGTGGCCGCCATCCGCCCGGAGATCATGGGCCTGGGCCCCATCCCGGCGATCCGGGCCCTGCTGGAGCAGACCGGCAAGAAGATCGAGGACATCGACATCGTCGAGATCAACGAGGCGTTCGCCGCGCAGATCGTGCCCTGCAAGTCCGAGCTCGGCATCGACGACGAGCAGCTCAACCCGTTCGGCGGGGCCATCGCGCTCGGCCATCCATTCGGCATGACCGGCGCGCGGATCATGACCACGCTGCTCAACGGCCTGCGGGCCCGCAACGGCCGCTACGGGATCGAGTCGATGTGCGTCGCCGGCGGGATGGGGCAGGCGATGCTGGTGGAGCGTCTGTAACCAGTCAGCGTCAGCGGCGTCAGCGGGGCGGCATTCGGAGCGCCCCGTCGAGCCGGATGACCTCGCCGTTGAGCATCTGGTTCTCGATGATGTGGCCGGCGAGGCTGGCGAACTCGGCCGGGTGGCCCAGGCGGGACGGGAACGGGACGGCCTCGCCCAGGACAGCCCGCGTCTCCTCGGACAGGCCACTGAGCAGGGGGGTCTCGAACGTGCCCGGGGCGATCGTGCACACGCGGATCCCGGACGCGGCCAGGTCTCGCGCCGCGGGCAGCGTCAGCCCCACGATCCCGCCCTTGGAGGCCGCGTAGGCCACCTGGCCGATCTGCCCGTCGAAGGCGGCGATCGACGCGGTGTTGATGCACACCCCGCGCTCGCCGCCGTCGCCGGGGACGTTGCCGGCCATGGCGGCGGCGGCCAGGCGCAGCACGTTGAACGTGCCGATCAGGTTGACCGAGATGACTCTCTGGAATGCTTCCAGGTCATGAGGCCCGCGCCGCCCGGCGGTGCGCTCGCCCCAGCCGATCCCGGCACAGCAGACCGAGATGCGCAGGCCGCCGGCCGCCTCCACGGCGCGCTCCACCGCCGCCGGGACGGTGACGTCGGCGGCGACGAACGTGACGCGCTCACCCAGGGCCGCCGCCAGCCGCTCGCCGCGCTCCTCGTCGCGGTCGGCGATCACGACGCGCGCGCCGGCCTCGTGCAGGTGCCGTACGGTCGCCTCGCCCAGGCCGGACGCGCCTCCGGCGACGAGCGCGCTGCTCCCCGAGATCTGCATCGCCCGCGGGACCCTACGCGGCCGCCGCAGGCCGCGCCATCGTCACGCTGTACAGGTTCTCGGCGTCGGTGTAGAAGCGCTCCAGCTCCAGCCCCGAGGCCTCCAGGTCGGCGGCGACGCGGTCCCGCGTGAACTTGGCGCTGATCTCGGTGCGCAGCTCCTCGCCCGCACCGAACCCGACGGTGAGGTCGATGGCGCGCACGTGCACCACTTGGGGGTCACGAGCGCGCAGCCACATCTCGATCCATGCGGGCTCCGCCTCCCAGCGCGCCACGTGCTCGAACGCCTCAGGCTTGAAGTCAGCGTCGAGGGACCGGTTGATGACCCGGAGCACGTTGCGGTTGAAGTCCGCCGTGACGCCGGCCG
>JBPYFQ010000247.1:0-5721 GCA_051985625.1 Solirubrobacteraceae bacterium
GCGACGAACCACAGCAGGCCGACCAGGCAGAGGATGGCCGCGATGAAGAAGTTGACGCGCAGCCCCAGGAAGTGGTTGGAGTAGTCGATCCGCTGGGTCTCCTCGAACACGCGGAACCCGGAGTAGCCGGCCACGTAGAGGGCGAACAGCCCGGGAGCGCGGATCCGGCGGCGGTTGCCCAGCCAAATGAGGAACACCATCAGCAGCACGTTCCAGATGAGCTCGTACAGGAACGTCGGCTCGAACGTGGCAACGTGCAGATACCCGGGCGGGCGGTGGGCCGGAGAGATCCGCAGCGCCCAGGGCAGCGACGAGGGCGCCCCGAACAGCTCCTGGTTGAAGTAGTTGCCGATCCGGCCGATGGCCTGGGCGGCGAGCAGCCCCGGGGCCACCGCGTCCATCAGCCGGAGCAGGTCGGCGTGCTCCAGCCGCCGGCGGGCGACGAGCAGGCCGACGGCGGCGCCCGCGGCGATCCCGCCCCAGATCCCCAATCCGCCCTGCCAGATCGCGAACACCCCCCACCAGTGGGGCGGGATCTGGCTCGGAGTGGTGATGTCGAAGTAGATCCGCCCGCCGATCAGACCGGCGGGGAACGCCCACATGGCGATCTCGTAGCAGAGATCCGGATCGCCGCCTACCCGCGCCCAGCGCCACCGCGAGACGTAGATCGCCGCGGCCACGGCGAACACGTAGGCGATCCCGTATGCGTGGAAGAACAACGGGCCGATGTAGAACCCGTTCGACACAGGGCTGGGGATCGAGGCCAGGAGACTCACGGACTGAATCCTGGCAGCAAACGGGGGAGCACGCGTTCGCTGACGGTTAGCGTCACGGCCTCCCGGCTGTAGGGCGCCACCAGCGCCGCCGCCCGCGGCGCGTAATCCGGGACCGGCGCGTCGAGGGCGGCGCGCAGGGCCGGCGCCGGGTCGTCGGACACCAGCCGCGGATCGAGTTGCCGCGCCAGGCCCAGGGCCGGGTACGGCCCCACCGCCGGGGTGGTCACCAGCATCGCGCCGTCGGCCAGCGCCTCCAGGGCGCCGATGCCGAAGTCCTCGCGCCGGGGCGCGGCCAGGAAGACCCGGGTGCGCCGCAGGAGCGCCCGGTACTCGTCCGGCGCCACCCGGCCCAGAAAGCGCACGCCCGGGGGCGGATCGGGACGGTCGATCCCGCTGACCAGCAGCGTCTCGCCGCTGCGCCGCGCCCGCCCCCAGGCGTCGAGGATGAAGTCCAGACGGCGCTTGACCGGATCGGCCGCGTAGGCGAGCACGTCGATGTCGCGTTCGGGCGCCGGCGGTCCAGAGGGCTGGACGGCCACCGGGACCTCGACCGCGTCGGCGTGTCGCCCCCCGCGCAGCGGCGCCAGCGAGGTCGGCGCCATCGTGAGCAGCAGCGGGGCCTCGGCCAGCCGGCGGCGCTCGACCACCCGCTGCCAGACGCCGTGGCGCCCCGGCCGATTCTCGGCGGCGATCGTGTCCAGCCAGATGACGCCCGGCTGGGGCCAGAGCAGCGCCGCCGTCAGCGAGCAGTAGACGACCACCGCCGGTCGGACGCGGGCGATGGCACGGGCGGCCGCTCGCCGGGCCGCCAGCGCCTGCACGAGATCGGTCAGCATGAACGTCCGCACGTCGGGCACCGGCCCCGCCTCGACCGTCACGACGGGCGCGCCGGCCCGGGCGAAGGCGCCGGTCAGCTCCCGGGCCGCCGCCCGCCACCCCGTGGTCGCGCCCACGGACACGATCAGGACCGGGGGTGGCGGCACCCGGGTCAGGCCTGGCGCCGGGTCGGGCGGCCCGCCGAGGCGCCGTTGAGCTCGCGCAGGTTGGTGCGAAAGCCGGGCGTGCGCACCAGCCGGATCGGTTTGAGCGGGGAGGTGCGGTCGATGTAGAACCGCGCTCCGTCGCGCTCCTCGATCGCCGTCACCGCCGAGGCCTGCCGGCGCCAGGCCAGCGACCAGATGATGGCGAAGCCGGTCGCGATGGCCGGCACCTGGGGCAGGATGACGCCGAGCGCGCCCGCCGCCAGCGTCGACAGCAGCAGCGGCCACAGCCGGTTGAGCACGGTCAGCGAGGGGTTGACCTCCGGCAGCGACGCCTGCGTCCGGGCGCCCGCCAGCAGCGTGGCGATGGGGGGCGACGTCTCGCCCCGGCGCCCCAGCCACAGTCCGATCAAAGCCGACGCGATCCACCATCCGGCCGCCACGAGGACCACCAGGCTGTCTCCGCTGGAGACCGCTCCAGCCACCGTGACCGCCGCGAGCGCCGTGGCGGCGGCCGCGCTGATCAGAACGGTGGTGCGCAGAAAGTCAGCGAAGCGCACCGGGCGTCATGTGCCGCTGAGCATCGTCAGCAGCCGGCGCACGCCCTCCGGGCCGTCGACGATGGTGTCGGCTTCCGCGGTGATCTCCGAGGGCCCTTCCTCCGATTCGACGCCGACGCGGATGGCCTTGACCAGCCGCCCCTCCTCGACCAGCCCGGTGAGCGCCCGGAACGCGTCGAGATCGGTCGTGTCGTCACCGATGTACAGAGCGATCTGGATGTCCGGGCCGACCTCCTTGAGCAGCCGCGTCACCCCAGCCCCCTTGTCGATCTTGATCGGCGGGCGGACCTCCAGCACCTTGCGTCCCCAGTGCGTGCGCAGTCCAGCGGCCTGGGCTCGCTCGGCGATGGCGTCGATCGCCGCCCGGGCGGCCTCCTCGTTCGGGGCGCCCCGCCAATGGAAGGCGACGATCGGCCCCTTGTCCTCCAGGCGGACGCGATGGCGGCGGGTGTCGGCGGTGTCGGACTCGCGTCCGAACTCGTGGATCCGGCGCACCCAGTCCGCCGCGTCGGGGTCGAGGACGGCCTCGGTCCAGCCGGCGCGCAGCAACTCGATGCCGTGCGAGCCGACGTAGCTGATCGAGCCGATCGAGACCATCGCGCGCGCCTCGGAGGCCCGCCGGCCACTGACGCACGCCACCAACCCGTAGCTGCGGGCAACCGCGATCATCAGCTGGCGGGTCGATTCGGGCACGTGGGCGTCGGCCGCGTTGTCGACGATCGGCGCGAGTGTTCCGTCGATGTCGAGCATGATTGCGGCACGGCGTGGGTCCGCGCGGAGCGGCGCGAGCGCCTCGGATAGGAGCGCTGACGTCACAGACCTAGTATGACCTGTCGCCGTAGGTGTCAGCGCGCCGGAAGCGGGTCTGACAGCTAGCATGCAGGCCGCGAATGGGCGCAGTGACACAGGACGGCACCGGCGCCCGCAACGGATCGGGACCGCCCGCCGTCCTGCTGCTGCACGGACAGCCGGGAAGCGCCGCCGACTGGGACGGCGTGGCCCAGCGGCTGGGGGCGCGGGCGACGCCGATCGCGATCAACCGCCCCGGCTGGGACGGGGTCCACCGCGCCGCCGATCTGGAGGGCAACGCCCGGGCGGCCCTGGCGGCGCTCGATGCCCGCCAGATCCCGGCCGCCGTGGTCGTCGGCCACAGCCTCGGCGGAGCGATCGCCGCCTGGCTGGCGGCGACCCGGCCGGAACGGGTGACCGCCCTCGTGCTCGCCGCCCCGGCGGCCAACCAGGCCGCGCTGTACCCGATCGACCGCTGGCTGGCCGCCCCGCTGATCGGCGAGATCGCCAGTGGCGTGGCGATGGCCGGCGTCGGCCTGGGGCTCACGATCCCGTGGCTGCGCCGCCGGATATCGGCCGGCACGGGCATCGCGGAGAGCTACCTGGTTGGCGTCGGGCAGGCGGCGCTGCGGCCCGGCGCCTGGCGCGCGTACGCCAGCGAGCAGCGCACGTTCGTCCGCGAGCTCCCCGACCTGGAACGCCGGCTGGGATCGATCACCGCGCCGACGATGATCGTGGCCGGCGCGCACGACCGGGTCGTCCCGCTGCACGCGGCCTCCGTGCTGTCCGAGCAGATCAGGGGAGCCCGGCTGGTCGTCTCCGACCGGGCCGGGCACCTCCTGCCTCAGCGCGATCCGCAGCTGCTCGCCGACGCCATCCTGCTGACGCTCGGCGCCGCGGCGGCCGCCGGTGGCGCCCGCGGCGGGTGACGCGCCGCCGGGTGGCGGCCGCGGCGGGTGACGCGCCGCCGGGTGGCGGCCGGGGCGGGTGACGCGCCGCCGGGTGGCGGCCGGGGCGGCCGGGTGACCCCGGACGGCTATTCCTGATCCGGCTGGGGCTCCGGGATGACCGGCGTCGCCGGCTCCACCGGGTCGGGCACCGTCGCCGGCTCCTCCGGGTCCGCGGGCGTACCGGGATCCGGGACGGCCGGGGGCACCGGAGCGTCCGGGATCACCGGAGTGCTCGGCTCGGTGGGCTGCGGCACCTCCAGGCAGGGTCTCATGGGAGGATTTCGAATCCGCTTGGATTGGTAGATGGTTAGGGACATACGACGCTCTTACCCGCTGCTACCTAAACTCGCCCGCCGTGGACACCACATCTAAGGCAACCGAGCCGCTCCGCGAAGACCGCCTGGGGCTGACCGGCTTCGACGACCTCGACGTCTCGCCGTCCGGAGCCGTCGCGATCGACCATCCGCGCGTCCGGACCCGGGCGCGCGTGCGCTCGCGGCTGTCGGTCGCCGCCCGGCAGGAGCTGCTGTGGATCGCCGTCGTGTACCTGTCGGCGCGCATCGCGCTGCTGGTGGCCGCCTACCTGCAGAGCCGGTTCGGGCATGCCCCGTTCCAGAACGAGCTGTCGAACTGGGACGGCTTCTGGTACCGCGAGCTGGCCAACAAGGGCTACCCGTCCCACATCTCCTACGCCCAGACGACGCTTGGCTTCTTCCCCCTGTACCCGCTGGCCATCTGGCCGCTCGAGCACGTCGTCCTGCTGTTCGCCCCCCATCAGCTGATCCTGTCGGCGTCCATCGCCGGCGTGATCATCTCCGGCGTGGGCGGGCTGATCTGCACGATCCTCGTCCACCGGCTCGCCGAGGGCTGGTTCGACCGCGATACGGCCCGCCGGGCCACGATCCTGTTCGTGATCTTCCCGGGGGCGGTCGTCTTCTCGATGGCCTACTCCGAGGGGATCATGCTGCCGCTGGCGGCGGGTTGCATCTACGCGCTCGAGCGCCGGCGCTGGGTGCTGGCCGGGATCCTGGCCGGCTTCGGCACCGCCGTGCAGCCGGTGGGGCTGGTGCTCGCCCCGGTCTGCCTCGTCTCCGCGGCGTGCGAGATCCGCCGCTCCGGCTGGCGCAGCCCGTCGGCGCGCCGCAGCCTGGCGGCCCCGCTGCTGTCGGTCACCGGCGTGGGCGCGTTCATGCTGTTCCTGTGGCGCTGGACCGGCACCCCACTGGCCACGTACATCGCCCAGCACCACGGGTGGAGCGAGCACAGCAGCCTGCTCTCCCTCTGGCACCTGGCCCAGAAGCTCGCCCACGAGATCTCCTTCACCCACTTCAACCAGCCGACGATCAACCTCAACCACGTCATCGGCCTGATCGGCGCGGTGCTGCTGACGATCATGCTCGTGCTGGTCTGGTTCCGCCGGCGCAACATCTCGATCGAGGCGCTGGCCTGGACCGCGGCGGTCAGCTTCCTGGCCGTCACCTCCTCCGAGGTCCCGCCCAACCCGCGGATGCTCATCACGGCGTTCCCGGCGCTCGTCGCCGTCGCCTACTACGCCCGCGGCGGGTGGTTCCGCGTGCTGGCGTGGTGCAACGGCGTCCTGTTCGTGGGGCTGAGCCTGCTGACGTTCTTCGGCCTGACCCTGCGTCCGTAGGGGGTGGTTGCCCCC
>JBPYFQ010000248.1:0-8166 GCA_051985625.1 Solirubrobacteraceae bacterium
CACATCCCCAACAACGTCGACTACACAACGACGCCGTCGAATGGGAAGATGGTGACGGCTCAGGGCTGCACGGCGATCTCGAGCGCTGACCCGCAGATCGCGCAGTACCGCGCCGCCGCCAAGGCGGCCGGGATCAACCCAGGAGGCTGATGACGACCATGCGATCGAGGCGCTGAACGCCATGCACTCGCTGCTTCTCATGGCGTTGTCGCTGCCGAGCTGGCAGGACGAGCAGCCCTTCCTGGTCACCGGACTGGCGCTCGGCGGTATCTACGCCCTGTCCGGCGTGGGCATCGTCGTTCTGTTCCGGACGACGGGCGTGCTCAACCTGTCCTTCGGTGCCGTGGGGGCGTTCGGCGCCTTGATCGCGTGGCAGCTCATCAACCACTCCGGGATGAACCAGTGGCTGGCCTATCTGATCTGCGTTCTGTTTGCCGGGGCGATCACCTTGGCCTACGGGATGATTTTCGGCCCGCCGCTGGCGCGCCGGGACCCGCTGGTCAAGATGACCGCCACCCTGGGGCTGACGCTCATCCTGCTGGGCGTGATGGATCTCCTGTGGACGTCGAGCGGTGGCGCCTCGCGGGCCATCACGTTGCCCACCGACAACCACGGGTTCATGATCGGCCAGGTCCAGGTGACGACGACGGACGTCATCGGACTGGCCGTGGGGGTGGCGATCGCGGTCGTCACGACCGTGTTCTTGCGCTTCACCAAGCTCGGGACCGCGATGCGGGCGATGGCCAACGACCGGGAGATCACCGCCACCCTGGGGGTGCCCGTGCGCCGCGTCGAGGCCGCCGCCTGGTTCGGCTGCGGCGTGCTGGCCGGCATCGCCGGGATCCTGTTGGCCGACCTGGTGGCACTGGACGCCACCACCCTGACCTTCCTGGTCATCTCGTCGCTGGCGGCGGCGCTCATCGCTCGCCTCAGTTCGATCGTGATCACGTTCATCGCGGCGATCGTTATCGGCGTCGTCGACGCCGCTCTGACGCCCATCAACGCGGTGACCAACTACCGGGACATGACCCCGTTCGTGCTGGCGGCGATCGCGCTGCTCATCCTCAACCGCCGGCGCGTGCTGTCGTTGGCCCGCCAGGAGTTCTAGTGGCCCCTCGCGCGGATACGCTCGCATTCGAGGCACGCCTGGCGGCCCCAGGCTGTGTCCTCGGAGCCTCGTGTGGCGCTGCCACACGTCGGCTCCTGCGTCCTTGCCTGGCATCCACCAGTCGCGCCTCTCGGTGCGACCGCACCCACGTGAGGGACCACTAGTGGCCGCCGAAACTGCCGAGGCCACCGGGACCACCGACCGAGCCGCGCCGCCACCGGCGCCGGCGCGGTTCGACCGGGACCTGCTCATCCGCACCGTGGTCATTGCGGTGCTGATCCTGGCCGTGCTGATCGTGCTGCCACAGGTCCTCAGCCTGTACTACATCGACGCCATGACCCAGGTGGCGATCTACTCGGTCGTCGCGCTCGGGCTGGGGGTGCTGGTGGGGCGCGTCGGCCTCGTCTCGCTCGGCCAGGCGGCGGTGCTGGCGATCGGCGCCTGGGTGGCGGCGCGGCTGCTGTTCGGTACCGGCCTGCCCTACGAGGTGGTCCTGCTGGCCTCCGGCGTGATCACCATGGTGCTGGGCACTCTGGTCGGCCTGCCGGCACTGCGTATGCGCGGCCTCTACCTGGCCCTGATCACGCTCATGCTGGCCGGCGCCATCACCGTGGTGCTGGCGTCGATCAACTTCCCCAACGGCGGCCACGGCTTCACCGGCTATAACGGCAGTCAGGTCCACATCCCCGCCATCCGCCGCCCGGGGATCGCCCAGACCGACCCCGCCTACTTCCGCTACTCGGTGATCGTCGGCGTGATCATGTTCCTCCTGGTGCTGGTGCACGTGCGCGGCCGCCCGGGACGCGCGTGGGCGGCGATCCGCCAATCCGAGCCCGCGGCGCTGGCCGCCGGGATCAACACGACTCTGTACAAGCTGTGGGCATTCGCCCTGGCCTCGTTCGTCACCGGCGTGGCCGGCGGCGTTCTGGCCGGGGCGGTCCGCTACCTGTACTCGATCGATTTCCGGACGCAGGACTCGATCACGCTGCTGGCCGTGGTGCTGATGGGCGGCGCCTACAGCATCTGGGGGGCGATCGTAGCCGGGCTGCTCCTGCAGTTGCTGCCGGCCATCCTCAACAACATCGGGTTGTCGCCGGACTGGCTCACGATCCTGTTCGGCATCGGCGTCCTGCAGGTCCTGACCACCGCTCCCACCGGGATCGTCGACCAGTTGCCCAGGGACATCGCCCGCCTGGGCCGGAAGATCGGCGGACTGGGGCGGCGGGCGCCGGCCCGCGAGGAGGCCGCGCCATGATCGAGGTCAAGGGCCTCACCGTGCGATTCGGCGGCGTGACCTCGCTGGACGGCATGGACGTCAGCTTCGAGGAAGGGACCTGCGGTCTGATCGGCCCCAACGGCGCCGGCAAGACAACGTTCTTCAACGTCCTGAGCGGATTCGTCCGTCCCTCCGGCGGAACCGTGCAGGCGTTCGACGAGAACCTGCTCTCGCTGGCCCACTTCCGGCGCGCCCGCTGGGGCCTGCGCCGGACGTTCCAGACCGAGCAGGCGATCGACCAGCTGTCGGCGTACGACAACGTCAGCATGGTCCACGAGCACTCCAAGCTGAGCCGCGCTACCCGGCGCGAGGACGTCCTGGGCGCGATCTCGATCGTCGGCCTGGACTCGGTCGCCTACGCCAAGGTGAGCACGCTGGGCAGTGGTCAGCGACGGCTGGTGGAGGTCGCACGCGCCATCGTCGGCAAGCCCCGCCTCGTCCTGCTCGACGAGCCCGCCGCGGGCCTGCCCGACGAGGAGACCGCCCATCTGGGCGAGGTCATCCGCAGCATCCCCGACCACACCGGCGCGATGGTCATCCTGGTCGACCATGACATGAGCCTCGTCTCCGGGTGCTGCACCCGCACCGCCGTCCTGGACTTCGGCAAGCTGATCACCTCGGGCCCCACGGCCGAGGTGCTGCGCGACGAGCGGGTGGTGCGGGCGTACCTGGGCACCGAGGAGGTGGCATGAGCACGCCGTCTGAGCCCCGAGCGGAAACCCAGGCTGAAACCCAGGTGGAGACCCAACCTGAAAGGCTGAGCCTGCGCAAGCTCGTCCTGTCCCGCGGCGGGCGGGCCGTGGTGCGCGGCGTGTCGATCGACATCGCTCCGGGCGAGGTGACCGCTCTGCTGGGTCCCAACGGCGCCGGCAAGTCCAGCATGGTGCTCGCCGTCGGAGGCGTGCTGCCGCTCACGTCGGGCGAGGTCATGCTCGGCGAGCGCAGCCTGGCCGGGCGGCGTCCGGAGCTGATCCGCCGGGCCGGTGTGGCGATCGTCCCCGAGGGACGGCGGCTGCTGCCCGAACTGACCGTTGAGGACAACCTCCGCATCGCCACCTACTCGCTGCCCGGCGGCCAGGCCAAGGCCGGCCGGGCGCGCGCGCTGGAGCTGTTCCCGGAGCTGGAGAAGCGGCTCACCACCCAGGCCCGCGCCCTGTCCGGCGGCGAGCAGCAGATGGTGGTCCTGGCCCAGGCGCTGGTCTCCGAGCCGAAGTTCGTCATCATCGACGAGCTCTCGCTCGGCCTCGCCCCGGTCGTCGTACAGCGGCTCATCCCCACCATCAAGCAGGTCACCGAGGCCGGGATCGGGGTGCTGCTGATTGAGCAGTTCGCCACTGTCGCGCTGGGGATGTCCAACCGCGCCTACGTGATGGAGGGCGGACGGGTGCAGTACTCCGGCGAGGCCAAGGAGCTGCGCGAGAAGCCGGAGCTCCTGCACTCGGCGTACCTGCTGCGCGGGGGGTCCAACGACGCCCCGGCCGTCAACGAGCGCCTGCCGGCCGGCGGATGACCGGCGGACCGGCAGCCGCCCACGTCGCCTCCGGACGGCGCACCACGCCGCCGTTCCGCGCCGACCACGTCGGCAGCCTGCTCCGGCCGGCGCGCCTGCTCACCGCCCGGGATGAGCACGCGGCCGGGCGGTTGACCGGCGAGGAGCTGCGGGCCATCGAGGACGAGGAGATCCGCCGGATCGTGGCCATGCAGCGCGACGTCGGGCTGCAGTCCGCGACCGACGGGGAGCTGCGCCGCGCCTCCTGGCACATGGACTTCATCTACCAGCTGGGCGGCATCGACAGGACCGAAGGCGACATCCAGGTCCGGTTCCGCAACGCCGACGGGACGATCGACTTCCGCCCGGCGGCGATCGCCATCACGGCCCCGGTGCGCCTGGAGCACCCGATCTTCGCCGACGACTTCGGCTTCCTGCAGGGCGTGACCGGGGACGGAGTGACTCCGAAGCTGACCATCCCCTCTCCCAACATGGTCCATTACCGCGGTGGGCGGGCCGCCATCGACCCGGCCGTCTACCCGGACCTGGAGCCGTTCTGGGCCGACCTGGCCGCTGCCTACGCCGACGAGATCCGCAGCCTGGCCGCGCTGGGCTGCGAGTACCTCCAGCTCGACGACACCACGCTGGCCTATCTCAACGATCCGGAGCAGCGGGCCGCGCTGGCCGCCCGCGGCGACGATGCCGAGCACCTCCACGAGACCTACGTGCGCAACATCAACGCGGCGCTGGCCGGCCGCCCGCGGGGGCTCACCGTCACCACCCACATGTGCCGGGGCAACTTCCGGTCGTCGTGGGCGGCCGAGGGCGGCTACGACTACGTGGCCGAGGTCCTGTTCGGCGGCCTGGAGGTCGACGGCTTCTTCCTGGAGTACGACGACGCCCGGTCCGGCGGCTTCGAGCCGCTGCGGTTCGTGCCGCCCGGGAAGATGGTCGTCCTGGGGCTGGTCACCACCAAGCGCGGCGCACTGGAGAGCCGCGACGACCTGAAGCGGCGGATCGAGGAGGCCGCGCGGATCGTGCCGATCGAGCAGCTCTGTCTCTCCCCCCAGTGCGGGTTCTCCTCCACGGTGGAGGGCAACGTCCTCAGCTACGACGAGCAGGCGGCCAAGCTGCAACTGGTCGTCGAGACGGCCGCCGAGATGTGGGGCTAGCTCGATGCGCGCGGCGGTCGCCGAGCGGGTCGGCTCGATGCGCGTCGTCGACCGGCCCGAGCCGCCGGAGCCCGGATCCGGCGAGGTCGTCGTCCATCCCGAGGCGGTCGGCATCTGCGGGTCGGACTACAGCCTGTTCTCCGGCCACATGTCGGACGCGGCCGGCGGCTCGCAGTTCCCCCGCGTCCTCGGCCACGAGGTGGGCGCGACGATCGTCTCGGTCGGCCCGGATTGCCGGACCGATCTGGCAGCCGGCGAGCGGGTGGCGATGCTCCCGATTCGCTCGTGCGGACGCTGCTACCCGTGCCGTGTGGGGCGCCCGAATGCGTGCGACGACTTCCGGCTGGTCGGGATCCATACAGACGGGGGCATGCAGGAGTTGCTCACGCTCCCCGATTCATTGGTGTATCCGACGGCCGTGGCCGAACCCGCCGTGGCGGCGATGGCCGAGCCGCTGTCGGTCGCGGTGCACGCGGTGCACCGGGCGCGGATCGAGCCCGGCGAGCGGGTCGTGGTGCTGGGCGCCGGGCCGATCGGCCAGTGCCTGGCGCTGGCGGCGGACGAGCGCGGCGCGTCCGTCCTGGTCGTCGACCTCCAAGACAGCCGGCTGGAGACGGCCCGGGCCAACGGCGCGTCGGACACGCTGCGCTGGACCGACGCCGATGCGGTGGTGGCCCAGGCGCGAGACTGGGCCGGCGATGGCGGGCCGCCGGTCGTCGTCGACGCCACCGGCGTCCCGGCCGCGGTCCGGGCGATGGTGGAGATGGTCGCCTCGGCCGGGCGGGCAGTCCAGGTCGGCATGTCGCCGGACGAGGTCTCGCTGCGGATCGGCAGCCTGACCGAGAAGGAGCTCGACCTGCTCGGGGTCAGCTGCTGCCAGCCCGGCGAGTTCGCCGAGGCGGTGTCCCTGGTGGAGCGCCATGCCGTCGCGCTGGCCCGGCTCGTCAGCCACGAGTTCCCGCTGGCGCAAGCGCCGGAGGCGCTGCGCTTTGCGATGAGCAATCCGACCGAGGTGATGAAGGTGGTGATCCGCGATGGATGAGGTCTTCGACTACGTCATCGTCGGTGCCGGCAGCGCCGGGTGCGTCCTGGCGGCCCGGCTGAGCGAGGACCCGGACGTGCGCGTGGCGGTGCTGGAGGCCGGCGGCGAGGACACCGCGCCGGAGATCCGGATCCCGGCCATCTTCCCGATCATGTTCAAGACCGAGCTCGACTGGGACCTGTTCGGCGATCCTGAGCCCGGGATGGACGGCCGCCGCCTCTACCTCCCGCGGGGCCGGATGTTGGGCGGCTGCAGCTCGATCAACGCCATGATCTACGTGCGGGGCAACCGCCTGGACTACGAGGCCTGGGCCGAGGCCGGATGTACCGGGTGGGGATACGACGACGTGCTGCCGTACTTCCGGCGCTCGGAGGACAACGAGCGGGGCGAGGATCGGTTCCACGGCGTCGGCGGCCCGCTCACCGTGTCGGAGAGCCGTTCCATGCACCCCCTCGTCGACGCGATGATCGAGGCCGCGCACCAGGCCGGGCACGAGCTCAACCCGGACTTCAACGGCGCCCGCCAAGAAGGGGTCGGGCGGTTCCAGCTGACCCAGCGGGACGGCCGGCGCGTGAGCACGGCCGACGCGTTTCTGCACCCGGTCCGGTCACGGCCCAATCTCGTTGTGCTGACCCATGCCTACGCGACCCGAATCGTCTTCGACGGCGCGCGCGCCACGGGCGTCGAGATCTCCCGCCTGGACGAGGTGCGGCAGGTCCGGGCCGAGCGCGAGGTGATCCTGTCGGCCGGGGCCTACTACTCGCCGCAGCTGCTCATGCTGTCCGGGATCGGCCCGGAAGATCTGCTGGCGCCGATGGGGATCGAGATCCGCGAGGCGCTGCCGGTGGGCCACAACCTCCAGGACCACTGCATGGTCAACCTCAACTACACCACCGCCGGGCCGTCGCTGTTCGACGCCCCCAGCCCGGAGAACTTCGCCCTGTTCGAGACCGAGGGGCGCGGGCCGCTCACGTCCAACATCCCCGAGGGCGCCGGGTTCTTCCGGGCGCGCAGCGGCGTCGAGGCGCCGGACGTCGAGTTCCACTTCGCCCCCGGGATGCTGTACGACGGAGGTTTGACAGCGCCCGAGGGCCCGGGCATGGCCTACGGCCCCGTGGTTATCAAGCCGACCGGCCGCGGCCGGGTGATGCTCCGCTCCCCCATGCCGCTGGCCAAGCCGCGAGTGGTCTGCAACTTCCTGACCACCGAGGAGGACCGGGCGAGCATGCTCGCCGGCCTGCGCATGGCGCTGGAGATGGCCGAGCAGCCAGCGCTCCGGGCCGTGATCGACCAGCCCTTCCGGGTTCCGGCGTCGGACTCCGAGGAGGACCTGATGGCGTTCGCCCGGCAGGAGGGGATGACCGTGTTCCACCCCACCTCCACCTGCCCGATGGGCGCGGTGGTCGACCCGCAACTCCGGGTCTACGGCTGCGAGGGGCTCCGGATCGCCGATGCCTCAGTCATGCCGGAGATCACCCGGGCCAACACGAACGCGACCGTGATCATGATCGCCGAGAAGGCGGCCGACCTGATTCGAACCGGCCCGCCCTCCGGCGCCCCAGCCACCGCGGGGGCGGCGCTGTGATGCGCGTGCTGGACGAGCGGCAGGCGGAGCTGGTGCGGACGGTGTGCGAGCTGATCGTGCCCGGATGCGAGCGGACCGGCGCCGAGGTGTACGTCGACGCGCTGCTGGCCCGGATGCCGGACAACGACCGGGGGGGAATCGTCGCCGCCTTTGGCGCCCTGTCCGAGCCGGCGACGCGCGGCGTCGAGGGCTTGGCGGAGGTGGAGCTGACGCCCGAGTTCCAGCTGGCCCGGGCGCTGGCCTGCGAGGCGTTCTACAGCGACTTCGTGGCGCCGGGGGCCGCGGCGCTGTCGGAGGTGGAGCTGACCCCGGAGTTCCAGGTGGCCCGGGCGCTGGCCTGCGAGGCGTTCTACAGCGACTTCGTGGCCCCAGGCGCGGCCGGGCCCGGCGCCTGGCAGGAGATCGACTTCAACTCGCCGCTGGCGACACGGCTGCACAAGGACTGGTCCTACCTGGGGGTGGCGGGATGACGGAACGCTATGACGTGGTGGTCG
>JBPYFQ010000249.1:0-7408 GCA_051985625.1 Solirubrobacteraceae bacterium
CCCCTTCAGAAGCGGCACTTTGCCCGAAGAACTGGCGCGAACGAGCAGAGCCGGTACTCTGGCTAGTAAATGATCGGCGACATCATGCAGCCCACCCACCTGCTGTTCGTACTGGTGATCGCGCTGCTCGTTCTGGGGCCCAAGCGTCTGCCGGAGGTGGGGCGCCAGCTCGGCAAAGGACTCCGGGACTTCCGGGCGGCGATCAATGGTGAGCACTCGGACCACCACGACGAGCTCGGTGCCGACAACGGCCACGCATACGAGCCGCCGCCGGTGGAGCACCAGTTCGCCCACGAGACGACCCAGTCGGTCGCGAGCGAGGACCAGTCCGTCAGCAACGCCACCGAGCCGACCACCAACGGCCACCAGTTCGGCGACCACGCCGCCGAGCCAGTCGCCGACGGTCACGAGTTCGGCCACGAGGCGTCCCTGCCGGTTCCAGACCAGTCGGCGGATACCAGCGCGTCACCGCAGCCGGCCGAGGCCGGCACGCCAGAGCAGCAGGCCGACAGCGGTACGAGCGCCACGCCAGGCGAGCACGAGTTCGCCCACCAGCCGGGCCGGCCGGACGAGAAGCCAGCCGATCCCCACAGCTGACGGACCCGCGCGCCGGCCAGTGGCCGAGCCCGGCGAAAACGCCGCACTGATCGCGCTGCTGCGCATGGCGCGCCGGAGGCCGTCTGAGTACGCCGAGTTGGTGGAGTCCAGCCGGAGCGCGCTCGCCGTGCTGCGGGAGGAGACCACTCATGACGGGGCCCAGGTCAGCCTGCTGGCCGAGGATCCGAGCCCGATCCTGGGTCAGGCTCAGCGCGACCTCGCCCGCTGGATCGGCGCCGGCATGACGGTGCTGACCGTTCTCGACGCCGGCTATCCCCAGAACCTCCGCCAGGTGCACGACCGGCCGCCGGTCCTGTTCATCGTCGGGGCGCTCGATCCGGGCGACGAGCGCTCGGTCTCCGTCATCGGCTCGAGACGGGCATCGACCGCGGGCCTCGCGACGGCCGGGCGGCTCGCCGCCGGCCTCGCCCAGGCCGGATTCAGCGTCGTCTCCGGACTGGCCAGCGGGATCGACGCCGCGGCCCACCGTTCGGCGCTCACGGCGGGGGGCCGGACCGTGGCCGTGATCGGCACCGGCCTGCACCACAGCTATCCGCCGGAGAACGCCGGCCTCCAGGAGGAGATCGGCCGGTCCTGCGCCGTCGTCTCGCAGTTCTGGCCGGACACGCCGCCGACCCGGGAGACGTTCCCACAACGCAACGCGGTCATGTCCGGGCTGACCTTGGGCACGGTGATCATCGAGGCATCGGTGCGCAGCGGCGCCCGAGTCCAGGCCCGCCGCGCGCTGGCGCACGGACGCCCGGTCTTTCTGCTGCGGCGTCTGCTCGATCAGCCGTGGGCCGGCGAACTGTCTGCCCGCCCCGGCGTCCACGTCGTGGATGAGGCGGCACAGATCATCGAGACGGTAGAGCGGTTGCATTCCACCGACCGCCTCACCGAGTAGGCCCTCCGACCGAAGGGACTGACCGGCATGGCAACGGTCGCGGAGCTAAGCGCGCCGTACGCGAACTTCATGTTCGGCCCGCGGCGCGGCCCGGACGTGTGCTCGCAATGCTTCAACCTCACCGACGGCCACGGCCGCTGCTACGGATGCGTCCACGGGGGCCGCTTCCTGGACGCGATGGTTCCGATCTCCTACAGCGTCGCTGGCGAGCAACTCCATCACGCCCTCGTGAGCTACAAGCGCCTCCACGGCGCGCTCGCGCGGCGGTTCGCGATCGGCCTCGCCGCCGTCCTCTGGCGCCACCTCACCCTGCACGAGACATGCCTGGCGCGCGCCACCGCCGTCCCGGCGTTGAGCCTGGTCACGATCGTGCCCTCCAGCAGCCCGGATCGCGACGCCGCCCATCCTCTCCATCACCTGGTCAACCTGGTCGAGCCGGTCCGGGCCCGCTACGAGCGGCTCCTGCGACGCTCGGACGCAGCGGCCACCGTGCACCAGTTCAATCCTCGCCGCTACGAGGCGCTCCGCGACCTGACCGGCCGGTCGATCCTCCTCATCGACGACACGTGGACGACAGGAGCCAACGCGCAGAGCGCGGCGGCGGCGTTGAAGGCGGCCGGCGCCGAGCACGTGGCGGCGCTCGTCGTCGGACGCCACGTCAACCGCGGCTGGGGCCACAACGACCGGCAGTTGCGCAGCCTGCCCCAGCCCTTTGACTGGCAGACATGCGCCCTGTGCGCCAACGCGAACGCCTAGCGCCACCAGACGTCGAGCACGCGCCGCCAGTTGTCCCAGGCGATCGCGCCGACCTCCTCCTCAGTGAAACCGACGGCGCGCAGTGCGTCGAGGACCTTCGGGACCCCAGCCACGTCGCGCACCTCGGCCGGCACCGTGGTGCCGTCAAAGTCGGATCCGAGCGCCACATGGTCGACGCCGATCCGGTCGGCGACGTACCGGGCATGCTCGGCGATCAGGCGCACCGGCGTGTCGGCGTCGTCGGCGAAGTCGGGGCGCAGGAACATGCAGGCGTAGACGATCCCCACCAGCCCGCCGGACGACCCGATCGCATCCAGCTGACGATCGGTGAGGTTGCGCGACGTCGGGCACAGGGCATGCGCGGCCGAATGGCTGGCGACGAGCGGCCCGACATCAGCGCCGGCCACATCCCAGAAGCCGGCCTCGTTGAGGTGGCTGAGGTCGATCATGATCCCGAGGTCGGCGCAGCGACGCACGAGCGCGCGCCCGGCGTCCGTCAGGCCCGGCCCGGTGTCCGGACTCGACGGCGACACGAATGGCACCCCGTGGCCGAAGTCCGTCGGCCGGCTCCACACCGGGCCGAGCGACCGCAGACCCGCGGAGTACCACAGGTCCAGCGCCTCGAGTCCGGGATCGATCGCCTCGGCGCCCTCCAGATGCAGGACCGCGACCGGAGGGCCGTCGGCCGCCCGCGCGGCGTCGACGTCGCCGATCCTCCGCGCCACCCGTAGGTGCCCGGCGCGTTCCAGCGCCAGGAGCCGCCCGGCGGCCCGAGTCGCGAACGACGCCGCGGTCGGCTGAGACACCGGTTCGGCGGGCGCGAACTCGACGACCCCATCGGTCCGCGGGACTACGTCCTCCTCGTCCCCCGGCGATGAGGTGAAGACCGCAAAGATCGCCCCGCGGACCCCGCCGGCGCGCATTCGCGGCAGGTCGAGATGCCCCCCCGAATGGCCTGTGACGATGTCCGCGTGATCCTCGCGGGTGATGGTGTCGTTGTGACCGTCGAACACGGCGACCATGGCCCGAACCTACCGGCAATTGCGCCGTCAGCGAACCTACACGCGTGTAGCTCAGAGGCTCAGCCTGGTAGCCTCCCCGCGGTCGCATGCCCTCGGAGCCGCCCCCGGACGCCTCAGCGAAGCCACGCCGCCGTTACGCCCCGCGGATGCCCCCGGACAAACGACGGGAGCAATTGCTCGACGCCGCGCTCAGCCTGATCGTCGAGCAGGGCTACGAGGGCGTGTCGATCGAGGCGGTCGCAAAGGTGGCCGGCGTCACCCGGCCGGTCATCTACGACCACTTCCCCAACCTCGGCAGCCTGCTCCGGGCCCTGATCGAGCGCGAGGAGCGCTACGCGCTGGGTCAGCTGGCCACCGTCGTACCTCAGGTCCCCCGGGACGGCGATCCACCGGATCTATTCGCCACCGGCGTTCGCCGCTTCCTCGACGCGGTGGCCAGCCGTCCGGACACGTGGCGGATCATCCTGCTGCCGCCGGAGGGCACGCCGGCGATCGTGCGCCAGCAGGTCGAGACCAACCGGGCCCAGGTGTTGGGACGGTTGGAGCAGCTCGTGGTATGGGCGATCGATCGATCCGGGATCCCGGCCGATATCGACGTGGAGATCTGCGCGCGGACCATCCTCCGGCTCAGCGAGGAGGCCGGACGGATGGTGCTGACCGACGCACGTCGCTTCTCGCCCGAGCGTTACGAGCGCTTCGCCCGGGCCGTGATGACCTTGATCTGGTCGACCGCCTGAACGCCCATCTCCTGGAACGGCGGGCCCTTAAATCACGATGGGGACCCGCTTCCAGGGTCCCCATCGTCGATCCCATCGAGCCCGCGCTCACGGCCGGGTTGAGCGCGGCCCCAAATCGGACCGTCTGCGGGGAGTTCAAACCCATGCGCCCAGCCAGAGTTGCGCTCGCGCACGCGTCACCGCGGCGGGCTTGGCATACTGGTATTTCCTCCTCACGGGGGCGTAGCTCAGTTGGTTAGAGCGCCGGCCTGTCACGCCGGAGGTCGCGGGTTCGAGTCCCGTCGCTCCCGCTCAAGTTCGTGCCTGCAAATGGCGCGGCTCGCTCGGGCGGTGCCGTCCGCGGCACTGATCCCGACCTCCACGGGCTCTCGTTCTGCCCGGATCAGCACTCTGAGCACGAAAGCGACGGAAAACGGCAGTCTGGTGCTCAGAGTGGTAATCGGGCGGTGCCGGGATGACACCGGACAGTTGGCCAGCGGGCCATGCCGACGCGGGCACGATGGGGGCCAGCAGAGCGGCCGAGCGGACGGCGACGCGACGGCCGCCCCGGGCGACTTGCCTTAACCAGAGGCCGTTTTTCGGTCATGAATCACGATGAGTGGAACGTTTTGATGCGCGGGTGGTCCGGGCACACCGCCGCGCGCAGACACGTCAGGGATGGACTCACCTTTCACCGCCACCCCGCGGGCGCGCGAGGCGTAGCGCACGCCGAGATCATCGCCCGCCCGCCTGGTGGGCGTGCACCACGCAGAGGCTGGATAGGCTGGCCGATCATCGACGAGCTGTTCCGATAATCGGAGGTCAATGACCGACCATCACAATGTCACTCGTGCCTCGTCTGGCGCCGAGCGGTCGGCGGTGACGAGGCGCGAGTCGCGTTATGACGTGCTGTTTGAGCCGGTCAGACTGGGGCCGGTCGTCGCGGCCAATCGATTCTTCCAAGTACCGCACTGCAATGGGATGGGCCATCTGCGGCCGGCCGCCCTGGCGGAGATGCGTGGGGTGAAGGCGGAGGGCGGCTGGGCGGTGGTGTGCACCGAGGAGGTCGAGTTCCACTGGGCTTGCGATCTGGCGCCGTGCGCCGAGGGCAGCCTGATCGACGATGACGACCTCCCGATGCACGAGTTGATGGTGGAGCGTGTGCATGCCCACGGCGCGCTCGCCGGGTGTGAGCTGGTGCACTCGGGCCGCACTGCCGCCAACCTGGAGGTCCGCCAGGCGCCGATGGGGGTGGCTCCGCTGCCGGTGGCAGGGATCCACCCGGTGCAGGCGCGCGGGATGGGCGCGCGGGACATCGCCGACCTGCGCCGCTGGCATCGGCAGGGTGTGGAACGGGCGATCCGAGCGGGCTACGACCTCGTGTACGTGTATGCCGGCCACGGGCTGGCGACACTGCAGACGTTTCTTTCGCGTCGCTTCAACACCCGTACGGACCACTACGGCGGATCGCTCGCGAACCGCGCCCGGCTGCTCAGGGAGGTGCTCCAGGACACGCTCGAGCTGGCCGAGGGACGCGTGGCAGTGGCCTGCCGGATCTGCGTCGACGAGCTCGTCGGGCCAGCCGGTCTCGAACGATCTGAGATTGAAGAGCTGCTTGGCCTGCTCGGCGAGATGCCCGACGTCTGGGACTTCATGGTCGGCGATTGGGATTTCGATTCGCTCACCTCGCGCTTCGGAGACGAGGGCTGGCAGGAGGCGTACGTTCGCGGGCTCAAGGCGCTGACCTCCAAGCCGGTCGTCGGCGTGGGCCGGTTCACCTCGGCCGACACGATGGTCCGGATGATCCGAGAGGGCGTCCTGGACTTGATCGGTGCGGCGCGCCCATCGATCGCCGACCCGTTCCTGCCCAACAAGATCCGGGAGGGGCGTTGGGACGACATCCGCGAGTGCATCGGCTGCAACATCTGCGTGGCGAGCGACTGGACGACCAGCTCGCTGCGGTGCACGCAAAATCCCACCGTCGGCGAGGAGTGGCGACGGGGCTGGCACCCTGAGCGAATCCGCGGCAAGGGCAGCGATGCCAAGGTCCTGGTGGTGGGGGCCGGTCCGGCGGGGCTGGAGGCAGCGGTGTCGCTCGGCCAGCGCGGCTATGACGTGGTGCTGGCCGAAGCCGCGCCCCGCCAGCTGGGTGGGCGAGTGGCGCTCGAGGCTCGCCTGCCGGGTCTGGCTGCGTGGATCCGAGTGCTCGACTACCGGCTCGCGCAGCTGCGCAGGCTGCGCAACGTCGAGATCGCGCGCGGGAGCGAAGTGACGTCCGAGGAGGTGCAAAGGTACGACTTCGACCACGTGGCGGTGGCGACAGGCGCGACCTGGCGTGCCGACGGCGTCGGCCGGGCGTCATTGCATCCGCTGCCGATCGCCGACGGGCTCGAGACCCTGACTCCCGATGATCTTCTGCGGGGCGGGCTGCCGTCCGGCGCGCGTGTCGTGGTCTACGACGACGACCACTACTACATGGGCGGAGTGCTGGCCCAGCTGCTCGCCGCGGCCGGCAAGCAGGTGACGCTCGTCACCCCGGAGCCGATGGTGTCGGCGTGGACTCAGAACACGATGGAGCAGCCCAGAATCCACGCCCAGCTGGTGTCCGCCGGGGTCGAGCTCCGGCTCTCCCAATCGCTGCGAGCCGGGGGACCGGACGGTCTCCGGCTCGGCTGCGTCTACACCGGCCACGAGACGACGGTGGCCGCCGAGGCACTCGTGCTCGTTACCGCGCGCGTGCCGAACGACCGCCTGGCCACCGAGCTCGCGGAGACAGATCAGGGACCCGTTGTCGAAGCGATCGGCGACGCGCTCGCCCCCGGCACGATCGCCCAGGCGGTGTGGGACGGCCACCGCTACGCCGAGGAACTCGATGACCCCGCGGCCCAAGACCGCGATCGGGTCCCGTTCCGCCGCGAGATCACAAAGCTGGGCCGCGATTAGAGCGGAACTGCGGCAGCCCGCTCAGGCGACGTGAGGGACGCGCTCCTCGCGGTACAGACGGTCGGCGAAGATGCCTGCTGGGTGGTCGCGGAGGCGTCTCACCTCGCGCGCCACCGCACGGGGCATGACCTCGGGTGGCGGCAGCGGTGACCCGTAGCGCGCCGGCAGCAGCACCGGCGCGGAGAGCGCTGCAAACGTCAGGTCGGCAGCGGTGAAGCGATCATCAACCAGGAATCGGCGACCGTCGGACAACCGGTCAGCCACCTCGTCAAACACGCGGGTCACGCCGTCCAGCGCGGCGCGGGCGCGCGCCGCGTCAATCCTGAGATAGCGGCGTAGCGCCCGATCGATGCCGACGCCGCCGACATCGAACGCCAGGCGCTCCCAGCGCGGAACGCCGGCGAGCGCCCACCACCTCAACTTGCGAACGGCGGGCAGCGTCTCGTGGTACATCCAGAGCCGACCGTCCG
>JBPYFQ010000250.1:0-52857 GCA_051985625.1 Solirubrobacteraceae bacterium
GGGCGCAACGGCAACGGGGCGGCTGCGCTCTCGGAGGGGCGGGCGAGTGGGACAAATGTCGCTCACGTCCCGGGGCCTCAGGGGCGTGTGGTGGAAAAGTCCCGCCCCGCGGGCACTTCTTCCCTCACGTCCGCCGGTGACGGGGCGTGGTGGAGATTTGTCCCACCCGCCCGCCGCGGGAATCAGCGCTCAGCCACCACCGGATTCGACAGCGTCCCCACGCCGCTCACGGTGATGTCGACCGTGTCTCCCTCCCGCAGGTAGCGCGGCGGCTGGCGCGAGTCGCCGACGCCGCCCGGGGGGCCGGTGGCGATGACGGCGCCGGGCTCCAACGTCAGGCCGGCCGACAGGTAGACGATCAGCTCCTCGATGCCGAAGATGAGGTCCCGGGTGTTGGCGTCCTGCATGAGCTCGCCGCTCACGGTGGTGGAGATGTCGATGTCGGCCAGGTCGATGCCGTCCGGCGAGGCGATCGCCGGCCCCAGCGGCGTGAACGTGTCAAAGCTCTTGCCCAGCGTGAACTGCCGCAGCGGGGTCTCCAGCTGGGCCCGCCGCCCGGAGACGTCGTGGAGGACCGAGACCCCGCCGATCGCCGCCCGCGCGGTCTCTGGGGTGGCCCGGTAGGTGGTGCGGCCGATGACGACCGCCACCTCGCCCTCGAAGTCCGGGCGCGTCTCCTCACGCGGGATGACGATGTTCTGCCCGGGGCCGATGAGCGACGAGGTCCACTTGGCGAACACCACCGGCACCGCCGGGATGTCCAGCTCGGACTCCTCGGCGTGGGAGCGGTAGTTGAGGCCGATGGCCAGGATGTTCTGTGGCACGACCGGGTGCAGCAGCGTCACATCCCCAACCGCGTACGACGGCCCGGACGCGTCGCCCAGCTGAGCCCACGCTTCATCGGTGGGGACGAACCCTTGCGGACCGGCCGGCCCCGCGTCGCGGACGGTGTCGTCCTCCAGCGCCCCCAGGCGCGTCTCGCCCTGGGGATTGGTGAACCGCACGGCTTTCACTGATCGGCCTCCTGTTCGGCTCGTAGGACCTTGATGGCATTGACCGCCCGCGGGATGCCCGCATACGGGGTGATCTGGAGGATCGCCTCCTCGATCTGCTCCCACGGCACCTGAATGGCCCGCAGCGCGCGGATGTGCGCGGCGACCTGCGGATCGCTGGAACCCAGCGAGGCCAGCACCGCGACGATGATGAGCTCGCGCTCCCGGGCGTCGAGGCCCGGCCGGGTGTGGACGTCGCCGAACGCGAAGTCGACGATCCAATCTCCCAGCGCGCCCATCCGGGCCAGGAACTCGTCGCCTCCGGGCTCGTCGTCCAGCTCCGCCAGGCGTGCCAGCGCGCGGGCCCGCCGGTCGTCGTCGGCCATCGAAAACCCCTCCTTGACCCTTCTCCGAGTGACGGATATTTTATCCAAAACGCGTGGGGGCGGCCGTCTGCCCGCTCGCGTCCTCCCACCATGATCTCGCTTCGCCGCATCCACCACGTCTGTCTGCGCGTCGACGACCTTGACGCCGCCGCTGCCCGCTGGTCGATCCAGTTCGGCCTGACCGAGCGCGACCGGCGCGACGGCCGCGCCTACCTGGCCTGCGACTACGAGCCCTACTCGCTGGAGCTCGTGCCGGCCGCTCCGGCCGGCCACGACCACACCGGCTACGAGCTGGTCCGCGGGATCACCCTGGACGATGCCGCGGCCCACCTGGGCGGACTCGGTATCGAGCACCGCCGCTCGGACGACGCGCTGCACTTCAGCGATCCGGACGGGGCCGGCATCGAGCTGCGCGCCTACGAGGCCGCCGGCGACCCCCGCCCGCCGATCGCCCGCTCCACCACGACCCTCCCGGGCTTCCACCCGCGCAAGCTCGGTCACGTCAACGCGCTGACCGGCGACCTGGCCGGGATGACCCGCTTCTACTGCGACGTGCTCGGGATGCGGGTGACCGACCGCCTCGGCGACGAGGGCACCTGGCTGCACATCAATTCCGACCACCACACCGTCGCGCTGGTCGAGAAGGGCTACGCGCATCTGCACCACCTCGCCTTCGAGCTGATCGACTGGGGCGAGCTGCGCGTTGCCCTGGACCACCTGGCCCAGCACGGCCGGTGGCTGGCCTGGGGCCCGGTCCGGCACGCGCTCGGCCGCAACCTGTCGGCCTACGTGCGGATCCCGGAGGAGGAGTGCTTCGTCGAGCTGTTCAGTGACATGGAGCAGCTCGAAGCCGATCACGACCCGCGCGACTGGCCCGACGACGCCCACTCCTCCAACACCTGGGGGATCCTCCCGCCGCGGTCGTACTTCCGCTTCGACGCCGCCGCCGTCGAGGCCGAGCGCCAGGGGCTCGAGGCGCTCGGACACCCACTACCGGCCGGAGGCAGCTGATGGCCGACACCCACACCAAGCAGACCACGGGCGCCCGCACCGGGGAGCAGTTCCTGGACGGGTTGCGCCAGGGAGGACGCGAGATCTGGCTGCGCGGGGAGAAGATCAGCCACCCGCTCAACCACCCGGAGCTGCGCGAGGCCGCGCTGTCGATGGCGGGCGTCTTCGACGTCCAGCACGAGCACGCCGACGCCATGCTCGCCCCCTCGCCGGACGACCCCGACCGGCTCATCAACGTCACCCATCTGATCCCGCGCACGAGAGAGGACCTGGAGCGGCGGCGGCGAGCGTTCGAGCTCGTCGCCGCCGTTTCCGGGGGGACGATGGGCCGCACGCCGGACTACCTCAACGTGACGTTCGCCTGCTTCGCCGGGCGCTCGGACGTCTGGGGGCGGCGGGACAACGCCCGGGGGGCGGCCAACCTCGTCGCCTATCAGGCCTACATGCGCGACCAGGACCTGTCGACCACCCACGCGCTGATGAACCCGCAGGTCGACCGCTCCAAGCCGGAGGCCGAACAGGCCATGGGCCAGGTGGCGCTGCACAAGGTGGGGGAGACCCCCGACGGGATCGTGGTCCGCGGCGCGCGCATGCTGGCCACGCTGGCGCCGTTCGCCGACGAGCTGCTCGTCTACCCCGGCTCGGACATCCGCCCGCAGGACGGCCGCTACGCGCTCAGCTTCGCCGTCCCGATCGCCACGCCGGGGCTGCGCTTCATCTGCCGCGACAGCTACAGCCGTCAGCGCGACCCGTTCGACTACCCGCTGTCCTCGCGGTTTGACGAGATGGACTGCGTCGTCATCTTCGACGACGTGGAGATCCCCGCCGACCGCGTGTTCCTCGACGGCGACACCGTCGGCTACAGCGAGGTCATCACCGACACCGGGTGGCGGGGGCACATCATGCACCAGGCGTTCACCCGGGCCTGGGTCAAGCTGTCGTTCGCGCTCGGCCTCGGCCACGTGATCGCCAACACCACCGGCGTCGTGCGCTTCGACCACATCCAGGAGAAGCTGGGGCAGATGTGGGCGATGAGCGAGCTGGCCCGCTCGGCGCTGGTGTCGGCCGAGGCCGGCGCCCGGATCGACGACGGCGGCGTGATGTACCCGGACGACCGCCCGTTCCTGGCCCTGCGCGGCGAGATGCCCAAGTGGCTGCCGCGCTGCAACGAGCTGCTGCAGCTGATCGGCGGCGGCGGGTTCATGGCCACGCCGTCCCGGGCTGACATCCAGGGGCCGCTGCACGACCAGATCGAGCAGTACTTCCAGGCCGCCGGCGCCGACGCCGAGCGGCGGATCCGCCTGTTCCGCCTGGCCTGGGACTTCCTGGGGTCGGAGCTTGGCGGCCGCGGGGAGCTGTACGAGCGCTTCTACCTCTCGGACTCCTGGCGCATGACGGCGCTGGCCTACAAGATCGCCGACAAGTCGTTCCCGGAGTCGCTTGTTGAGCAGTTCCTCCACGACTAGTGGTCACGCACGCAAGCACGTGACCACTAACCGCAGTGTCCTCATCACGGGCGGTGGCACCGGCATCGGCGCGGCCGTCGCCCGCCGGCTGGCCGGCGCCGGCTACGGCGTCTGCGTGGCCGGCCGCCGCCCGGAGCCGCTGGCCCGGGTGGCCGCCGCGGTGGACGGCCTGGCCGTCCTCGCCGACGTCACCCAGCCGGAGGACGTCCGGCGCGCGGTCGGCGAGTGCGTCGCCCGCTTCGGCCGGCTCGACGCGCTGGTCATCTCCAGCGGCGCCGGCGCCGGCGGCGCCGTGCTGGACCAGACGCTGGAGCGCTGGAACCGCGTCATCGAGACGAACCTGACCGGCGCGTTCCTCGTCTGCCAGGCCGCGCTGCCGCACCTGCTGGAGGCCCGGGGGTCGATCGTGACGGTCGCTTCGCTGGCCGGCCTGCGCGCCGACCCGGAGTCGGCGGCGTACTGCTCGTCCAAGGCCGGTCTGATCATGCTCACACAGTCGATCGCCCTGGACTACGGCCCGGCCGGGGTGCGGGCCAACTGCGTCTGCCCGGGCTGGATCCGTACCGAGATGGCCGACGCGGCGATGGACGATCTGGCGAGCCGGCGGGGCGTCGATCGCCAGGACGCCTACCGGCTGGCCGTGGCCGACGTCCCGGTGCGGCGCGCCGGCGAGGCCGAGGAGGCGGCCGCCGCCGTCGCCTGGCTGGCGTCGCCGGAGGCGTCGTATGTCAACGGTGCAGTCCTCACGGTCGACGGTGGAGCCGCGATCGTCGACGCCGGTACGCTCGCGTTTGGACTCAACCCGGCAGTGCAACCACGAGGAGAGTGAGATGACCCAGGACGTGGACGTGGAGGCTCCGCTTGCCGGGCGCTACGGACGGCTGTCGGAGCTGGCGGAGGTCGGCGTGCGCGCCGTGCGCCTGCAGTACGCCGATCTGCACGGCATCTGCCGCGGCAAGGACATCCCGATCTCGGCGTTCCCCCACGCCGCGGAGGATGGGATCGGCTTCGTGGCGGCGATTATGACCGTCGATCTGCGCCACAACGTCGTGGCCGGTTTCGAGGAGGGCTTCCCGGATCTGCTGGCGCGCCCGGACCTGACCACGCTCGTCCCGCTCCCGTGGCAGCCCGACGTCGTCACCTGCCTGGTCGACCTGGAGGATCCGCTCACCCACGAGCCGTCCCCGGTCGACTCCCGCGGCGCGCTCAAGCGCGTCCTGACCCAGTTCGCCGAGCTGGGGGTGTCCCCGATCGTCGGCCCGGAGCTCGAGTTCTACCTGTGTGAACCTGACCCGTCGGCCCCCAACGGCTACCGTCCGTACGCCTCGCAGGAGAGCCCGGTGTACACGGTCGGCGACGTGGCCGATCCCAAGGGGACGCTGGGCCGCATGCTCGACGCGGCCGTCGAGCTCGACCTGGGGGCGATCGCCGCCGCCCACGAATACGGCCGGGCCCAATACGAGATCAACCTGCGCCATGGCTCGGCGCTGAACTCCGCCGACCGCGCGTTTCGCTACAAGACGATGGTCAAGGAGATGGCCGCCCGTGACGGTCTGCTGGCCACATTCATGGGCAAGCCGTTCAACGGCGACGAGGGCTCGGGCTTTCACCTGCACATCTCGTTCGAGGACGGCGATGGCAACAACATCTGCGGCGACGCCGAGCAGCCGCACGGGCTGAACGCGCTCACCCGCCACTTCATCGCCGGCGTGCTGGAGCACGGGCCGGCCATGATGGTGTTCTTCAACCCGACGGTCAACGCCTACCGGCGGATCAGCGCCGAGGCGCTGGTTCCGACGCGGTTGTGCTGGGGCCACGACCACCGGATGACGCTGGTGCGCGTCCCCAAGGAGCGCGGATCGGCCTGCCGGCTGGAGATCCGGCTCGGCGACGGGACGGCCAACCCGTACCTCGCCTACACCGCCGCCATGGCCGCCGGCCTCGATGGGATCCGCCGCGAGCTCGAGCCCCCCGAGCCGCTGGCCGGCTGGATCTACGACCTGCCGGACGAGCAGTTGGGCGGGCATCTGCCGGCCACGTTCCAGGAGGCGCTCGAGGCGCTGCGGGCCGACCCGGTCATGACCGAGGCGATGGGCGAGAAGCTGATCGGGACGTTCGAGACGATCAAGGCCGCCGAACTGGAGCGCTTCCGTGCCTGGGTCACAGACTGGGAGTTCGCCGAGTACTCGCACCGGCTGTAGGGCTCGTGCCATGACCGCGGTGTCGGTCTCGCCGGATGCCTTTCGCCGCTGCGTCGGCGAGTTCGCCACCGGCGTGACCGTCGTGATCGCCGAGCACGACGACGGGCCGGCCGGGATGACGCTGAACTCGTTCACTTCGGTCTCGCTGCGCCCGCTGCTGGTGCTGGTGGCGCTGGGCCACGGCTCGCGCACGCTGGGCGCCGTGCGCGGCTCCGGGCGGTTCGCGGTCAGCGTGCTGGCGCGGGGGCAGCGCGACGCGGCGATCGCGTTCGCCACACGCGGCGCGCCGTTCGCCGCCGGCTACGTGCGCCGCGGGGCCGACGGGTTCCTCGTCATTCGGGGCGCTGTCGCCGCCCTGAAGTGCGAGTTGGCCGAGGTCGTCCGGGCGGGCGACCACGATCTGGCCATCGGCCGGGTCGTCGCCATCGAGCATCTCGGCGGCGATCCGCTCATCTACCACCGCAGCGTGTTCGGCGGGCTGGTCACCGACGCCGCGGTACCGCCCGGGCATCCGATCGGCCTGGACGAGGGCGCCGGCTGGTGAACCTCGGCAGGAAACGGGACTGGTGGTCCCGTTTCTCGCCGAGCACCGTTTGCTTGACCCGTTCCGGCCCTCTGCGTAATGTATCCACCCACCGACGCTGAGGAGAGAGCGCTATGGCAGACCAGGTGGGCCACGGGGTGGCCGCTGACCCTGAAGGATCGCTGGGTCCCAGGAAGCTGACCACGATTCACGCGGTGGGGCAGGCGCTCGGCGTCGGCCCGATCTTCTCGGCCGGTGCGGTCACCGGCCTGGTCGCGGCGGCCGCCGCGTTCAACACACCGCTGTCGATCCTCCTGGGCAGCATCGGCGCCCTCGGCATCGCCTACGTCGTCTCGCTGTACGCCCGGCGCTACGTGGGCGCGGGAGCGATGTACGAATACCTGGCGCGGGCGGTGAACAACACGTTCGGGATCTTCTCCGGAGGCGTGTACCTGCTGGGGGCGCTGATGCTCGGCTCCGGCGGGATCTACCTGGGCCTGTGCTTCCTGGTGGAGGGCTTCTTTGCCAGCCACCTGAGCACCACCATCCCGTGGTGGGCGGGCGGCCTCGCCGGACTGGTGATCGCTCTCACCCTCAACCACTTCGGCGTCCGACTGGCCGTGCGCGGCGTGCTGATCATGGCCAGCCTGTCCGCCATTCCCTTCCTGATCATGTCGATCGTGATCATCGCCAAGGGCGGTGTGGCCGGGAACACCCTGTCGGTCTTCGACCCCAGCCAGACGTCGTGGAACACGGTGTTCAACGGGATCCTGTTCGCGATCCTGCTGTTCGTGGGCTTTGAGGCGGCGGCCTCGATCGCCGAGGAGATGCACGCCCCCCGGAAAGGGATTCCGGTGGCGATCCTGCTCACCGTGGCCATCAGCGCGCTGTTCTTCCTGCTCGTTTGCTACGCGGCCACGATCGGTTACGGCAAGGCGGCGCTGGCCCACAATGCCTGGTTCACCTCCCCTGACGCCATGGGCGACCTCGCCCAGCGCTACGTCGGCACGTGGCTGAGCGTGCTCGTCGACCTCGCCATCATCATCGACGCCCTCTCACTGGCCATCGCCATCATGGTCACCTCGTCCCGGCTGCTGTTCGCGCTCGGCCGTGACCAATTGCTCCCGACTTGGCTGGCCAAGACCTCGCGCCACAACACGCCGCTCTCGGCCAACATCGTGCTGGCTGTGTGGGGGATCCTCGTCCTACTGTGGACGGCGGTCACCACCTACGCGCCCAACGGCTCGGCGAACGTGATCGTTACCTTCGGCATCTCGGCCACGGCCGGCAGCTTCCTGGTGGAGACCATCTACGTGTTCCTGGCGCTGTTCGCGCTGCGAATGGTGTGGCGTGACTTCTCCGGAGTCGCCGCCCTCTGGCGCCTGGTCGTCGTTCTCATCGGCCTGGCCGCGCCCATCCTGGCCTTCAAGGGCTCGCTCGATCCGTTCCCGCCGTCGCCCAGCGACCAGGCGGTCTTCATCTGGCTCGGCGGCATGGTGGTGGCGCTGATCTGGTGCGTGTACCTGCGGGCCACGCGCTCGGACAAGGTCCGCGCCGCGGCGGCCTACGCGGCCGACAGCGTGGAGGGAGACGCGGGCGACGCCGAGTTCGCCGGGGCGGCGGCGGCGCATCCGGCCATGGACAGGTTCTGAGGGCCCGCAGGTGATGGGCCCCGCGGCGGTCGCCGATCGCTTTCCGCTGGGGGCCGCCCTCACCCTGGACGAGCTGGAGCGCTACGACAACGCGCCCGTGCTCCACCGGCTACGCGAGCACGAGCCCGTCACCTGGTTCGCCGAGCACGGCGCCTGGCTGGTGACCAGCCGGGCCCAGTTCGACGAGTTGCAGATGGACCCGGAGCGGTTCGTGGTCGATGTGGAGGACAACCCGCAGCGCGTGGTGCTCGGCCGTCAGATGCTCGTCGTCGACGGCGAGGAGCACGCGCGCCACCGGGGGCCGTTCGCCGGACCGTTCAAGCACTCCGCCGTCCACCGGCAGTTCGCCGAGATCGTCGGTCGCCGGGTGGACGGCCTGCTCGCCGGGTTCGCCGGCGACGGCGCGGCCGAGCTGGGCGCGGCGTTCGCCAGCCCGTTCGCGGTTGGGGTGGCCGGGGACGTGCTGGGGCTGGGGCTGGAGCAGGTGCAGCAGGTGCACGAGATCTACGGCGTGTTCGCCGACGGGATGGTGGGCTACCGCAATGCTCAGGCCCGGGCGCGGGCCGCCGCCGGCCGCGATCGGCTGGCCGGGCTGCTGGCGCCCGAGATGGAGCGCCTGGAGCGAGCGCCCGACGATTCCATGCTGTCCGCTGCCATCCACGAGGGCGCGTGGCGCACGCGGGAGGAGCTGGAGGCCAACCTGCGGCTGATCCTGTTCGGCGGTGTCGAGACGGTTGAGTCGATGATCCTCAACACGACGTGGGCCCTCCTCCACCACCCGGATCAGGTGCGCCTGCTGGCCGCCGAGCCCGACCGGTGGCCCGGGGCGGTTCAGGAGGGGCTGCGCTTCATCCCGCCGGTGGGCTACACGGATCGCTGGGCAACCGCCGACACCGACCTGGGCGGTGTCCCCATCGCGCGCGGCGATTACGTGATTGGCGTCATCCACGCCGCCAACCGGGATCCGGCCACGGTCCCGGACCCGGATCGCTTCGACATCACCCGGGATCCGCGTCGCCAGAACCTCTCGTTCGGCAAGGGCATCCACATGTGCCTGGGCGTGAACCTGGCTCGGCTGCAGGGCACAGTCGCGCTCCGGGCTCTGTTCACGCAACTGCCCGGACTGCGCCTGGATCCGGCCCGCCCCACCGAGCCGGTGGGGTTCAACTTCCGGCGGCCGCCGCACCTGCACGTCGTCTGGGATCACTGAGGCCAGTTTGGATACATTACGCATCCCCTGATACCCTGACGCCCCATGGGAGCGAGCGTCACGGACCTGGCGTCGGTGGACCTGCTGGACCACGACCTATTCGCCGACCACGAGCCGTGGGAGGTGTTCGATCTCCTCCAGCGGGCTGCGCCGGTCTACTTCCATCCGGAGCCGGACGGCCGGGGCTTCTGGGCGGTGACCAAGTACGACGACGTCCAGGCGGTCGTCCGCGACGCCAAGACGTTCTCCTCGGAGGTGGGCGGCTCGGCCACGATCGAGGACATGCCGGAGGATGTCCTCGCCGTCCGGCGCAACTTCCTGGAGTTCGACCCGCCCAAGCACGGCCGTTACCGGCGGCTGATGTCCAGGCAGTTCACGCCGCCCGCCATTGCGAAGTACGAGGAGTGGCTGCGGGCGCTGATCGGCGACCTGCTCGACCGGGTGCAATCCGGCGCCGAGTTCGACCTCGTCCACGAGCTGGCGGCGCCGATTCCCATCCGCGTGCTCGCCCACGTCATGGGGTTGCCGGAGGAGGACCTGCCGCAGCTGATCACGCTGGGCGACCGGCTGCTCGTCGACACCGATCCCGAGTACGTGGGCCATCTCGCCTACGGACGCGAGCAGGAGGAGGACCGGTTCAAGCCGTTCGGCTCGCCGTGGGCCGAGGAGCTGTGCGCGATCGGCCGCGCCTACTACGCCGACCGCCGCGAGTGCCCGCGTGACGACCTCCTGACCCTGATCGCCAACGCCGAGGTCGACGGCCGGCCGCTGTCCGAGCACGACCTGGACAACATGTTCGCGCTGCTCATCGTGGCCGGCAACGAGACCACGCGGCAGGGCATTGCGCTGGGCACGCTGGCCATGGCGCAGAACCCCGACCAGTACGCGCTCGTCCGCGCCCAGCCGGAGCTCATCTCCTCGGCCACCGAGGAGATGCTGCGCTACGCCTCGCCGGTGTGGTGGTTCCGGCGCACGACGACCAAGGACGTCGAGATCCGGGGGCAGACCATCGCCGCCGGCGACAAGGTGGTGGTCTGGTTCGCCGCCGCCAATCGGGACCCGGACCACTATCCGGATCCGCACCGGTTCGACGTGACCCGCAACCCAACCGACCAGCTGACGTTCGGCCGCGGCGGCCCGCATCATTGCCTCGGCGTGCACCTGGCGCGCCTGGAAACCAGGGTCTACCTGGAGGAGCTTGTCCGCCGGGTCGAGACGATCGAGCTGGCCGGCGCTCCGGTCCGCCACCGCTCCAACTTCACGAACGGGCTCAAGCGGCTTCCCGTGCGGATGACGCTGGCCCAGTGACCCCGCCCCCGCCCGCCCCGCCGCCCGCGCCCGCCCCGCCACTCCCGCGGCTCGTCCTCGTCCTGTCCGAGAACTGGACGATGACCTCGCCACGTGATCTCCGGGCGCTGGTGACGATCGCCCAGCAGGCCGAGGACGCGGGCATCGACGGCATCATGCTCTCCGAGCACATCGTGCTCAGCCCCGCCGCCGGCGCGGGCGGGCGCCCCGACAACCCGCGGGATTACGCCGCGCCCGGCAACCAGGACCCCGACACGCCGTGGCCGGACTCGATCGTCCTGATGAGCGCCATCGCGGCCGCCACCACGCGGCTGCGGCTGATCGGCGCCGCCATCATCGCGCCGCTGCGCCACCCGCTGCTGCTCGCCCATCAGCTCGCCACGCTCGACCTGCTGTCCGAGGGCCGGCTCGTCGTCCAGCCGACCGTCAGCTGGCACCGCGACGAGTACGCGGCGCTGGGGGTCCCGTACCACAGCCGGGGCCAGCTGCTCGACGAGCACCTGGCCGCCTGGCGCGCGCTCTGGCAGCCGGGCCCGGCCAGCTTCCACGGCGCCCACTACGCGTTCGACGACGTTCACCTGGAGCCGAAGCCCTACCGGCCGGACGGGCCGCGGCTGTGGTTCGGCGGCAGCTCGGTCGGGCCCTGGATCATCCGGCGGCTCGTCGAGTACGGGCACGGTTTTCACCCGTTCGGCCAGCCCACGGCGGAGGAGATGCGCCCGCTGGTGCAGGCGATGGGCGCCGCCGGCCGGAAGATGTCAGAGCTGGAGGTGGTGGGCGGGATCCGCGGCCGTTTCCCGGCGCCGGACGCGCCGGCCGACCTCGCCGAGGCCGCGGAGGCGATTCCGGCGCAGCTGGCTTCCGGCTACACCACGATCTGCTTCAAGCCGTCGCAGTTCACCGACGACCCGGCCGAGGTCGGCGAGCTGTGCCGGCGGCTGGTCGCGCTCACGGAGCGTCAAACAGCGACGTCCGCGCGCACACCGTCTTGACGTCGCAGTAGAAGTCGAACGAGTGGCGGCCGCCCTCGCGCCCGATCCCGGACTCCCGGGCCCCGCCGAACGGCGTCTCCAGGTCACGGACGTAGAAGCAGTTGACCCACACGGTGCCGGCCACGGCCGCGTCTCCGACCCGGTCCGCGCGGCTCTCCGAGCCGGTGTAGATCGTCGCGGCCAGCCCGTAGTCGGTGGCGTTGGCCAGCCGGATCGCGTCGGCCTCGTCGGCGAAGCTCTGGAGCGTGAGCACGGGGCCGAACACCTCGCGTTGGAGGATCTCGGCCTCCGGCGGCAGGTCGACGAACAGCGTCGGTGGGTAGTACAAGCCTCCCAGCGGCTTCCCGCCGAAGGCCAGCCGGGCGCCGGCGGCCAGCGCCCGCTCGACGTGGCCGGTCACGCGCTCCAGCGCCACCGGATGGATGAGCGGCCCGTACGTGGTCGCCGGGTCCCGCGGGTCGCCGACCCTGATCTCCCGCACGCGGGCCGAAAACCGCTCCAGGAATGGCTCCAGCACCGACCGCTGGACGAGCAGGCGCGTCCCGGCCAGGCAGACCTGGCCGGAGTTGTCGTACTGATAGGCAGCGGTCGCGGCGGCGGCGTCGAGGTCGGCGTCGTCGAACACGATGAACGGCGACTTCCCGCCCAGCTCGAACGACACCGGCGTCAGGTGTGCGGCGGCATCGCGGTAGACGGTGCGGGCGGTGGCCGGAGAGCCCGTGAACGCCACTCGGTCGACATCCGGGTGGCCGGTGAGAGGGGCCCCGGCGTCGGCCCCGGAGCCGTGGACGATGTTCAGCACGCCGGGCGGCACGCCGGCCTGGTCGGCCAGGTCGCCGAGCAGCGAGCACGTCAACGGCGCCCACTCGGGCGGCTTGAGCACGACTGCGTTGCCCGCGGCCAGTGCGGGGCCGACCCGCCAGGTGGCCAGCATGAACGGCGCGTTCCACGGCGTCGACACCGCCACGACGCCGGACGGGTCGTAGCGGACGCGGTTTTGCTCGCCCCCGTGCAGCGTTCGGTCGGGCTCGGCCAGGCGATCACGCGCGTAGTCGGCGAAGAAGCGGATGTTGTTGGCCGCGCGTGGGAGGACGCGCAGGCTCATCGCCTCCAGCAGCGACCCGTTGTCGACGCACTCCACCTTGGCCAGGTCCGGGACGGCGGCGTCGATCGCGTCGGCCAGCCGGCTCAGCACCTGGTGGCGTCCCTCCGGGCCGAGCCCGGCCCAAGCCGGGAACGCCGCGCGCGCGGCTGCGACGGCCCGGTCGACCTCGCCGGCGTCGCCGGCCGCCACGTCGGCCAGCTTCCAGTTCTCCCAGTCGATCGGGCTGCGGACCGCAAAGCGCTCGGCCGAGGCGGAGGCCACCCGCCGGCCGTCGATGTAGTGGTCCAGGGGCACGCTGACCCCCTCCACCTCGGCCCGGGCCTGCGCCTCGACGGTCATCGGGCCGCACCCGCCTCGCCGGCGCGGGCGCTGTGGAGCAGCCGGCGCAGGAGGGTCACCAGCTGGCGGCGGTCCTTGGCATCCAGGCCGGCCACGAGTGCGGCCTCGCCGGCATTGAACCGGGGGAACAACCCGGTGATGAGCCGATGGCCGGCCGGTGTGAGCGCGACCCGGACCAGCCGCCGGTCGTGGGTGTCGCCCGCTCGGGAGATGAGGCCGTCGCGCTCCAGCGTGTCGCACAGGCTGGACACGCTCGGGCGCGCGCAGCCCATCGACGCGGCCAGCTCACGGGTCTCCATGGGGTGCGACGGTCCCGCTATCCACAGGTTGAACAGCAGCGAGAAGCCGCCCCAGGAGATGCCCTCCGGGCGGAGCACCCGGCGCTCCAGCTGGGCCCGCGCCTCCTGGGCCGCGCGCCAGACGTTGGCGATCACCGCCATCGCCTCCACGTCGACGTCGACCGGGAGCTCGGCCACCCGGGCGAGCACGTCGAGCTCCTCGGGGACGATCGGTTCCGAGCGCGCGCTCACCCCGGCCTCCTCATGACGTCCGGTCACCGGCCGACGGGGCGGCGGCGAGCGCCTCGGCCACCTCGCCGACGACCTGCGGGATGGCGCGCACGTCGTCGTCGGTCGTGCGGTGGTTGACCATGCAGGCGCGCAGGCAGGTCACGCCGTCCACCTGCGCGGACGCGAGCAGGATCCGCCCGTCGGCGGCGAGCGCCTGGGCCAGCGCTGCGTTGTGGGCGTCCGGGTCGAGCCCGTTCGGCGAGAGGTGGCGGAAGCACACCGCCGACAGCGTCGGCTCCGCCATCAGCTCAAACCGCGGATCGGACCGCAGCAGCGAGGCCAGCAGCTGCGCCTCCTCCAGGTTGCGGTCGATGGCGGCGCGGATCGCGTCGGCGCCGTGGACGGTGAACGCCAGCCACAGCTTCAGCCCGCGTAGGGGGCGTGAGTACTCGAGCGTCCGGTCGACGGCGAGGACCTGGGCGCCGCTGTGGGGCATGTAGCTCTCCTCGTGCGAGAACGCGCGCTCCAGGGTGTCGAAGCCGTGCATGAGCAGGACGCTGCAGGCCTTGGGCACGTACATCCACTTGTGCGCGTCCACGGTCGCCGACTGCGCCCGGTGCAGGCCCGCGAAGCGGGGGCCGGCCCGGCGGGTGGCGGCGGCGGGCAGGCCGTAGGCGCCGTCGACGTGGAGCCACACGTTGTGCTCGGCGCAGACGTCGGCCAGCGCGTCGAGGTCATCGACGGCGCCGGTCAGCGTGGTGCCGGCGGTGGCGACCACCGCCACCGGTGCGATCCCGGCCGCCCGGTCGGCCTCGATCGCCGCCGCGCACTCCTGCGGGTCCATCCGGCGCTGCCCGTCCAGCTGGATGGCGCGCACCTGGCGCCCGCCGATGCCGAGCACCTCGGCGGCCCGGCGGACGGAGTAGTGCGCCTCGCTGGAGCAGTACAGCGCCATCCGGCGCCCGGCGGCGCCCTCCTGGCGAAAGCCGGGCAGCGCCCATTCCCGGGCGGCGGTCAGCGCGGTCAGGTTGGAGATCGTCCCGCCGGCGGCGAGCGCGCCCACCGCGTGATCGTCGAAGCCGACGAACTCGCCGATCCAGCGGATCGTCTGGGCCTCCAGCAGATCGGCCGCGCCGGCGCTGACGGCGACGTTGACGTCATGGGAGGCCATGAGCGCGTCGCCGAGGACGCCGATCTCCAGCCCGGAGGAGCCGATATAGGCGAAGTACCGCGGACGCGACTGGGCCAGCGAGACGTCGAGCACGTCGGCCGCCGCGTCGAGCGCCACAGTCGGGTCCGAGCCGGCTCGCGGGAGCGGTCCGGTGAGCAGCTCGACGTGTCGCTCGCTGGGCAGCGGCTGGTTGGGCCGCGCGTGATCGAAGCTCTGCCACGAGGCCAGGATCAACTCGGCCGCGTGCTCCAGGACCTGCTCGCGATCCGCCAGCGGGAGTGCCGGGCCGTTCTCGATGCTCACCGCGCGGACGTTAGAGTCCTTACGAGATGCTGTCAAAGCCCGGACTCGTTCTCCAACACGGCGACGACGGGCCCCCGGCTCGATTCGGCGAGTGGCTGCGCGAGCGGGGCCTGGAGTTCGTCGTGCATCCCGCCTGGGAGCAGCCGCCGCCGGATCCCGGGGGCTTTGCCTTCGTCGCCTCGCTGGGGTCGGAGAGCTCGGCCGGTCAGACCGACGGCTGGGTCCCCGACGAGATCGCCGCCCTGGGCCGCGCGGTCGAGGCCGACGTTCCCGTGCTCGGCCTGTGCTTCGGGGCCCAGGCGCTGTCGGTCGCCCTCGGCGGCGGGATCGACGTCCTGTCCACGCCGGAGATTGGCTGGGTCCCGGTCCGCAGCGTCGACCCGCTCGTCCCCGGCGGCCACTGGCTCCAGTACCACTTCGACCTCATGCGCCTGCCGCCCGGAGCGGACGCGCTCGCGCACAGTCCCGCCGGACTCGCTGCGTTCCGCCACGGGCGCCACCTCGGCCTCCAATTCCACCCGGAGGCCGACGCCGGCCTGGTCGACCGGTGGGCCCGGCTGGACCCCAAGCTCCCCTCCACGGGGATCACCGCGGCCGACCTGGCCGCCCAGAGCCGCCGGCACGCCGAGGCCGCCCGTGCCCAGGCGTTCGCCCTGTTCGATGCATGGCTCGAAGGCCTCGTGGGCACTCCGGACGGCGACCGCACCTGATCGACGACGCCTAGCTCGGCGAGAAACCGGAATATATGGCCGGTTTCTCGCCGAGCCCTCGGGTCCTAAGCCGTGTTGCGCGCCGGGGCCGCCCGCGGGGTGGGCGGGGTCCGATTTGCCACCACCTCCACATCGCCTTGACAGGCATGCGGCATTAGGTATTGTGTATCCCAGAGAGAGGTGAGCTTGGCTGCCGAGATGACACATCCGGACTTGCTGATGCCGGAGCGCCTGACTGACACTCTGGTGCTGCCGCAACTGAGCGGCATCGGCACGAGTGTGGCGCAACTGGCGTACACCGCCATCCGCAACGCGGTGCTGGCGATGGACGCCTACGACGCCGGCGCGGATCTCCGGCTGGACGAGAAGCGCCTGGCGGCCCAGTTGGGCGTCAGCCGCACGCCGGTGCGCGAGGCTCTGGCGCGGCTGGAGCACGAGGGTCTGGTGGAGATCATCCCGCGCCGCGGAGTCCGCGTGGTCCGTAAGAGCAAGGCGGAGATCGTCGAGATGCTCATCGCCTGGGCCGCCCTGGAGTCGATGGCCGCGCGGCTCGCCACCGAGCGCGCGCCGGACGAGGAGATCACCGCGCTGCGCACGCTGTTCTCACAATTTGAGGAGGACGAGCTTCGTTCGCACCTGGACGAATACTCGGCCGCCAACCTGCGCTTTCATCAGCGCATCATCGAGCTTGGGCACTCACAGTTGATTGCCGACATGGCCGACGACCTGCTCGTGCACGTTCGTGCCATTCGCCGACACACCATCGGCGAGGCCGACCGCGTGGAGCGTTCGATCGTCGACCACCGGCACATCATCGAGGCCCTGGAGGCGCGCGAAACCGAGCTGGCCGAGAGGCTGGTTCGCGACCACGCCCTGAATCTCGCTCGGCACGTGGAACGCAGCTGGGCGGTTGATTGACCGAGGGGGTCGCACGACCCCCGCGTTCTGAGAAAACCGAAAGTCGACCCATCAGTCCGAATACGGAAGGAGAGCCGCTGTGACCGCCACGGCGACAACGACACAGGCAGAGGCGTCCCCCGCACGGCGCGACGTCGAGCCGGACACCATCTCCGGGGGCCATCTCGTCGCCAAGGCGCTGCGCGCCGAGGGGATTGAGGTGATCTTCACCCTGTGCGGTGGACACATCATCGACATCTACGACGGCTGCATCGACGAGGGCATCCAGATCATCGATGTCCGTCACGAGCAGGTCGCCGCTCACGCGGCCGACGGTTACGCCCGCATCACCGGCCGGCCGGGCTGTGCCGTGGTGACGGCCGGGCCGGGGACCACGGACGCCGTCACCGGCGTGGCCAACGCGCTGCGCGCCGAGAGCCCGATGCTGCTCATCGGCGGTCAGGGCGCGCTCAATCAGCACCGCATGGGCTCGCTGCAGGACCTGCCGCACGTCGACATGATGCGACCGATCACCAAGTTCGCCTCCAGCGTGGTGACCACCGAGCGGGTGGCCGACATGGTGTCGATGGCGTTCCGCGAGTCCCTGGCCGGCGCGCCCGGGCCCGCGTTCCTGGAGATCGGCCGCGACATCCTGGATGCTCGCGTCCCGCTGGAGCGCGCGGTCATTCCGCAGGCCGGGCACTACCGCGCGTCGACCAAGAGCATCGGCGACCCGGCCGACATCGAGCGGCTGGCCGACATCCTGGTCGCCGCCGAGCGGCCGTGCGTCCTGCTGGGCAGCCAGGTGTGGACCTGCCGCGGGGCGGAGGCGGCGAAGGAGTTCGCCCACACGCTGAACATCCCGGCGTACATGAACGGTGCGGCTCGCGGCACTCTGCCTCCGGGCGACTCCCATCATTTCCATCAGACGCGCCGGTACGCGTTCAACAACGCCGACGTGATCGTGATCGTGGGCACGCCGTTTGACTTCCGCATGGGCTACGGCAAGCGCCTGTCCCAGGACGCCACCGTCGTGCAGATCGACATGGACTACAAGACGGTCGGCAAGAACCGGGACGTCTCGCTCGGCCTGGTCGGCGACGTCGGCGCCATCCTGGGGGCGGTCACGCAGGCGGCCTCCGGGCGGTCCGACAACGGCGCCAAGAAGCGGGAGTCCTGGCTCAAGACCATCCGGGCCGAGGAGGACCGCATGCGGGAGGAGCGGCTGCCGAAGCTTCAGAACGACAGCACGCCGATTCACCCGCTGCGCCTGGCCCATGAGCTCAACCAGTTCCTGACCGACAACACGCTGTTCATCGGCGACGGCGGCGACGTGGTCACCTTCTCCGGCGGCGTCGTCCAGCCGCACGGGCCGGGGCTGTGGATGGATCCCGGGCCGCTGGGCACGCTGGGCGTGGGAGTGCCGTTCGCCCTGGCGGCGAAGACGGCGCGTCCGGACCTGGAGGTCGTCGGCCTGTTCGGCGACGGCGCGCTCAGCCTGACCGGCTGGGACTTCGAGACCGCCATTCGCTTCGGCCTGCCGTTCATCGGCGTCGTCGGCAACAACTCCTACATGAACCAGATCCGCTACGGCCAGATCCAGAAGTACGGGGAGGACCGGGGCGACATCGGCAACAAGCTGGGCGACGTGCCGTACGACAAGTTCGCCCAGATCCTGGGCGGCTACGGCGAGGAGGTCCGGGAGCCAAGCCAGATCCGTCCCGCCTTGGAGCGGGCCCGGGAGTCGGGCAAGCCGGCGCTGATCAACGTCTGGATCGACCAGAACGCGTTTGCGCCGGGCACGATGAACCAGACGATGTACAAGTAACGGGGAGAGGGTGAGATGAGCAAAGCTCTCGAAGGCGTCCGGGTCGTTGACATGACCCACGTCCAAGCCGGTCCGGTGTGCACTCAGCTGCTCGCCTGGATGGGTGCCGATGTGATCAAGATCGAGTCACCCAAGGGGGATGTCACTCGTCAACAGTTGCGGGACATCCCGGACGTGGACAGCTTGTACTTCACGATGCTCAACTGCAACAAGCGCAGCATCACTCTGGATATGAAGAGTGACGAGGGCAAGGAAGTGTTCACCAAGCTGCTCCAGCAGTCGGACGTGCTCGTGGAGAACTTCGCTCCCGGCGCGCTCGATCGCATGGGGTTCACCTGGGAGAAGGTCCAGGAGATCAATCCCAAGCTCATCTTCGCCTCGCTCAAGGGGTTCGGCCCGGGCGTACTCGAGCACGCCAAGGCGTATGAGCCGATCGCCCAGGCCACCGGCGGTGCGATGGGCACCACCGGGTTCGAGGACGGCCCGCCGACGGTGACCGGCGCGCAGATCGGCGACTCGGGCAACGCGGTTCACCTGTTCGGAGCCATTTGCGCCGCGCTGTATCAGCGGACGAGCACCGGGCGCGGGCAGCGGGTGACGATCGCCATGCGCGACGGGATCCTCAACCTGTGCCGGGTCAAGCTGCGCGACCAGCAGCGCCTGGAGCACGGGCCGCTCGGTGAGTACCCCAATCAGGAGTTCGGCGAGGAGGTGCCGCGCTCCGGCAACGCCTCCGGCGGCGGCCAGCCCGGCTGGGCGGTGCGCTGCAAGGGCGGCGGCCCCAACGACTGGCTGTATCTCGTCATCCAGCCGCAGGTCTGGGAGCCGCTCATGCGCAAGATCGGCCGTGACGATTTCGCCGAAAACCCCGAGCTCGAAACGCCGGAGAAGCGGCTTCCCCACCTGTCGGACATCTTCAAGACGGTGGAGGAGTGGACGCTGACCCGTGACAAATGGGAGGCGTTCCGCGAGCTCAACGGCATCAACGTCCCGTGCGGCCCGGTGCTCTCCACGCTGGAACTGCTCAACGATCCGGATCTCGCCGCCACCGGGATCGTGGTGGAGGTCGATCACCCGGAGCGGGGGAAGTTCAAGACGGTTGGGTGTCCGTTCACTCTGTCGGATTCGCCGGTGGAGATCACCCGCTCGCCGCTGCTCGGCGAGCACAACGAGGAGGTTCTGCAGGAGATCCTCAGCGCGGCGAGCGGATCTCGGAACGGGTCCAAGTCCCTATCCGGGGTCGACGCCCGCTGACGGCTCGGCGCCACCTCATCTACAGAGCGCACAACGACATGACGAGGGAGACGCGATGAACGCCACGGCGACAGAGGAGCGAACAACCGAGACCCAGGCCCGCGAGACCGTCCGCGAGGTGCTGCAGACGGTCCGCAACGAGGGCCGGACCGCGCTGAGCGCTCCGGAGGCCAAGCAGGTCTGCGATGCCTACGGGATCGCCGTGCCGCAGGAGGGTCTGGCCACGAGCGCGGACGAGGCCGTCGAGTTGGCCGAGCAGATCGGCTACCCGGTCGTCCTGAAGATCGTCTCGCCGGACATCCTCCACAAGACCGAGGCCAAGGGCGTGCTCGTCGGGGTCGCCACGGCCGATGACGTGGCGGCCGGCTACGAGACGATCGTGACCAACGCTCGCGACTACAAGTCCGACGCCCGCGTCACCGGTGTGCAGGTCCAGCAGATGCTCGGATCGGGCCAAGAGGTGCTGATCGGCGCCATCACCGATCCGACCTTCGGTCCGGTCATGACGTTCGGGCTCGGCGGCGTGCTGGTCGAGGTCCTGCGGGATGTGACGTTCCGCCTGGCCCCCACCAGCCTCGACGAGGCCAGGTCGATGGTCGGCGGCATTCGCGCCGCTGAGGTGCTGGAGGGGGTCCGGGGCGGTCCGGCGGTCGATCGCTCCGCGCTGGCGGAGATGATTGAGCGGGTCTCGCGCCTGGTCAGCGACTTCCCCGAGATCGGCGAGGTCGACCTCAACCCGGTCCTGGCCACCGAGACGGGGGCCACCGCGGTCGACGCGCGGTTCGTCGTCGCCACCGGGCCGGCGGTCGAGCCCCCGCCTCGCTACAGCCAGGAGCAGATCCTGGACACGATGAACCACCTGATGCGCCCGCGGTCCATCGCCGTCATCGGCGCCTCTGACTCGGCCGGGAAGATCGGCAACTCGGTCATGCGCAACCTGGTCGACGGCGGCTTTCCCGGCGAGATCTATCCGGTCAATCCCAAGGCGAGCGAGATCCTGGGCAAGCAGGTCTACGCCGATGTCGACGACCTGCCCGACGGCGTCGACCTGGCCGTGTTCTGCATCCCGGCCAAGCTGGTGGTGCCGACGATCGCCAAGATCGGCGCCAAGGGCATCCCGGCCGCGGTCCTGATCCCGTCCGGCTTCTCGGAGACCGGCGAGGTGGAGCTCCAGCGCGAGCTGATCGACACGGCGCGGAGCAGCGGCGTGCGGTTCATCGGACCCAACATCTACGGCGTCTACTACACGCCCGGGGACATGAGCGCGGCGTTCACCACGCCCTACGACGTCAAGGGGCCGGTGGCGCTGGCCTCGCAGAGCGGCGGCATCGGCATGGCCATCCTCGGCTTCAGCCGGACGACCAACCTCGGCGTTTCGGCCATCGTGGGGCTGGGCAACAAAGCTGATATCGACGAGGATGACCTGCTGACGTTCTTTGAGCAGGACGACGCCACCAACTGCGTCGCCCTCCACATGGAGGACCTGAAGGACGGACGTTCGTTCGTCGAGGTGGCGCAGCGGGTGTCGCGCCAGAAGCCGGTCGTCGTGCTCAAGGCGGGCGCCACGCCGGCGGGCACCAAGGCGGCGGCGTCCCATACGGCCGCGCTGGCCGGGGATGACAAGGTCTACGACGACATCCTGCGCCAGGCCGGCGTCGTCCGGGCGAAGGGGCTCCAGGAGCTCCTCCAGTTCGCCCGCTGCCTGCCGATCCTGCCCACGCCGCGCGGGGAGAACGTGGTCATCATCACCGGTGCGGGCGGGTCCGGCGTCCTGCTCTCGGACGCCTGTTACAGCAACGGGCTGCATCTGATGCAGATGCCGGACGACCTCAACGAGGCGTTCATGAAGTTCATTCCGCCGTTCGGCGCGGCCGGCAATCCCGTCGACATCACCGGCGGCGAGCCGCCCGAGACGTACGCGAACACGATCAAGCTGGGGTTGGAGGACGACCGCATCGACGCCCTCGTTCTCGGCTACTGGCACACGATCGTGACCCCGCCGATGGTCTTCGCCAAGGTGGTCAGCGAGATGGTTGACGATCTGCGCGGGCGCGGCATCGAGAAGCCGATCGTGGCCTCGCTGGCCGGCGACGTGGAGGTGGAGCAGGCCTCGACGTACCTGTTCGAGCACGGCATCCCGGCGTTCCCGTACACCACGGAGGTGCCGGTGGAGGTGCTGGCGGCCAAGTACCGATGGGCGCGGTTCGCCGGGCTCGTGGAGAAGACGAACTCCGGAAGCTAGGCGAGGAGAGACAGGGGTCACCGCCGCCGGCGCGGCGAGGGAGCGCGCCGGCGGCTCGGTAAGAGGAGAGATTTGTGGACCTACTCGAATATCAGGGCAAGCAGTTGTTCGCCCGGCACGGGATCCCCGTGCCGCGGGGAAACGTGGCGCTCACCGCCGATGAGGCGGCGAACGCTGCCGACGCGGTCGGCTATCCGTGCGCGGTCAAGGCGCAGGTGCAGATCGGCGGCCGGGGCAAGCTCGGCGGCATCAAGATCGCCCAGGACCGCGCCGAGGCCGAAGCGCACGCCCGCGCCATCCTGGGCATGGACATCCGTGGGCTCACCGTGCACGAGGTCTGGATCGAGGAGGCCTCGCAGATCGAGGCCGAGTACTACGCCTCGATCGTGTTCGACCGGGGCGCCCAGGCGGCGCTGGTCATGCTGTCCACCAAGGGCGGGATGGACATCGAGCAGGTGGCCGAGGAGGATCCGGACGCGCTGGCCACGCTGCACGTCGATCCCCTGCTGGGCTTTCAGGACTTTCACGGTCGGCGCCTGGCCTTCGCCGCCGGCGTGGACCGCGACCTGGTGCGGCCGGTGACCGCGATGCTGGCCAAGTTGTACGAGGTGTTCGTCGCCGAGGACGCGATGCTGGTGGAGGTCAACCCGCTGATCGTCACGCCGGATCGCGGGCTGCGCGCGCTGGACGCCAAGGTCACCCTCGACGGCAACGCGCTGTACCGCCATCCGGAGAACGCGGCGTTGCGCGACCTCTCGTCCGAGGATCCGCAGGAGCGGCTGGCCAAGGAGCGCGGGCTGATCTACGTCAAGCTCGACGGCGACATCGGCATCCTGGGCAACGGGGCCGGACTGGTCATGTCGACGCTGGACGTGGTCGCGCAGTGCGGCGGCCGTCCGGCGAACTTCCTCGATGCCGGCGGCGGCTCGCGCGCGGACGCCATCGTGGCCGCGGTCGAGGTGATCCTGTCCGACGAGAAAGTCCGGGCCGTCCTGTTCAACATCTTCGGCGGCATCACCCGCTGCGACGAGGTGGCCAAGGGGCTGATCGAGGCGTTCGAGCGGGTGCAGCCACAGGTTCCATTCGTGGTCCGGCTCGACGGGACCAACGACGAGGCGGGGCGGGCGCTGTTGACCGAGGCCGACCTGCCCGGCCTGCACGTCGAGTCCACGATGGACGCGGCCGCCCAGCGGGTGGTCGACCTGGCGGCGCGGACCCCGGCCGTGGAGGCGGTATGAGCGTTCTGATCGACAACTCGACTCGGGTGTGCGTGGCCGGAATCACCGGGCGCGAGGGTCGCTTCCACGCCCTCAACAACCGCCGGTACGGCACCAACGTGGTCGCCGGGGTCACGCCCGGCAAGGGGGGCGAGGACGTCGAGGGCGTTCCGGTCTTCGACACCTTCGAGGACGCCGTGGCCGCCACCGGCGCCGACACGGCGATGGTCTTCGTCCCCGCGCGGTTTGCCGCCGATTCCATCTTGGAGGCGGCCGATGCGGGTATTGAGCTGATTGTGACGATCAGCGAGGGCATTCCGGCCCACGATGAGCTGCGCGTCATGGCGCAGCTGCGCCGCCGTCCCGGCGTCCGGCTCGTCGGGCCGAACTGCCCCGGGGTCCTCTCGCCCGGAAAATCGAACGTGGGGATCATCCCCGACGCCTTCTTCCGGGAGGGCAACGTGGGCGTCGTCTCGCGGTCCGGGACGCTGACCTATCAGATCGGCAACGAGCTGGCCCAGCGCGGATTCGGCAACTCCACGATCGTCGGGATCGGCGGCGATCCGGTCCCGGGCTCGTCGTTCGTCGACGTGCTCGGCCTGTTCGAGGACGACCCGGAGACCGAGCTGATCGTCATGGCGGGCGAGATCGGCGGCGACGCCGAGGAGCGGGCTGCCGAGTACATCGCCGGGCACGTGTCCAAGCCGGTGATCGCCTACATCGCCGGATTCGAGGCGCCGGCCGGCAAGACGATGGGCCACGCCGGGGCGATCGTCTCCGGCACGTCCGGGAGCGCTCAGGCCAAGGCGCAGGCGCTGGAGGATCGTGGGGTGCGTGTCGGCCGTACCCCGACCGCCGTCGCCAAGCTCGCGACAGAGACGCTCGCGGCATGACGGCACATGCAGACACCTCACCGACCGGGCACGCTGGAAAGGGGTTGATCTCAGCTTGACCTAACGGATGCCGGCAGTGACGAGCTTGTGCACGAACCGTGCACGTATCGGAGAGGAAATCAGCTCCAGCCTGACCTGTAACTCGCACGGGACCACGGGAGGCGGGTTCACTGAAGTGCAAGGCGGGGCTCAGGTGGCGAGGCCACCTGTGAGACGAAGGGAGATCGAGGTAAATGAGTGCGATATCGGGTGAAGCCGGATATCAAGAAGTCGTCAATCCGGAGACGGGTCGGATGTTCCGGTGGGGCGAGTCCGACAGGCAGCTGCTCGGCTATCCCCGCTGGGCCGTGATCACGGCCGCGTGGGTGTGCATGTGCATGGCCGGGCTGCTGGAGTACACGTGGGCCGCGCTCAGCGGCTCGCTGGCGTCGGCCCACCACTGGGGAGCGGCGCCGGTGTTCTGGCTGTTCTCCTTCTACGTGGTGTTTGAGTCGTTCGTGCAGATCGCGACCGGCTTTGCCCGCAACGCGGGAATCCTGCCGGTCAAACGCGCGGTGATCATCGGCGGCCTGCTGTGCGGGATCCTCTGCTACGCGATCACCGCCTATTCCACGAATATCTGGGAGGCGTACTTCGGCTACGCGTTCCTGGGCGGCCTCGGCTCGGGCATGATCTACTCGAGCTGCATCAACATCGTCGCCAAGTGGTACCCGGACAAGAAGGGCTGGCGGACCGGGTTCGTGAACGGCGGCTTCGCCTACGGCGCGGTGCCGTGGATCATCGCCATCGGCGGCTTCAGCTCCGCCACCGGGGTCGGGCATCTGTCGCCCTCGGCGATCAAGGAGTTCATCCTGATTCAGGGCGCGGTGATGACGGTCGTCATCTTGATCGCGGCGCAGTGGATGAAGGACCCGCCCAAGAACTGGTGGCCGGCGCACGTCGATCCGCTTGGGCCCAAGAGCAAGCGCACCGAACGGGACCTGGCAAGCAACCCGATCGCCTGGGACCACTACTCGCTGCGGCAGATGTGGAACACGCCGCAGTCCAAGTGGCTGGCTGCCCAGTACGCGCTGTTCGTGGGCTGCTCGCTGTTCGGCGTCGCCTACTACTACGTGTTCGGCACCGCCATGCACCTGAGCTCCGTGGCGGTGGTTGCCGGGGCGGCCGGCTTTGCCCTGGCGGACGGCGGCTTCAGGCCGATCTACGGGCTGATCTCGGAGTATGTCGGCCGCCGGCGGGTGATGTACACCGCCTACTCGCTCAACGTGGTCTTCCAGTTCCTCACGCTGATAGCGGGGTTGAATCACATCGCGTGGCTGTTCGCGGTCAGCGCCGTGATCTCCGGCGGTCTGTCGGGCGCCAACTTCCCGATGACCGCCGCAACCGTGGCCGACTACTACGGCGAGAACAACAACGCGGTCAACTACGGCTCGATCTACGCCTTCAAGGCGCTCGGCGGAAGCTTTGCCGGCGGCTTGGCGGCGCTGATCATGACCGGGACGCTGTACGGCCAGGCCAACTTCCACTGGACGCAAGGATTCATCTTCGGGATGGTCCTGGGCGCGATGGCCGCCGTCATCGTGTTCTTCAAGTGCAAGCGGCCGACGAAGGAGCAGTGGCAGGCGGCCGTCGCGAAGTCCGCGGAGGCCGAAGCCCGCAAGGCCCGGAAGGACAAGATCGCGGTCGGCTCCTAGCCGGCTCGCGATAGAGCAACCGTGATGGAGCGGCCCGCCCCAGCGGCGGGCCGCTCTATCGCACAGTGACCGGGAGCAGCACCGCGTGGTGACCGACACCTCCCTGACGACGGACCTCGAGCAGCCCCTGGCTGGCGACGTGGCCACGCTGCACGCCGTCCTGCACGACACCCTGGTGCGTCAGGAGGGCGGTGAGGTGGCCGACCTGTTCGACCGGGTGGGCGCCCTCGCCGAAGAGGACCGCCAGGCGGCCGCGGCGTTGCTGGCCGACCTCGGCGCATCGAGCGCGGCCCGGCTCGGCCGCGCGTTCACCGTCTACTTCTACCTGGTCAACGTCGCCGAGCAGGTGCACCGGATCCGCGAGCTCGCCGCCGGGCGGGCGGGGAGCGGAGGCTGGCTGGCCCAGGCGGCCGATCGGATCGCGGCCGCCGACGAGAAGCCGGACGAGCTGGCCGGGCACGTGGCCCGGTTGAGCCTGCGGCCGGTGTTCACGGCCCATCCGACCGAGGCGGCCCGCCGGACGGTGCTGACCAAGCTGCGGCGCATCGCTGAGGTGCTCGACGCCGACAGCGGCGCGCCGGCGCAGCGGCGCCGGCTGGCCGAGCTCGTGGACCTGCTGTGGCAGACCGACGAGCTGCGCATCACGCATCCGGAGGTCACCGACGAGGCGCGGAACGTCGTCTACTACTTTGACGAGCTGCACCGCGACGCGGCTCCCGCCGTGCTTGAAACCCTGGCCGACGAATTGGCGCGCCTGGGGGTGCCGCTGGCCCCGGACAGCCGGCCGCTCACGTTCGGCAGCTGGATCGGCGGCGACCGAGACGGCAACCCGAACGTCGCGCCGGACAGCATCCTTCAGGTACTGGCGCTTCAGCACGACCACGCCATCCGCGACGTCATCGCCCTCGTGGCCGACCTGCGCGAGGAGCTGTCCAGCTCGGTGCGCATCGCCGGGGCGGGCGTCGAGCTTCAGCGGTCGCTGGCGGCCGACCTCGAGATGCTCCCCGACGTCGAGCCCCGCTATCTGCGCCTGAACGCCGAGGAGCCCTACCGGCTCAAGTTGACCTGCATCCACCGCAAGCTGCTCAACACCCAGCGGCGGATCGCGCAGCGCGGACCCCACCAGCCGGGCCGGGATTACCGGGGCACCGACCAGCTCGTCGCCGACCTGGCGCTCATCCGGGACTCGCTGGTGGCGCATCGCGGCGAGCTGATCGCCCGCGGGCGGCTGGAGCGGGCCGTCCGCACGATCTCGGCGTTCGGCCTGCATCTGGCCACGCTCGACGTCCGCGAGCACGCCGCCGCCCACCACCGGGCGCTGGCCCAGCTGTTCGATCGCCTCGACCCCTCCGGCCCCCCATATCTGGAGCTTGAGCGAAGCCGGCGTCGCGAACTGCTGGCGCGTGAGCTGACCTCGCCGCGCCCGCTCGCCTCCCGTGATCCTCACCTGGACGCGGACGGCACCCGCACCCTGGACACGTTCACGGCGATCGCCGCGGCGCTGGACCGCTATGGCCCGGAGGTGATCGAGTCCTACATCGTCTCCATGTGCCGCGGGGCTGACGACCTGTTCGCCCCGGTCCTGCTCGCCCGCGAGGCGGGCCTGGTCGACATCCCCGCCGGCGTGGCCAAGATCGGCTTCGTCCCGCTGCTGGAGACGATCGACGAGATCCGCAACGCCGGCCCGATCCTCGACGAGCTCCTGACCGACCCGGCTTACCGCCGGCTCGTCGCGTCCCGCGGCGACGTCCAGGAGCTGATGCTCGGCTACTCGGACTCCAACAAGTCCGCCGGGGTGGCCACCAGCCAATGGGAGATCCACCGCTGCCAGCGGGATCTCCGCGACGTCGCGGGACGCCACGGGGTGCGGCTCCGCCTGTTCCACGGCCGGGGCGGAAGCATCGGCCGGGGGGGAGGCCCCACCCACGCCGCCATCCTGGCGCAGCCGTGGGGAACGCTCCAAGGCGAAATCAAGATCACCGAGCAGGGCGAGGTGATTTCGGACAAATACCTGCTCCCGGGGCTGGCCCGGGAGAACCTGGAGCTGGCGGTGGCCGCGGTTCTGGAGGCGTCGATCCTGCACCGCCGGCCACGCTCCTCGGACGCTGTCGTGCGCCGGTGGTCCGGCGTCATGGAGGAGGTCTCCGCGGCGGCTCACGCCTGCTACGGCTCGCTGACCGAGCATCCCGACCTGCCCGCCTACTACTTCGCCTCCACGCCGGTCGAGCTCCTGGCCGACCTGAAGTTCGGCTCACGGCCGTTTCGCCGGCCCGATTCCGACGGAGGAATCGAGGGGCTGCGGGCGATCCCGTGGGTGTTCGGCTGGACGCAGTCGCGCCAGATCGTGCCCGGCTGGTACGGCGTCGGCACCGGCCTGGCCGCGGCGCGGCAGGCCGGCCTGGGCGACCGGCTGGCCGAGATGTACGCGGACTGGCACTTCTTTGGCAACTTCCTGGGCAACGTCTCGATGACCCTGGCCAAGAGCAACATGGAGATCGCCCGGCTGTACGTGTCGGAGCTCGTGCCGGACGATCTCCACCACCTGTTCACCCGGATCACGGACGAGTACGAGCGCACCGTGGCCGAGGTGCTCGCCATCACCGGCGGTCGGATGCTGCTGGAGGGCAACCCCCTCCTGCGCCAGACCCTGAGCGTGCGAGACCGCTACCTGGCCCCGCTCCATCATCTTCAGGTGGCGCTGACCCAGCGGCTCCGAGAGCAGCGGGCGCAGGGTGGCGAGCCGGATCCGGACGTCGCTCGGGCGTTGCTGCTGACCGTCAACGGGATCGCCGCCGGGATGCGGAACACGGGATGACGGTGATGCCGGGCCGGGACATCCGGCGCCGCGTGGTCTAGCTGCCGACGGGCTGGCGCTCGTTCTGGCGCTCGACGTGGTCCCAGAACTCGGAGACGAAGCGGTCCCACTCGGGGTCGATCGCATCTCCGGACGGACCCTCGGGGTTCGGATCCCGCGGACTGCCGGGATCCTCTCCGGATGAGCCGTCGGCACCGGGGCCCTGGTACCAGCCGTGCCGGTTGACGTGGCGCAGATCTCTGCGGGCCAGGAGGGCGACGGCGATCACCAGGACGAGCGGCACGAGCGCGATCCGCACCGGGGCGCCCGTGGCCAGGAACCCCAACGCCAGCAGGGTCATCAGCGCGGCGACGAATCCGGTGACGAGAACCTTCACGGCCTGTGGGGTCAGTAGAGGTGTTGAATCCACTTCACGAAAGATAGCGCGGGGTTGGTCTGGGCAATCAGGGGTTTACCCGGATCTGTGGGGGGTGCGGCCCGTGTGTGGCCCGGCCAAGCGCGGTGCCGAACCGGGCCGACTACGCGTTGGTGAGCTCGCGCTCGGCTTCGCGCTCGACGTACTCCCAGAACTGGGAGACGAAGCCATCCCAGTCGGGGTCGATCATGTCTCCGGACGGCAACTGCGGGTTCGGCTCTCGTGGGTCGCTGTTGCCACCCGGTCCCGACGAGCCGTCGGCGCCCGGCGGGGCATACCAGCCGTGCCTACTGACGTGTCGCAGACTCCGGCTGACTGCCGCGGTGAGCGCACCCAGGAGTGCGAACGGCGCCAGCACAACCGGCGCCGGCGCGCCCGCCACCAGGAACGAGAACCCCAGAATCGCCAGCAGTCCGGCGGCGGACCCGGCGACGATGACCTTCACGGCCTGGGGGCTCAATGTCAGCTGTGGATGCGACACTTCACGGAAGATAGCGGCGGTGTTGCGCGTGAACGATGGGGTTTACCCGCATTTATCTGGGGGTGTGCCCCGGTGTGAGCGACCGCACAGTGCGCGGGAACCGCGCTACAAGATCTATCGGCGGCTAGCCCAGATCGCTTGAGATCTCGCCGGCATGTCGGATCACCGACGCCCCCGGGACAATCTAAACCGCGCCGTCTCAGCGCCGGTCGACGGGCCGGTTACGGTGGGATGAGGATGCTCGCCCTGGCCGCCAACCTCAGCTTGCTGTGGACCGAACTGCCGTTCGCCGATCGGTTCACGGCCGCCCGGGAGGCGGGCTTTGACCGGGTCGAATACATGTTCCCGTACGCCTATCCGGCCGATGAGCTCCGGTCGCGCCTCCAGGAGGCGCGCCTGGAGCAGGTGCTGTTCAACCTGCCCGCCGGCTCGCTGGGCTGGCTCGATCGGTTCGGACTGACACCGTCGGCGAATCAGACCGACGGGCCGGGCGAATCAGCCTGAAACCAGGGGAGAAATCGGGTTGACTTGACGCCCTCCAACTCGGGTTGACACCCTGGTGGGACACGGTATTGTGCATCCCAGGAAACGGAGAGGGTTCGCTGAGAAGGGAGCGAGAGCGATGAAGATCGCCGTGCTCGGAGCCGGAGCCATCGGCGCATATGTGGGCGCGGCGCTTGCCCGCGGGGGAGCTGACGTGCACGTCATCGCCCGCGGGGACAACCTGCAGGCCATGCGCAGCCGCGGTATCCGCGTCAACTCGTCCCGCGGGGACTTCGAGGCCCGGCCGCCGGCGACCGACGACCCCAGCGACGTGGGACCGGTTGATTTCGTGTTCCTGGGCCTGAAGGCCAACTGCTACGCGGACGCCGGGCCGCTGCTCGCTCCGCTGCTGCACGAGGACACCGCGGTCATCGCCGCCCAGAACGGAATCCCCTGGTGGTACTTCCACGGCGTCGACGGCCCATATGCCTCCCGGCGGATCGAGGCGGTCGATCCGGGCGGAGCCGTCACCGAGGTCATCCCGCCCCGGCGGGCAATCGGCTGCGTCGTGTACGCGGGCACCGAGCTCGAGGCGCCCGGCGTGGTCCACCACCTGGAGGGGACCCGGTTCACCATCGGCGAGCCGGACGGCTCGGAGTCCCAGCGCTGCGCGGCCTTCAGCGAGGCGATGATCGCCGGCGGACTGAAATGCCCGGTGGAGACGACCGAGCTGCGCAACGAGGTCTGGGTCAAGCTCATGGGCAACGTTGCCTTCAATCCCGTCAGCGTCCTGACGCGGGCCACGATGGCGGCTATGTGCCAGCACGCGCCGACACGACAATTGGTCACCACCATGATGGAGGAGGCCCTCGCAGTCGCCACCGCGGTTGGCGCATCCCCTCAAGTGTCGGTGGAGCGCCGGCTGGCCGGCGCCGAGAAGGTCGGCGAGCACCGGACCTCGACGCTGCAGGACCTGCTGGCGGGGAAGCCGCTGGAGCGTGGACCGATCATCGAGGCGGTCATCGAGCTGGCCGACATGACCGGCACCGAGGTCCCGGCGCTGCGCGCCGTCGGAGCCGCCTGTGGGCTGTTGGCCGAGACGATGGGAGTGGCGTGAGAGCCCCGTTTCGACAGCGGCACGGGGCGCCGCGGCAGGCGCGGTTATGCAGGACAAATTGGTACGATCCCGCCCTGAGAGGCGGGCTCAAAACGAAAGGATCAGTGTCATGAAATACACGCGTCTGACGGAGCCACTGGTCCGGGAAAATGGCGTGCTTCGCCCCGCGTCCTGGGACGAGGCCCTCGACCGCGCGGCGGCGGGCTTCCAGTCCTCCGTGGACCGGCACGGCCCGGACACCTTCGGGATGTTCAGCTGCTCGAAGTCGACCAATGAGGTCAACTTCCTGGCCCAGAAGTTCACCCGCGCCGCGATTGGCACCAACAACATCGACTCATGTAACCGAACTTGACACGCTCCTAGCGTCGTCGGTCTGGCGACGGTATTTGGCGCTGGTGGCGGCACCAGCTCATATCTGGAAGTGCAGGACACCGATGTGATCCTGCTCTGGGGATCCAACGCCCGCGAGGCGCACCCCATCTTCTTCCATCACGTGCTCAAGGCGATCCACGCCGGCGCGTCGCTGTATGTCATCGACCCCCGGCGGACGACGTCGGCCGAATGGGCGGACACCTGGCTGGGCCTCAACGTGGGCTCGGACATCGCGCTGGCCAACGCGATGGCCCGGGAGATCATCCACGCCGGGCTGGTCAACGAAGAGTTCGTCAACCGGGCCACGGCCGGGTTCGACGTCTATGCGGCTTCGGTGGAGCGATACACGCTGGATTACGCCGCCGAGATCACGGGGGTGCCGGCCGAGGCGATCCGCGAGGTGGCCCACGCCTACGCCCGCGCCGACCGCGCGCAGCTCTGCTGGACGCTCGGGATCACCGAGCATCACAATGCGGTCGACAACGTGCTCGCCCTCATCAACCTGGCGCTGCTGTGCGGGCATGTGGGCCGGTACGGCTCCGGCCTGAACCCGCTGCGCGGTCAGAACAACGTCCAGGGCGGCGGCGACATGGGGGCGATCCCCAACCGCCTGCCCGGATTCCAGGACATGGAGAAGGATCAGGAGGCCCGTGAGCGCTTCGAGCGCATGTGGGGCGTCGCGATCAACCCGCAGCACGGCTGGCACATGTCCGAGATGCTCGACGCCATGGGCCGGGGCGAGCTGACCACCCTGTACGTCCTCGGCGAGAATCCGGTGCAGTCCGACGCCGACTCCGGTCATGTGAAGGAGCTGCTGGAGGGCCTCGAGCACCTTGTCGTCCAGGACATCTTCCGGACGGCGACGGCCGAACTGGCCGACGTCGTGCTCCCGGCCTCGGCCAGCTGGTGTGAGGCCGAGGGCACGGTCACGAACAGCGAGCGCCGCGTGCAACGGGTCCGGGCCGCGCTCAAACCGCCGGGCCAGGCGCGGGACGACATGTCGATCATGCTCGACCTGGCGCGGCGCCTCGGCCACGACTGGCAGTACGACGGCGCGGAGGACGTGTGGAACGAGCTGCGCTCGCTGGCGCCCAACCACGCCGGGATGAGCTACGCCCGCCTGGAGGAGCTCGGCGGCATCCAGTGGCCGTGCTTCAGCGAGGACCGGCTGGAGCCGTCCTATCTGCACGGCCGCCTGTGGGATGACCCGTTCACCCACGAGCCGGCCGCGTTCCACGTCGTCGAAGACGATCCGCCTCTGGACGAGCTGACGCACGAGTTCCCGCTTCTGTTGACGACGGGCCGGCGCCTGGACTCCTTCAACACCGGGGTTCAGACCGGCGGCTACGTGTCGCCGCTGCGCCGCTCCGAGGAGCTGGAGCTGTCGGCGGCCGACGCCGAGCAGCTGGGCGTGGCCACCGGCCAGCGGGTGCGGATCACCTCGCGTCGCGGGTCGGTCATCGCGCCGGTGCGCGTGCACCGGTCACTGCGCCGCGGGCTGGCGTTCATGACCCTGCACTTCCCGGACGACGTGGAGACGAATGTGCTGACGATCAATGCCACCGACCCCAAATCGGGGACGGCGGAGTTCAAGGCGACGGCGATCCGGGTGGAGCCGGTCGGCGACGGCGAGGCGGCCGAGGCGGAGGCGGCCCTGGAGCCCGTTGGCTCCGAGGTGAGCTGATGGACCTGGTCATCCACGACGCCGCGCCGACCGACGCCGAGCGGGCCGCGGTCGACGACGTCCTCGGTTCCCCCGGGAGCACCTGGGACGGCGCCACCGAGGCGACCGAGCGCGACGGGCACGTGGCCCACGGCGGTCACGCCGCTCGCAGCCAGCGGAACCTGCTGCTGCCGGTGCTGCATGCCATCCAAGCCCGGGCGGGCTGGATCAGTCCCGGCGCGCTCAACTACGTCTGCCGTCGACTGACGATCCCGCCGGCCGAGGCGTACGGGGTGGCCTCGTTCTACGCCCTGTTCTCGCTGGAGCCGCAGCCGCCGGTGGTGGCCCACGTGTGCACCGATGTCGCCTGTCTGGCCGACGGGGCCGGGGAGCTGTGTGCCGGCATGCGCGAGCGGCTGGGGCCGCCCGGCGGCCACGCCGGCAACGGGAACGCCATCTGGCTGGAAAGCCCGTGCCTGGGGCTGTGCGAGCGCGCGCCGGCGGCGATGGTGACGATCGCCGGCGAAGAGGCGGAGGAGCTGACGCTGGCGCCGGCCGCGGCCGGCTCGCTGACCGAGGCCATGGCCTCCGGGGAGGTGCCGGCGCCGCCGGCCCCGGCCGTGCCCCAGGCCGGCGACCCCGGGCTGCGCCTGCTGCGCCGGATCGGCCACGTCGACCCGGGCAGCCTGGACTCCTACCGCGCCCACGGCGGCTACGACGCGCTGCGCGCGGCGTTCGACCTGGGACCGGCGGGCGTCCTGCGTGAGGTCAGCGACTCCAAGCTCATGGGGCGCGGAGGCGCCGCGTTCCCCACCGGGCGCAAGTGGGAGGCCGTGGCCCGCAACCCGCGCCGGCCCCACTATCTGATCTGCAACGCCGACGAGTCCGAGCCCGGCACGTTCAAGGACCGGATCATCCTGGAGGAAGACCCGTTCTCGGTCATCGAGGCGATGACGATCGCCGGCTTTGCCACCGGATGCGAGCGCGGCTACCTCTACCTCCGCGGCGAGTATCCGGTCGCCTGGGAGCGCCTGGTGGAGGCGATCACCGAGGCGCGGACCCGCGGCTACCTGGGGGAGGGGATCCTGGGCACCGAGTGCAACTTCGACATCGAGTTGCGCAAGGGCGCCGGCGCCTACATCTGCGGCGAGGAGACGGCGCTGTTCAACTCCATCGAGGGCTACCGGGGCGAGCCGCGCAACAAGCCCCCGTTCCCGGTCGACTCCGGCCTGTTCAAGCGCCCCACGGTGATCAACAACGTCGAGACCCTGATCAACGTGCTCGACATCGTGGCCGAGGGCGGCCAGCGCTACGCCGAGATCGGCACCGAGGGGTCGACGGGCACGCGCCTGTTCTGCCTGTCGGGCCAGGTGGCGCGCCCGGGCCTGTACGAGGCCCCGTTCGGCGTCACGCTGCGCGCGCTGCTGGACATGGCGGGCGGCGTGGCCGGCGGCCGTGAGCTGCGCACGGTGCTGCTGGGCGGCGCCGCCGGCCGGTTCATGAAGCCGGACGAGCTTGACGTGGAGCTGTCCTTCGAGGCCACCCGGAAGGCGGGGACGACGATGGGCTCCGGGGTGGTCATGGTCGTCGACGACAGGGTCGACCTGCCGGCGATCCTCCGGCGGATCGCCGCCTTCTTCCGGGACGAGTCCTGCGGGCAGTGCGTGCCCTGCCGGGTAGGCACGGTCCGCCAGGAGGAGGCCCTGGCCCGCCTGGCCAACGGCCGGACGCGCGGCTCGGTGGACGACGAGTACGCGCTGCTCGACGAGATCAGGGCGGCGATGGTGGACGCGTCGATCTGCGGCTTGGGGCAGACGGCGGCCGACGCGATCGAATCGGCGCTGGTGAAGCTGGATGTCTTCTAGGACGGGAGGTCGACGATGAGTAGGGCTCGGATGGCGGCGCCGCCGCGCACCGTGGAGATGACGTTGAACGGTGAGACGGTGCAAGCCCGCGAGGGAATGACGATCCTCCAGGTCGCCCAGCGCGAGGGCGTCGAGATCCCCACGCTGTGCTGGGAGCGCACGCTCACGCCGGTCAACGCCTGCCGGGTGTGCGTCGTGGAGGTCAAGGGCTCGCGGGTGCTGGTGCCCTCGTGCGCGCGCAAGGTCGAGGAGGGGATGGAGGTCGAGACCCACTCCGAGCGCGTGCGCCACAGTCGCAAGATGGTGCTGGAGTTCCTGGCCTCCTCCGTCGACATGTCCACCACGCCCAACGTGGCGCGCTGGGTCGACGAGTACGACGCCGAGCCGGAGCGCTACGGGCCGCCCGCGCCGCCGTTCGGCGAGGGCGAGCGGGACCGGATCCGGGCCGGCCACCACGAGGCCCCGGACGGCAGCCACGCCGCCACCGTCCACCAGCCGACGAAGATCGACAACGATCTCTACGTGCGCGACTACTCGAAGTGCATCCTCTGTTACAAGTGCGTCGAGGGGTGCGGCACCGACTGGCAGAACACGTTCGCCATCGCCGTGGCCGGCCGCGGGTTCGATGCGCGCATCTCCACCGAGTTCGCCAACCCGCTCCCGGACTCGGCCTGCGTGTACTGCGGCAACTGCATCGCGGTCTGCCCCACGGGCGCGCTGATGTTCAAGAGCGAGTACGACCGCAGAGCGGCGGGGACCTGGGACGAGAGCCAGCAGACGGTCACCACCACGATCTGCACGTACTGCGGCGTGGGCTGCAACCTGGAGCTGCACGAGCAGGACAACGAGATCGTGAAGGTCACCTCGCCCCTGGACCATCCGATCACCCGCGGCAACCTGTGCGTCAAGGGACGGTTCGGGTTCCAGTTCGTGCAGAACCGCGGCGAGGAGCTGCCGATCGACATCGAACCCGGGCTGCCCTCGCCGCCGGGAGGCCGGAACGGTGACGCCGCCGGCGACGGGGCCGGGTCCTAGTCGTGTTCTCGGCTGAGGACGAGCCCCAGGGCGCCGGCGCCGGTGACGGGGGCCGCTATCCGGTGCCGGGCGCCGACGGCTGGTCGTTTCTGCCCCTGGAGCGCAACGACGAGACGGCCGAGCATCACATCACCCTGGAGCGCGACGACGGCGAGCGCGTCGAGATGACGCTGCCGTCGTTCGTGGAGCAGGGTGACGAGCTGGAGGAGATAGCGGTGCTCGTCATCCGCGCCCGCGAGCGCTGGGGCGACCTCAAGGGCCTCGGCGCCTAGACGGTCACTGCCCGCGCCCGGCGGGTGGTGGACCTCACTGCGCGCGGTCGGCCGGTCCGGTCGCGTCCGGGGGCACGCCGCACCAGCTCGCCAGCCAGGCGGCCATACTGGCCAGGTTCTGGTTCGGGTTGTACGGGCTCAACGAGGCCTCGTAAATGCGCCCCCCGGTGTGGGCGCCGGCCATGACCGAGCCGTACGGCACCGGTGATCCGTTCGTGGCCTGGAGCGATCCGCACAGGGCGGGGGCGGTGGCGGTGGCGGTGAGGGCGTTGCTCAGCTCGCTGCGGCCGAGGTAATCGTCGTACACCCCGCTGCCGTCGTAGTTGATGCCGTGCACGACCATCACGGCGTCGCCGTTGCGGATGTCATTCGCCACGCCGCGTCCGAGCGTGAGCGTGCGCTTGTACCGGATGGTGCCGCCGGACGCGTAACGCGAGAAAGACAGGTAGCTGGCCGGGCTGGTGTCTCCCGTCTCGGTGAGCGATGTCACAACGCCGCCGTAGAACTTGAGGCCGTCGGTGGTGCTGATGAACCGGTGGCCGTGGTACGCCTTCGAGGCGGACGCCGGTGGGCAGACGCCCTTGGCGCCGGCGTGGATGTGGATGAGATGCGCGGCGTTCAGCAGGCCGTGCACGTTGACGGTCACGGTGGCGACGTTGCCGCGGAGCAGGAGGGTCGCGGTCCCGCCGCCGTTGACGCGGTTGGTCGGCACCGGTCGCTCCGCCGACGCGAAATCGGGCCGCGGCGCCGATGGGGTGGGCGACGACGACGTGGTGACCAGCGCCACGATCGCCCCCGCCACGAGGATGGCCAGCACGCCAGCCGCCACGACATACGGCCTCCGGGACTTGCGGGCACCCTGCTCCGGGGGCGGAGATGGCGGGGGTGGCGGCGCGTCGCGACCTCCGGTGGTGCCGCCAGGTGGCGGGGGTGGCGGCGCGTCGCGACCTCCGGTGGTGCCGCCGGGTGGCGGGGGCGGCGGCGTGCCGCCGGGCGCGGCGGGCGCTTCCGGGGGGGACGGCGCTGGGGGCGTGGATGCCGGAGGCGTGGGCGCCGCGGCTGCGAGCCCGGCGAACGCTGCGGGCGCCGGCCCGGCCGTGGCGGCACCTTGGCCGATCGGCTTCGCGTCGCCGACCGCCACGATCGTGGGGGGCCCGGCAAACCGGGAGCCGCCGAGCGCCGCCGCGGCATCGCGGGCGAAATCGCCGGCCGAGAGATAGCGGTCCCCTGGCTCCTTGGCCATGGCGCGCTCAATCACGCTGCCGAACGTGGGGTACAGGTCGGCCAGCGGTGCGTCCAGAGCCGGCGGAGGCTCTGAGACATGGGCGAATAGCCGGGCCACCGAGTTGTCGCGTTCATACGGCACCCGACCGGTCAGCATGTGGAAGAACACGCAGCCGAGCGCATAGATGTCAGTCCGCGCGTCGACTCGGCCGCCGGTGATCTGCTCGGGCGACATGTAGTCGACCGTGCCGAGGACCACACCGGTAGCGGTGAGATCTGACACGTCGTCAAAGCGCTTGGCGACGCCGAAGTCCGTGAGGTAGGCGTGCTCCTCGCCGTCTCTGACGGTGACGAGGATGTTGGCCGGTTTGACATCCCGGTGCACCAGACCCTGGCCATGCGCAAAGTCCAGGGCGGACGCTGCTTGGGCGAGGAGGTCGACCGCCCGCGTCGGCTCCAGCGCTCCGTGTTTCTGCAAGAGCGCCCGGAGATCGACCCCGTAGATGAAGTCCATGGCCAGGAACAAGCGGCCGTCCTGCTCTCCCGCATAGTGGATGGCGACGATGCTGGGATGGTGAAGCGAAGCCGCGACGCGCATCTCGCGCTTGAACCGCTCCCGGAACCGCTCGTCGTCGCTCAGCTCCGGCGCCAGCACCTTCAGCGCATAGATGTGGTTCAGCGCCACGTTGGTGGCTCGGAACACCATGCCCATGCCGCCGCGGCCCAACAGCTCATCGATGCGATAACCCCCGAAGATGGAGCCGCGCTGGAACTGCTCGCCCTCTTGCTGCAACTGTTCGTCTCCCCGGTTCGACGCCGGCGGGCCTCTCCTGTGGCCACCAGCGCGAGATGGCCGAGCTTAGCCCCGCGGGGCGGCGCGTTCAAGGCAAAAACACCACTGGCGTCCGCGCAATCTTGGCTGGAAAGGCCTCAACCAGGAAGGTAGGATTTCCGGCTTATGGATCCGGTTTACCGGACCCGCACAGGACTGTTGGACCGGGGTGAAGAGCTTGGAGTTCTGAGCACGCTGGCCGAACGCGCCTGCGCTGGGGAGGGCGCGATGGTGCTCGTGGAGGGACCCGCGGGAATCGGCAAGAGCTCGCTGCTCAAGGCCTGTGCGGAGCGAGCCGGTCACCTGGGAGCGACGGTGGCGGAGGCACGCGGGGACAAGGTCGTGATGGAGTCGGCCTTCGCCGGCGTGCGCGAACTGCTGTGGCCGCACGTCCAGGCGATCGGCCCCACGGCGTTTGACGGGGCCGCCGGGCTGGCCGCCACGGTGTTCCTGCGCGGAGACGGCACGGGTTCCGATCTCGATCGCGTTGGCGCGGTCCTGCATGGCCTGTACTGGCTGGTCGCGGATCTGGCGGCCCGCCGTCCGCTGATGCTGTCGGTCGACGACGCACACTGGCTCGACCCCGCGTCGTCACGCTTCCTGGTGTACCTCACCGGCCGGATTCAGTCGTTGCCCGTTCTGCTGGCGGTGGCCGTCCGTTCGGAGGAGCTGAGCGAAACGATCGCGGCGATGCCGGAGGTTGCCACCAGCGTGCTGCGCCCTGGCCCGTTGAGCGAGGACGCGTCCGCTGTGCTCGTCCGCGGCGAGCTCGGGCCGCGCGCCAACGAGGAGCTCTGCCGCTCCTGCCATGAGGCCACCGGAGGCAATCCGTTCTACCTTCGCGAGCTGGTGACCGCGCTGGCCGCCGAGGACGTTCGCCCGACCGTTCAGGTTGCCCGTCGTGTGCGGTCGCTGGGCGCGGGAACGATCGGCCGCAACGTGCTGCTTCGGCTGGTCCGCCTTGGCCCCGAGTGCGAACGCCTGGTGGAGGCGCTGACGATTTTGGGGCCGGATTCACCCCTGCGCCGTGTGGCGGCCCTGGCGGAGCTGGAGCCTGAGCGGGCGCAGCTCGCCGCCGACACGTTGCGCAAGGCCGACCTGCTGGCCGCGACGCCGGCGTTGTCGTTCGTGCATCCGATCGTTCACGAGGCGATCAGCGCGGAGCTGGCGCCGTCTCGCCGCCGCGCGCTTCATGGCCGGGCGGCTGGCCTGCTCGCCCGTGAGCAGGCGTCGGCGGACCGCGTGGCGGCGCATCTGTTGTCCTCTGAACCGTACGGGGAGGCCTGGGTCGTCGCCGCGCTCCGCGCCGCCGCGCGGCAGGCCGTCTCTCAGGGGGCGCCGGAGGCGGCGGTGTCCTACCTGCGTCGCGCGCTGGCCGAGCCGCCGCCGCCCGAGGACCGGTTGGATCTCTTGATCGAGTTGGGGCGTGCCGAATCGCTGCTGCCTGTTGCTCCGGACTTTGCCTCACTGCGCGAGGCTCTGGAGCTCGCCCCCACCCCGGGTCAGCGGATTGCGGTCGCGTACGAGCTCGCCGTCTCACTGCTCAACGTCGGAGCCAGCATCTCGGCGCGTGCCCTGCTGGAAGAGGTCCTGGACTCGGCCGAGGAGGTTGACCCTCCCGTCCTGGAGCGACTCGAGGCGCACCTGCTCGGAACCGGCGTCGCTGACCTCACTGCCGCCCCGCGGCTCCTGGCGCGGGCTGAGCCCCAGTTCACCAGGTTGAAACGCGGCGAGGTGACGGACCCGGTGATGATGGCGGCGCTCGCGCACACCGGTGTGCTCACCGGCAGCTTGTCCGCGGACGAGGCCGCGCACTTCGCCCGCCTCGCGCTGGCCGAGCCAGTGGTCCTGGAGCTGGGAGCGCCGTACGCAGGGGCCGCCAGCGCGCTGTCCATGGCCGACGGGCTGCAGGAAGCCGCTACCGCATTGGACGCCGGGCTCGCTGACGCCCAGCGTCGCGGATCGGCGCCGGCGTTCATGGCCCTGTTGAGCTTTCGCGCCGCGACTGCGTACCGCGCCGGGCAGCTCGACACCGCTGAGGAGTACGGGCGGAGAGCCCTGGATCTGGGGCGTGAGATCGGCGCGGACTACCTGCCCCGACACTTCCTGATTCCCACGCTGCTCGAGCAGGGCCGGCAGAGCGAAGCGGCCGAGCTGGCCGAGGAGCGGCCGCTCACCGAGCTTGAGCTTCGGCTCTGGCACTGGGTGGTCGTGCTGGCCGAGCGTGGGCGTGTCAGGCTGGCGGCCGGCGACGTCGAGTCCGGGGTGGCCGACCTCATGGATGCCGATCGACGGGCGGCCGCGGCCAAGCTCCAGCTGAGCACGTTCAGCGACTGGGCACCCTCGGCGATCACGGGCCTCGAGCAGCTCGGGCGACACGAGCCGGCCAGAACGCTGGCGGCCCGCGAGCTTGACCAGGCGGTTGCGTTCGGCAGCCGGCGCCGCTACGGGATCGCGCTGTCGGCGATGGGAGGGTTGGACGGAGGTCTGGCCGGCCTGGCTCGCTTGCGGGAGGCCGTACGGATCCTGGAACCGTCGCCGGCGCGGCTCGAGCACGCCCGGGCGCTCGTCAATCTGGGAACGGGGCTACGCGAGCGGGGGAAGCGAGCGGAGGCCCGTGAGCCGCTGACGCGGGGCCTCGATCTCGCCCATCGGTGCGGAGGCGGGGCGTTGGTGGAGCGAGCCCGCCAGGAACTCGTCGCGACTGGGGCACGGCCCCGGCGTGACGCGTTGCGCGGCCCGGAGGCCCTCACGCCCGCCGAGATGCGCACGGCGCGGATGGCCGCTGAGGGCCTTACCAACCGCCAGATCGCCCAAGCCCTGTTCCTCTCCGGCAAGACGGTCGAGGTCCACCTCTCCCACGCGTACTCAAAGCTGGAGATCGCCGGCCGGTCCCAACTGGCGGAGGCGCTCGCCGCGGCGAGCCGGCGTGTCAGCCGGGAGAAGCCGGTCGCTCCGGTGCGCCCGCTGAGCTCTGCCAACCCGTAGACGGCGAGCAGACTCGGGGCCGGGTGCCAAAACCTTAGGGTGCCTCCTGATGCGGCCGGGGGCGACCTGCGCCAAGCTTGTCGGGCCATGAGGGCGGTGGGGCCAGTACAGGTTGCGATTGAGATTGAGCCGGGCGAGGGCACGATCCGGGGCCGGTTCGCGGTCGACGGAGTGCCGGGGGAGCGATTCTTCGGCTGGCTCGAGTTGCTCGATCTGCTCGATCGGGCCTCCGATGGACGTCAGCCGGACTCCGTGCCCGAGCCCTCGGTCGAGCCGGGTGAGGCACCGTGAGGCGGGTGGGGTCCAATTCAGACGGGCCATGGTCGGCTCTGGTCCAGCGCGACCGGGAGCGTGAGTTGCTCGATGGTGCGCTGCACGACTCGGAACTGGGCCGTGGCCGTTTCGTCATCCTCTACGGGCCCGCGGGGATCGGCCGGTCGAGCCTGCTGGGTGCCGCGGTTCTCGACGCCGCCGCCCGGGGCATGGCTGTCATTGAGGCGTGCGGCAGCGAGCTGGAGCGCAACTATGGATTCGGCGTGGTGCGGCAGTTGCTGGAGGCCCCCATCGCGAGCCTGACCGACGTGGAGCGCCGCCTGCTGCTGAGGAAGGCAGGCCCGGCCGCTGAGTCCGCACTCGGCATCGCCCGCCCGGAAAGCCGGCCGGCCAGTTCGGCGTTCGAGCAGATCCAGGACGTGTATCGCCTGATCGCCCGTCTGGCCCGAATGAAGCCGGTGCTGGTCGCCGTGGACGACCTGCAGTGGTGCGATCGGCCGTCGCTCGATCTGCTCTGCTTCCTCGGTCACCGGGCCGGCCGACTGCCGGTCACGATCGTCGCGGCCTGGCGGCGGGGCGAGCCCGGGGTCCGGGCGGGGCGGCTCCAGGCGCTGGCCGGCAAGCCCGGGACGCTGTTCCTCACCCTGGGGCCGCTCGGCCCCGACGGCATCCGCGCGGTGATGGAGAAGGAATTGGGCAGCCGGGCGGATGATCAGGCCGTCGGCGTGGTCCAGGCGCAGACCGGCGGCCAGCCGCGCCTCGTCGGCGAGCTGGCCGTTGCGCTGCGACTGCGGAACATTGCACCAAACACCGCTTCATGCCGGGCCATCGAGGCCGTCACGCCGGAGTCCGTACGACGCGATCTGGTGGCGCGGCTGGGCAGGCATCCGGACAGCGTGCGTCAGTTTGCCGAAGCGGCGTCCGTGCTGGAGGGGAGCACGCTCGGGCAGGTCGCTGCCCTGGCCGCCATCGACGATGACCGCGCACGCGCGGCCGCCGGTGCGCTGGTGCGGGCCGGCATACTGCGAGACGACGCCATCGTGAGGTATGCACATCCGCTGCTCCGGGCGGCCGTCTACGACACGCTGTCGTCGCTGGAGTGCTCGGACCTGCACGCTCGCGCCGCGGCGCTCCTCTGCGATCAGAACGAGGGGAACGGTCCGGTCGACGCGAGGCGGTTGACCAGGCATCTGCTGCGCAGCGAGCCGTCAGGGGATCCTCGCTTTGCGCAAGCGCTACTCGACGCCGGTCACCACGCCCACGGACGGGGGGCGTTCGCGGAGGCGCAGTGCTACCTGGCGCGGGCTCTCGGCGAGATCGGCGACCCCTCAGCCAAAGCCGAGGTGCTCGTCGACCTCGCCGAGCTGGAGCTGGAGACGGGCGACCACGGTTCCGCCGGCGCCCATGCATCGGGAGCCCGGCAGCTCTCACCGGTTCGTGAGGTGCGTCTCTCGGCACTCCTCGTCTCCGCGCAAGCCGTGGCCGCCGCCGGCGCCTGGACGGATGCGGTGGCGCTGCTGGAGTCCGAGAGCGACCCGGCCGGGGACGGTGACCCCGGCCCGGCGTTGGCCGCCGTGGCCGCCGCGATCACGCTGCGGGCCTGCGGAGACGCGGGGTCTGATGACACCACGGTGGACTTCGAGACGCTGGCCGGTAGGAATGGAGCCGAACGAGCGATCCTCGCCGCCAGTGGATCGCGCCTGGCGCTGACCGGCGGGGCAACGGCCACCCAGGTGAGAGAGATCTGCGGGCGGGCGCTGAGCGATCATTCAGATCCGCTCGGCGCGGGGATCACCGAGATGGCAGAGTATTTCGCCCGCCGTACCGGGATCGTCGTGGACGGAAGCGATCTGGTCCTGGGTCATGAGGACGGGCCCGGCCCGGCTGGCGAACTGGTGGCCAGCGCACTCCAGGCACAGCTGGCCCTGGCGCGAGGCGATCTGCCCGCTGCCGAGACCGGGGCGCACGCGACGCTCAGCCTCCTTGACGGTCTCCCAGCAACCGCTCTCCGGCGACGGATTCGCTCTGATCTGCTGACCGGCCTGGTTGTCACCCAACTGGAGCGAGCTCAGCCTGGCGAGGCGGAGGACGCAATGGCGCGGCTGGCCGAGGCGCGGGACACGCCCGCTGTGATCGTCGGTTGCCTGCGGGTGGCGCTGTCGCTGGAGCGGTCCGATTTCGCGGAGGCGACGGCCGCCGCGGTGAAGCTGGAGAACGAGCCGATCGGGGTCGCACCGGCGGTCGGCTCCTGGCGCGCCTGGGCGGCGCGGGCACACCATGCAGCCGGTCACCGGGACCGGGCGCTGGCGCTGGCCACAGCGCATCTTGAGCATGCTCGCGCCTGGGGCGCTCCCTGGTTGCTGGGCAACGCCTTGCTGGTCCGCGGGGTCGTCGATCCAGGCGAGCGGCGCCTGGCGCTGATCGAGCAAGCCGTCGCCGTGCTCGAGCCGACCTCCGCGCAGCTGGAACTCGCCCGGGCCTGCATCGAGTTGGGGGCAGCTCTTCGGCGGGCGCGGCGCCGTGACCAGGCTCGTGTCCAGCTGGTGCGCGGCGCGGATCTGGCCCATCGGTGCGGCGCGACCGCGCTCTCGGCGCGCGCCCGGGCCGAGCTCGTCGCCGTCGGGGCCCGCCCGCGACGCGCGGCGTTCAGCGGCGTGGGATCGCTGACCGTCAGTGAGCTGCGCGTGGCGCACCTGGCGGCGCGGGGGATGACGAACCGCGAGATCGCACAGAAGCTGGTCGTGAGCGCAAAGACCGTCTCCGGCCAGCTCACGGCGGTCTACCGCAAGCTCGACGTACATGACCGTGCCGCGCTGGCGGTGGCCATGGGGAGGGAGAAGTCCGCCAATGCGACGCCCGCAGCCGTCGGTTGACCTCGGGCAAATGGTGGTGCGCGGTGCGGGCAAAGTTGGGGTGCATGCGCCCGATGCGCTCCGGGGCAGTGTCCGTTTACGGTTGCACCCGATTGATCCGAGTGTCAGGAGCGAACCGTCATGAGCGATGAAGAACGCCGAGAAGAAGCCGCCCCAGAGGCGATCGAGGATCTGGAAGCGCCGGCCGATGCCCAATCCGACGTCGGCGGGGGCCTGTGTGCCGATCCGACGGAGGTGTGCGCGGCACCCAGCTGTGTCGACACTGTCAAGCGCTGCATGCGGCTGAGCCTGCAGATGGTGGTCTACGAGAAGTAGCCGCCACCGAATGGACTTCCGCGTGGCGAGTGGACCGCAGGCAGACGCCGGTACGGTGCCCCGCATCCCCGAGGTGCCCGGTCGCGGGACGTGTATAGACCGTTTCACCGTGACCGGTCTGGTCCGTGAGAGTACGCACCGGATCGTTCTTCAGGTACGCGCCGACGACGCCTCGTTCGCCGCGGTCAAGCTTCCCCGGACCGACGTCGGCGTCGAGTTGGTCGAGCACGAGGGGTCCGTGCTCCGGGGGCTGGGGGCGGCGGTCGCCGAGGCTCCCCGCTTCATCGGCGGCGGCCGCGTTGATGGCCATCCCTACTCCGCGCTGGGCTGGATCCCGGGGACCGAGGTGCGCGTCGCGGCGGGCGAACTGCGCGCCGCCGGCCGACGGGCGGGCCTGCTCGACCTGTGTCGAGCCGTCGCCGGGGCGTATGCCGCATTGCACGCGCACGGCGTCCTCCATGGTCAGGTACACCCGCGTCACGTGCTCGTCGACGGCGACGGCACGGTGGGCGTGCTCGATTTCTCGATGGCGACCCGGGGTCCGTTCGCTGCGCCGGCCAGTCGGCTGGAGGCACGCTTCGGCATGCTCTCCGCGCCGGAGCAGGCCGAGTCGCTGACCCGGGAGGACCGGTGGACGCTCAGCGCCGCTGCCGAGCAGTACTCAGTGGCGGCGCTCCTGTACCTCCTGGTCAGCGGGCGCATGTACGCCGGGCTGAGGCTGGAGCGGGCCGACCTGGCGCGGGACATCGCCTCCAAGCCCCCGCTGAGCTTCGCCGAGCGGGGCGCGGAGCCGTGGCCGGACGTGGAGGCGGTCCTCAGGCGTGGGCTTCAGAAGGACCCTGACCGGCGGTACGGGTCGATGACGTCCCTCGCCGGTGAGCTGGACGACATCACCTTGCCCGCCGGCGCGGCAACGTGGCGGCGGCCGCCGAAGGTCCCCGAGCCGCTCGTGTCGACGCTCAACGGATTCCGCCGCGATGTGGGCACTGAGTCAGGCGACGGCCTGAAACCGCCGACCTGCTCGGTCAACTTCGGGGCCGCGGGAATCGCGTTTGCCATGACCCGCCTCGGCAAGCTCACGGGGGACGCCGCCGACCTCCAGCAGGCGGAGCGGTGGCTGGCGATCGCGGAGAGACGGCGGGACGATCCGGACGCGTTCGATGACGGTGAGCATCTGACCCGCCAGGTCGTCGGCGCCATATCCCCCTTTCACAACGTCAGCGGATTGTCGGCGGTGCGCGCGTTCCTGAGCGAGGCCACCGGCGACCGGGCGCGCCAGCAGACGGCGCTTGACGCGTTTTGCATTGCCGCCGCGGCCCCGTGCGCCAACCTTGACCTGACGCTGGGCCGCTGCTCTGTGCTGCTCGTGGCCTCGCTTCTCCATGCCGTCTCCGACCCGGCGTGGCCGGCGACCCAACGGCTGGCGGATTTCGGCGACCGGCTCCGCGACGGCATCTGGCGCGACGCGGCGGACGCCTCGATTCCTTTCTACGGCATCGCCCACGGCTGGGCGGGGATCGCGTACGCGTCTCTCATGTGGGCGCGGGCACGCGGGGATGAGCCGCCCCCTCAGGTGCACCAGGCGCTGAACCGACTCGTCCGCGCCGCCGAGCCCGTCGAACGTGGCTGTCAGTGGCCGCTCACTCCACCGGACGGGCACGCCGGCGACCAGCGCTGGCCCGGGTGGTGTCACGGCAACGCGGGCTATGTGTTCCTGTGGAACCTGGCCTACGTTACGTACGGAGACCGTCTCTTTGCCGAACTGGCCGAGCGGGCCGCCTGGCTGGCGGACGCCCCGGCGGGCGTGACCAGTCTCTGCTGCGGCAGCGCCGGCCAGGCGTATGCGGCACTCAACCAGTACCGGAGCAGCGGCGAGGACAGATGGCGGGAGCGGGCGACGCAGCTCGCCGCCGGCGCCGCCTCGCAGGGAACCCTGGCCGGAGACGCGACCACCCCGCTCAGCCTCTACAAAGGTCACGCCGGCCTGGCCCTGCTGGCCGTCGAGCTCGAGTCCCCGGAGCGGGCGGCCATGCCATTGTTCGAGTTCGAGCCACTGACCGGCCGCGAAACGTGAGACGGACGGCGCCGAAAGTTGGGGCGCCCGCGCCCGATGCGCCGTGGGCGGCACCCGGTTTACGTTCTCCTTGGGAGCAAGTGACTACGGAGGTGGATGACCATGACGGATGAGGAGCGCAACGAGGAAGGCGCCGAGGAGCGGATCGAGGATCTGGAGGCGCCGGCCGGGAGCCAGGAGGACGTCGCGGGCGGGGCCGCGAACTGCATCCCGCCCACGTGTCCGGGGCCGAGCCAGGTCGTGGTGCTCTGCGAGGGCCCGACCTGTCACGACACCAGGGCCGAATGCGGCAGCGCCACGCACGTGATCATCGAACACCTTCAGTGAGCCGGCGATGACCGACGAACAGCGCCGAACAGAAGGTGAAGAGGAGCCGGTCGAGGATCTCGAGGCTCCGGCGGGTGAGCAGGAAGACGTGGCCGGGGGCGCCGGTTGTACGGGAGGCTCGTGCGGCAGCCCGTCACTCGTATGCGGCAGCGCGACCTGCACCATGACGCAGGCGTACTGCACCGAGAAGACCGCCACGCGCAAAGTCGTGGTCTACGAGCAATAGGCGGAGCGGATGTCTGACGAAGAACAACGCCAGGAAGGGATGGAGGAGCGGGTCGAGGATCTCGATCCTCCGGCCGAGTCCCAGCAGGGCGTGGCAGGCGGCCGGGCGCAGTGCGTCTCACCCACACTGAGGTGTGCGGTCCCGACGTGCGTGGACACAAAAGCCATGTGCATGGATGCGCCGGCTACGCACGACGTGGTCGTCTACGAGCAATAGGAGCTGACGAGCCATGACAGATGAGGAGCGGCGCCTGGAAGCGGTCGAGGAGGCCATCGAGGACCTCGACGCCCCGGGGGATGCGCAGCGGGATGTGGCCGGTGGTGCGCTGGCCTGTCGGCCCGCGCCATCGTGCGGCAGCCCGTCGGCGATCTGCGGAGATCAATCGCCCAACAGCTGCACGGCCACGGGCGTTCACTGCCGATACAACAGCAACCTCATCGTCGTTTTCGAGCAGTAGGACTGTCAATCCGGGGGTGAACAGAGATGACGGATGAAGAGCGCCAGCGCGAGGGGGCCGAGGAGGCGATCGAGGACCTTGAGGCGCCTGGGGAAGCCCAGCGAGATGTGGTTGGTGGCGCCCTGGCGTGCCGGCCCAGCCCATCATGCGGCCGGCCGTCAGCGGTGTGCGGAGGGGAGCCCGCCAACACCTGCGTTGCTACGGCCGTTGCCTGCAAGCTGAACAGCCGCAGCATCGTCGTATATGAGCAATAGATGTCGCACCGAAACTCGAGGAGCTGATTGTCACCTATGTCACCGAGAATCCATTCAGGCGACGGCGAAGACGAACTGATCGAAGATCTCGATGCACCGGCGTCTGCACAGGCTGACGTAGCGGGCGGAAGGGTCGTCTGTGCTGATCCGACCTGCGTAGGTCCAGGGACAAGCATCGACGTCTACTGCAACAGGCCGACGTGCGCGATAACGAAGTCGGCCTGCGGTGAAGCATCGAGGACCATTCTTGTCTACGAGCAGTAGGGGAGCGGCGTCATGACAGACGAGAGACGCGAAGCCGAGGCCTCCGAGGAGGCGATCGAGGATCTCCAGGCACCGGCCGAGGCCCAGCACGACGTGGCCGGGGGTGGCTGTAATGCCCCGACGTGCAGTTACTCCGTCCTGTGTCTGGGGGGCACGTGCAAGTTCACCCGGTCGACGTGCGAGGGAGGCAGCGGGAAGATCATCATCTTCGATCATGAATAGCGCCGGACATGACCTCCCGGTGCAGCGCTGACTTCTTCGTCCTCCGCGCGCCGCTCCTTCCACTCCAGACAGTGTCGGACTGGGCTGGTGGTGCGGGAGCCCTTGACGCGTGCCACGACAGCGACGAGCGCCTCGAACAGGCGTTGGCAGCGGATCGCGCACTGCTGCGCGGCCGGCTTGACCGGTTGCTCTCCGACAGCCAGGTGGTGGACGCGCTGGCGCTCGGATCGCCTGACCTCGCTGACGGCGTCGCTACGTGGCGCGCCGGACCCGGCACGAAGGCCGGTCGCTCCGTCGAGCGCTCGCTGGTCCGCTTCCTGACGCGGCTCGCCTCGCGGCCGGACCTGTTCGGGCTCGCGGGCGCGTACCTGACCGGGCGCTTTGACGCTGATTCTCGGCTCGCACTGGGTCCTCGCTCCGCGCTGGAGGTCCGGGCCGGGATCGACAGCGGCTTCCTGCGGAACCTCGTCCGTCACGCCGCCGCGAACGCGGCCGCGGAGACCGAGGATCTCGTGGTCAGACGGAACCCCGCCGTGTATCGCGTCGGAGGACGGCTGCGCGTGGCCGCTCGCACGCGCGGCTCCACCGGTCATCGGCTGGTGGAGATCCGTGCCACGCCGGCCATCGAGCTGGTCCTGGACGCCGCCGCCGAGGGCGCCTCCATCGCTTCGCTCACAACCGCGCTCAAGGCCGCGGGCAACCCGCCTGATCACGCGCCGGAGGTTGTCCGGCGGTTGATCAGAAGCGAGCTGCTCGTGCCCGTGGCCGACGTCACCGTCACCGGCCCGGAGCCGTCCGTCCAGGCGATTGAGGCGCTCGAGGCGATGCCGGACAGCGACGTCTACACGAGGCCGCTCCGCCGCGCGGCATCGTTGATCGCCGGCGCGCCCAGGATCTCCGGGGAACTCATCGATGCCACCGCAAGCGCCCTCGCCGGGACTGGGGTGGAGGTCAACCGCCGACATTGCGTGCAGGTCGATTGCCGACGCCCGGGCCAGGCCACGTTGACGACGCGCGTGCTCGGCGAGATGCGCCGGGCCATCGACCTGCTCGCCGTGATAACCCCGGCCGACGCAGGCACGCTGCGCTCGTTCAAGGACGCGTTCGAGCGGCGCTTCGCCAGCCGGAGCGTCCCACTGCTGCAGGCGCTCGATCCAGACTTCGGCATCCGGCTCGGCGGGTACGGCGAGGAGGCGCAATCGCCTGCGGGCCCCAGCGCCGGCGCTGCGCGAGGGCGCCAGCATGCGCTGCTGGCATTGCTCGAGCGCGGACGCATCGCGGACGGCCGAGTCGAGCTCAGCGACGCGGACCTCGCCGCACTGTCCGGAGGGGGCTCGGCGGCTCTGCCCGGTTCGTTCGCGATGCTCACCAGTCTCGTCGCCGACGATGCCGATGGAATCGCGGAAGGCGACTTTCAGCTGGTTGAGCCGTCGCTGAGCGGCCCGTCGGGCGCGCGGCTGCTCGGCCGGCTATGCCGGGGCGACGAACAGCTCTCCGAGCACGTGTGCCGGCACCTGGCGCAGGAGGAAGCCCTCGAACCGGACGCCATCTTCGCGGAGCTCTCGATCGCGCCCGAGACCGAGGTGGGGCTCAACATCACCCAGCGGCCGGTGCTCAGAGGGTGGGAGATCGAGTACGGCGGCGGGTCGGGTGCACCGGCCGGCCGGCGAATCGAGCCATCGGACCTGGTCGTGTCCGTCGAGGACGGCGAGGTCGTGCTGCGCTCCGTGTCGCTGGCCCGACGTGTGATCCCGTGCTGCGCCACCGCCATGAACGCGATGTGGGTGTCGCTGCCGGCGGCTCGCTTCCTGTTGTCGATCGCCGGGCAGCGCACCCCCGGCTACTTCAGCTGGAGCTGGGGGCCGCTTGCCGACTCAGGGGCGCTGCCGCGGATCACGCGCGGCCGCACGATCCTCGCCCTGCGCCGCTGGAACGTGACGGCAGCCGAGGTGGCGGAGGTCAAGCCCGGTACGGACGCCGCCGGGTTCCGGCGGCTTCAGGAGTGGCGGCTCCGTCGCGACCTCCCCCGGGTCGTGGGGTTCGACCATCCGAAGAGCCGGCTGACCGTCGACTTCGGCAACGTGCTCAGCGTCGACGCGTTCCTGGCCAGCACCAAGGGGCTCGACATCCTGCCCTTCATCGAGGTCCCAGCGGCCGAGCAGAGTCCGGTTCTCGGTCCCGACGGCCGCTATGCCCATGAGCTGATCGTGCCCTTCACGCTGGACCGGGTGGCGCCTTCGCGGCTTCACAACCGCCGTGCCCCGCAGCCGGTGGGCGAGTCGCGCCGCCGGTTCCCACCCGGGGGCGAGTGGCTGTACGCGAATCTGTACGGACCCTCCTCGGCGGCCGATCGGGTTCTCGTCGATCACGTCGGCCCGATGGCGGAGCGGGTCCGGCAGGCCGGTCTGGCCGATCGCTGGTTCTTCATCCGCTATGCCGACCCGGGCCGGCATCTCAGGGTGCGTTTCCACGGTCGTCCGGCTGACCTGCTCCCCGGGGTGCTGTCCGAGCTGAATGCCGCAACGGCGACGCTCCTCGACGACGGCCTGCTGTACCGGATCTCGGTCGACACCTACGAACGCGAGGTGGAGCGCTACGGCGGGCTGGCCGGAGTTGAGCTGATGGAGCAGATCGCCGAGGCGGACTCCGACGCGGTGATCGAGCTTCTGCGCCATCCGGTGAACGCCGTCGACCGCCGCCACCTGGCGGTGGCGAGTCTGGCTGCGCTGTACGCGGACGCCGGGCTCCCGCTGGCTCGCCGTCACGTCTGCTGCGTGCGCCTGCGGACGGGCTGGACGCCGCCGGGCGCGTCGCTGGGCGCCCTGCTCGGCCGGACGGAGCGCTCGGAGCGCGCCGGCGTCGCCGCGATGGTCGCCGCCCTCGACGAGGCCGAACCGGAGCCGCGAATCGCCGCGCTGCGTGGGCGCTCGACCGCGCTCGTACCAGCGCTGGCGCGCTTACGGTCACTGGACGAGGAGGGCGTGCTGGAGGAGCCGTTTGAGGATGTCATCTGCTCACTGGCGCACATGAGCGTCAACCGACTGCTCAAGCGCGGCGGCAACCACGACGAGCTTCGTGTCCACGACGCGCTCGCCCGCCTGTATGAGGCTCAGATCGCGCGGGCACGGTCGGCGCCCGGCGCTGCGCTGGAGTCGGTGTGACGGAGGGCCCCGTGATCGGCCGTCCCGCCGCCGCGGTCGACGAGATCGCCGGTTACCGGATCCGGTCAGTGCTCGGCGAGGGGGCGATGGGCACGGTGTATCTCGCCGAGCGCCCGGACGGGGGTTTGTGCGCGTTGAAGGTTCTCACGCGCCGCCCGGCCGACGATGTGAGCGCCGCGGCTCGGTTCAAGCGCGAGGCGCAGTACGCCGAGGCGCTCGAGAATCCATACATCCTGGAGCTCTACGAGGCCGGCGAGGCGCCCGACGGGACGCTGTATCTGGCCATGCAGTACGTCCCCGGCGAGGACCTGGGGGCGGTGCTGGCCCGTGTGGGGCCCATGGACCTCGCGGAGGCGCTGGCGATCCTGGGACAGGTCGGCAACGCCCTGGATGCCGCCCACTCGGGTGGGTTGATCCACCGGGACGTCAAGCCGGGCAACATCATCGTGGCCACGGAGCGCGGCCCTGGCCCGTACGCCTACCTGACCGACTTCGGCCTGAGCAAGAACCCTGAGGCCGACTCGATCGCCCTGACCAAACAGGGCCAGTTCGTCGGGACGACCGCCTATACGGCTCCGGAGGAGATCCTCGGCCAGCCGCGCGATCACCGCGTCGATATCTACTCCCTGGGCTGCGTCCTGTTCGAGGCGGTGGTCGGCGAGCCTCCGTTCCTGCGCGACCGCGAGCTGGACGTGATGTACGCCCACATCGGGGATCCGCGCCCTCGGCCCAGCCAACGCCGGCCCCAGCTCCCACCTGAGCTCGACGCGGTCATCGCCAAGGCGATGGCGACCTCCCCGGACGAGCGTTATGCGAGCTGTGCGGATCTCATCGCGGCGGCCGGCGCCCTGCTGCCGACCGGATCGGTACCGGCGGCAGCCGCCGAGCCGCCGCCTGCGTCGCCGGCACCGCCTGCGTCGCCGGCACCGCCGGCACCGCCGGCGCC
>JBPYFQ010000251.1:0-12400 GCA_051985625.1 Solirubrobacteraceae bacterium
AACGGCTACGACCAAGCCGGTGGCGCTGCGGGCCCGCAGGTGCCGTGGAACAAGAACGTCAACGGCGATCTCAAGGTGGCCGAGCAGTACATGAAGGCCGCCGGCTACAAGTCGGGCAAGTACACCGGTAACCAGACCGTCCAGATCGTGGGGGCGAACAACGCCTTCTCACCGGCCATCGTGCAGGTGTTCAACTCTGACCTGACGCAGCTCGGTTTCCACACCCATGTGGCGCTGGTGGACCAGTCGGTCGTCTACGCGAAGTACTGCGGCGTGCCCAAGCAGGAGATCGACGCCTGCCCGACGGCCGGCTGGATCCGGGACTTCGCCGACCCGCTGAGCGTGCTGTACCCGACGTTCTACGGTCCGGCGATCGTGCCCACCAACAACTCCAACTGGAGCCAGCAGAACGATCCGGCCATCAACGACGCCATGGCCAAGGCGGCCCTGGTGACCAACCCGGCCGCGCGTATCCAGGCGTGGGCGAACGTCGACAAGATGCTCGTGAATGACGCCGTCGCAGTCCCCGAGGACTTCGACAACGAGGCGAACATCGAGAGCAAGAACGTCGCCGGCGTCAACATGCTCTGGAACGAGGGAGTCTGGGACTTCGCGTTCACGTCCCTGAAGTAACGCTCACGTGATCAGCAGGCCCGTCGCTACGGCGGCGGGCCTGCGATCGCAATCTTTTCCCACACGTAGACCGACACTTTTCATGGGTACTTACATCGTCCGACGCATCCTCTGGGGCATCGTGCTCGTCATCCTGGTGAGCGCGCTGACGTTCGTGTTCTTCAACGTCCTGCCCTCCGGGGATCCCGCCATTCTCCGCGCGGGACGCAACTCCACCCCCCAGACCATCGCCTACATCCGGCATGAGCTGGGGCTTGACCAGCCGGTCTACGTCCAGTTCTTCGACTACATGAAGAACATCATCCTGCACTTCAACTTCGGCTACAGCTTCTACTCCGGGGCCTCCGTGCTGTCGCTGATCAAGGACCGGCTCCCGGCCACGATCTCGCTGACCGTCGGCGCCGCCGTCATCTGGCTGTTGATGGGCATCCCGGTCGGCATCGCCTCGGCCATCAAGCGTGGGTCGCTGCTCGACCGGGCGTCGATGAGCGTCGCGCTGGTGTTCGTGTCGATGCCGGTGTTCTGGCTGGGGCTGATCGTGCTGTTCCTGTTCGCCAAGGACATCGGCCAGTTCCACATCTTCCCCGGCGCCAGCTCCTACGTCCCGCTCAGCCAGGACCCGGTCAAGTGGTTCACCTCGCTGCTCTTACCCTGGTTCGTGCTCGCCGCGACCTCGGCCGCGATCTACTCTCGGGTGCTCCGGGGCAGCCTGATCGAGACGATGGGCGAGGACTACATCCGCACCGCCCGCGCCAAGGGCCTGCCGGAGCGCCGCGTCATCTGGCGCCACGGCGTGCGCTCGGCGATCACGCCGGTGCTGACCATCTTCGGGCTCGACGTCGGCGCCCTGCTCGGCGGCGCCGTCATCACCGAGACGGTGTTCGACATCCCGGGAATCGGCCGGCTCAACTACGACGCCATCGTCCACTCCGACTTCCCCATCGTCCAGGGCACGGTCATCCTGGCTGCGTTGTTCATCGTGATCGCCAACATTCTCGTCGACATCGCGTACGCGTACATGGATCCGCGCGTGCGCTATTCCTAGGCCCATGGCCGAACCGCTGCTCAGCGTGGAGGACCTGCGGGTCTCGTTCCACACCGACGACGGCGTCGTCCACGCCGTGGACGGGATCTCGTACACCGTCGAGCGAGGCAAGACACTCGGGATCGTCGGCGAGTCCGGCTCCGGAAAGACCGTCTCGTCGCTGACCACGATTGGCTTGACCCGCAGCCGCCGCTCGCGGATCGAGGGGCGCATCCTGTTCGAGGGTCAGGACATCGTCACCATGGACGACGACCATTTGCGCCGCGTGCGCGGCAACGACGTGGCGATGATCTTCCAGGACCCGCTGTCTGCCATGCACCCCTTCTACAAGGTGGGAGTGCAGCTGGTGGAGGCGATGCAGGCGCACCAGAAGATCTCCAAGTCGGCGGCACGCAAGCGGGCCGCCGAGCTGCTTGACCTGGTTGGGATTCCAGACCCCAAGCGCCGAATCGACCAGTATCCCCACGAGTTCTCCGGCGGCATGCGCCAGCGGGCGATGATCGCGATGGCGCTGGCCAACGAGCCGAAGCTGCTCATCGCCGACGAGCCGACCACCGCGCTGGACGTGACCGTCCAAGCGCAGATCCTGGCGCTGCTCGACGACCTCCAGAAGCGGCTCGGCACCGCGATCATCATCATCACCCACGACCTCGGCGTGGTGGCCGAGATCGCCGACGAGATCGCGGTCATGTACGCCGGGCGGATCGTCGAGCGGGGCAGCACGGACGAGATCTTCCACGCTCCTCAGCACCCGTACACGTGGGGGCTGCTCAGCTCCATCCCGCGGCTCGACAATCCCCGCGAGGAGGAGCTGGTGCCCATCTCGGGCCGGCCGCCGAGCCTGATCAACCGCCCCAGCGGCTGTCACTTCCATCCGCGCTGCCCGTACTCCCGAGAGGCACACCGGCGCGTCGACCCGGGCCTGGAGCCGGTCAACGGATCCCGCAGCCATCTGGCGGCGTGCCTGCTCGACGGCCCGGTCCGCGAGCGCATCTGGGAGGGAATCTCGTCCGGGCGCGACCAGGAGTCGCTGGTCCGGATGGCCGCCTCCTCGGCCGAGCCCGCGGTGGACGCGGCGACACCGATCCCCGTGGAGGAGGAGAGCGAGGGCACGGACCAGCTGCCCTCCGAGTACCAGCTCGAGCGCGACGAGGCAGATGCGCCCGTCACGTCGGAGCATGAGCCCGGCCGGGGTCCCGTCGGACGAGCCGGCATTCCGCCGCTGGAGGATGACCAGTGACTGCACTCATCGAGGTCCGCGACCTCACCAAGCACTTCCCCATCAAGCGGGGCCTGATCTTCCAGCGCCAGATCGGCGCGGTCAAGGCCGTCGACGGCGTCAGCTTTGACGTCCTCCAGGGCGAGACGCTGGGCCTGGTGGGCGAGACCGGCTGCGGCAAGAGCACGACGGCGCGACTGCTCTGCCGGCTGATGGATCCCACCTCCGGCTCCATCACGTTCGACGGCAAGGAGGTCGGCGCGCTGGGCCGCGATGACCTCAAGGCGCTGCACCGTGACATGCAGATGGTCTTCCAGGACCCGTACTCGTCGCTGAACCCCCGCAAGACCGTCGGCTCCATCATCGCCGACCCGTTCGTCATCCACGGCCTGTACAAGGGCGCCGGCGAGCGTAAGCGCCGCGTCCAGGACCTGATGGACCGCGTGGGGCTCAACCCGGAGCATTACAACCGGTATCCGCACGAGTTCTCCGGCGGTCAGCGCCAGCGCATCGGCGTGGCCCGGGCCATCGCGCTCGAGCCGAAGCTGCTCGTCGCCGACGAGCCCGTCTCGGCGCTGGACGTGTCGATCCAGGCCCAGGTTCTCAACCTGCTCCGCGAGCTCCAGCGCGACATGGGGCTGACGCTCATCTTCATCGCCCACGATCTCTCGGTCGTGCGCCACATGTGCGACCGGGTGGCGGTCATGTACCTGGGCAAGATCGTCGAGATGGCCTCCAGCGAGGTCCTGTACTCCGCGCCCCGCCATCCCTACACCGGCGCGCTGCTCTCCGCGGTCCCGGTGCCGGATCCGACCGGCGCCAAGCGATCCCGTGAGCTGCTGACCGGCGACGTGCCCAGCCCGGCCAACCCGCCCTCGGCCTGCCGGTTCCACACCCGGTGCCCCAAGGCCCAGGCGAAGTGCTCGCAGGACGAGCCGCTGCTCGAGGACAAGCCCGGCGGAACGATCGCCGCCTGCCACTACCCGCTGACCGACGACGAGGTGGCGACCCGGCTGCCCCGGGCGCTGACCCGGCGGACCCGCGAGGCCGAGCCGACGGCTCAGTAGAGGAGCCCGGCCGTCGGCCGGCTACTCGCCGTCGTCGGTCTCGTCGTCCGCTTCGTCGCCGTCGTCGTCCTCGACGTACAGCGACTCGCTGGCCAGCTCGCCGCCGCGCCGGTCCCAGAGCTTGACCTCCAGGTAGTCGGAGCGGTAGTTGTCGGGCGCCAGCAGGGTGAACCGCTCGTCGATGAGCTCGCACTGATCCACGGCCAGGTTGGCCAGCTCGGCGGTCACGCGCACGCCGCCGGCGATCATCGGAACGCCCCAGACCAGGGTCATCTCGGCCACGTTGCCCTGCTCGCCGCGCCAGCGGCCGATCACGTCGTCGTTGAGATCGAGCTTCCAGTCCGGGTTGGACTCCGCGGTCTCTGACGTGAACTCCACGCGCGCCTCGAACTCGCTCGGTCCGCGCCCGGCCTCGCTGAACGAGACGAAGCCGAACAGCTCATAGCCCGTCGACGTGCGGGCCACGGCCGGCACGTACGTCCGCCCGGCGTACGTCCGGTCGGGGAACCAGCTGATCTCCCCGGCCTCGCCGAGATCCTCGCCCTCGGAGTCGATCTCCCGGCAGCCGGCCAGGAAATGCTCGCGCAGCGTGTCGGCCCACCGCCCGTAGGGCAGCGCCTCCTGTGGCGGTTCGGCAGCGAAGCTGATGATGTAGCGATCCGTGGGGGGCACCGGCGGTCTGGCAGCCTAGCAACGAGGCGCGGGCCAGAGTCGCCGGCTAGTAAGCGCCCCGGCGCATCAGCACCGCCGGGATCGTCTTGAGCAGGATCGAGAGGTCAAGCAGCATCGACCACCGCTCCAGGTAGAGGAAGTCGAGCCGCACGAGGTCGTCGAAATCGAGCTCGGACCGGCCGGAGACCTGCCACAGGCCGGTGATGCCGGGGAGAACCAGGTAGCGCTTCTTGTGCCAGTCCTCCAACCGCTCGAAGTCGCGCATCGGCAGCGGCCGCGGGCCGACGAGCGACATCTCGCCCCGGACGACGTTGACCAGCTGGGGCAGCTCGTCGAGCGAGAAGCGCCGCAGGATGCGTCCGACGCCGGTCGTGCGCGGATCGTTGCGGATCTTGAACAGGGCGCCGGTGCTCTCGTTGAACGGCTCCAGGTCACGCTGGATCTGGTCGGCGTGCTCGCGCATGGTGCGGAACTTGAAGCAGCGGAAGGGCCGGCCGCCCATGCCCGGGCGGATGGAGCGGTAGATCACCGGGCCCGGGGAGCTCAGCTTCACGCCGGCCGCGATCATCAGGAGCAGGGGGGACAGGAAGACGAGCGTGAGGGTGGACAGCACCAGGTCGAAGGTGCGCTTGGCCGCGTACTGGATGCCCTCGAACACCGGTGGGCGCAGGGTGAACAGCGCCACCGACTCGCCCGGAACGAACACGGCGCGGTCGATCAGGATCTCCATCGTGGACGGCGCGATGTGGACCGTCACGCCGCGCTGGTGGCAACGGTCGACGAGATCGACCGCCTGCTCCTGGGGGAAGTCCGGGTCGGCGATGATGACCTCGTTGATCCGCTCCTCGCTCAGCACGTCGGTCAGCTGCTCGAGCCGGCCCAGGGAGCGCAGGCCGTTCTGGGGCCGGGGGGTCAGGGAGATGTAGCCGACGAGGTCCACCTGGGTCCGTGAGCGGCCGCCCAACGCGTGCGCCACGGCCTCGATGTGGCGGCCGGACCCCACCAGCAGCGCCCGCCGGCGATATCCGGCCAGCTCCAGCATCCGGCCCGTGATCCGGGTGTAGGTCTCGCGCAGGACGCAGATGTACAGCGTGCCGAAGAACAGGCCGCCGTAGAACACGTAGTAGCTCTGGAACTTGTTGCCCGTGGCCAGAGCGAAGATGAGGGCGATCACCGTGGCCTGGAACAGGGCGCTGAACACCTTGGGCATCCCCGGTCGCCGTGGCCGGTCGGAGTACAGGTCGACCCGGGCGAACATGAGCACGGTCAGCAGATAGGCGAACGCCAGCGGGGTCCGGGTCTCGCCCCACACCTGCCCGGCCACGAAGCCGTCGTGAACGACCGCCTTGATGGCGATCGTCGTATAGATCGCGGCGGCCACCCCCACGAAATCGATCCCCAGCAGGCACAGCACCCGCAGGACCTTGCGCAGCGCCTCGCGCCGCAGCAGCATCATCACCAGCACCGGCTTGCGGCGGACGTCGCGATCGGGCATGCGCAGCCCGACGGGGCCGCCGTGCCCGCCATTCGACCGGCTGTGAATGGCCTCTTTGTGGTCGACTGTCACGATCAGCAGGGGTGATCGCCTGAACCCCCGCAGGTCGTAACGGTATCTCGTCTCCGAAGTTCCGAAGAATCCGCCCCTGCCCGCCCCCGTCCGCCCGGGCCGGCCGGACCTACCGCGCGTCGCCGATCAGGGACTCCGCGCCGGCCTGCGCGATGGTCCGTTCCAGGCCCTCACGCAGCTCCACTTGCGGCGTCCAGCCGAGGATCTCGCGGGCCAGGGCGATGTCCGGCTGGCGGACCTGGGGATCGTCGGTGGGCAGCGCCTCGTAGACGATCTGCGACTTGGATCCGGTGACCTCGATGACCGTTTCGGCCAGCTCCAGCAGCGTGAATTCATTGGGGTTGCCGACATTGACCGGGTAGTGATAGCCGGACTCGGCCAGCGCGATCATCCCTCGGATCAGGTCGTCGACGTAGCAGAAGGACCGGGTCTGGGAGCCGGTGCCGAACACCGTGATCGGCCGGTCGGTCAGCGCCTGGCGTAGGAACGTCGGGATCGCCCGTCCGTCATGGGGGCGCATCCTCGGCCCGTACGTGTTGAAGATGCGGATGATGGCGGTGTCGACACCCTGCTGTCGGTGATAGGCCATCGTCAGCGCCTCGGCGTAGCGCTTGGCCTCGTCGTAGACGCCGCGGGGGCCGATCGGGTTGACGTGCCCCCAGTAGGTCTCGGGCTGGGGGTGGACCTGGGGGTCGCCGTAGACCTCGCTGGTCGACGCCGTCAGGAACCGGGCCCGGTGGCGCTTGGCCAGCCCCAGTGTGTGGTGGGTGCCGTAGGAGCCGACCTTCAGCGTGTGGAGCGGCAGACGCAGATAGTCGATCGGCGAGGCCGGCGACGCCAGGTGATAGACGAAGTCGATCGACTCCTCGACGTAGTACGGCTCCATGATGTCCAGGTTGAGATGGACGAACTCGGCGGAGCGGATGTGCTCGATGTTCGCCAGCGACCCGGTCTCCAGGCTGTCGACGCAGATGACGCGGTGGCCGCGCCGCAGCAGCTCCTCGCACAGATGCGAGCCCAGAAAGCCGGCGCCTCCGGTGACCAGGCAGGTGGACATGGCGGGGGAGCCTAGCCGAAGGTGTCGTCAGCCAGCGGTGGGAGGCGGCCCCGTGGGCGGGCGGGTGCCGGCCACCCACTCGCCCTCCTCCTTCTTCCAGATGGGGGCGCGGGCCTTGATCTCGTCGATGATCTGCCGGGCGCCGGCGAAGGCCTCGGCCCGATGGGGCGCCGAGGCGGCGATCGCCACCGACGCCTCCGACAGGGGGACGGTCCCCACCCGGTGCTCGGCCGCCGCCGCGCACAGTCCGTGCTCCTCGATCGCCCGGCTCACGATGCGCTCCATCTCCCGCTCGGCCATCGGCGCGTAGGCCTCGTAGTCGAGCTCCGCCACTTGGCGGGTGACGCCGAGGAACGTCACCACGGCCCCCGCCCGCGGGTCCGCCACCCGCGTCACAAGCGGGTCGAGACCGAGCGGCTCGGTCGTGACCCGGACGTGGACGACACCGACCGAGCCACCGGATACCGGGGGGATCAGGGCCAGCTCGTCGCCGGTGACCAGCGCCTGCTCCGGCTCGGCGTACTCCTGGTTGACCGCCATCACGACCGGCACACCGGCAATCAGTGCATCCATCCGCGCCAGGGCATCGCCGACCCGGGCGCCGTCCGGCAGCTCGAGCGCCACCACGTCGGCGCCGGCGCGCTCCCGCAGACCGGCGAACAGGCGAACCGTCACGTCCATGACCGCAAGGCTACGCCTTCGCCCAGTGCGACAGGCGTGATGCGTCACCAAACCCCGCCGTCCCCTATCCTGCGCCAGTCTTTTTTTTGGGGAGAGTTGATCAATCAAGGAGGAGAGTGATGCGTTCACTGAGGACGTGTCTGGCCGGAGCGGTGCCGCTGCTGTGCGCCGTGGCCGTGGTGGGATGTGGAAGCAGCAGCAATACGAAGACATCGGCGGCGTCGTCGTCGGCCACGTCGTCCGCGTCGAGCCCGGCAGCGAGCGGCGCCAACGCCGCGGTCGTCAAGCTGGTGCCGTCCGCAATCAAGTCCAAGGGCACCATCACGGTCGCCGCCGACGCCAGCTACGCGCCGAACGAGTTCTTCGCCTCTGACGGTCACACCGTGATCGGCATGGACGCGGACCTCAGCAAGGCGCTCGCCGCGGTCATGGGGCTGAAAGCGAACGTCGTCAACGAGACGTTCGACGGGATCATTCCCGGCCTGGCCGCCGGGAAGTACGACATGGGCGCCTCGTCGTTCACCGACACCAAGGCGCGCGAGAAGGTCGTCAACTTCGTCGACTACTTCTCGGCCGGAACGTCGTTCTTCACCAAGGCGTCGGGGGGAACCAGCGTGACCGGATTGGCCGACCTGTGCGGCAAGACGGTGGCGGTGGAGAAGGGGACGACGGAGGAGACCGACGCCACCACGCAGAGCGGGAAGTGCAAGGCGTCCGGCAAGCCGGCCGTCAACGTGCTGACCTTCTCCGACCAGAACGGCGCCAACCTCGCCCTCGCCAGCGGGCGTGCGCAGCTCGTGATGGCCGATTCGCCGGTGGCCGCGTACGCGCTGAAGAAGTCGAACGGGCAGTTCAAGCTCACCGGCCAGACCTACGGCACCGCGCCCTACGGGCTGGCGATTCCGAAGAGCAGCGGTCTTGATCAGGCGGTGATGGCCGCCCTGAAGGACCTGATGACCAACGGGACCTACTCCTCGATCATGGCCAAATGGGGCCTCCAGAGCGGAGCCATCCAGGCCTCGCAGGTGAAGATCGACGGAGCGACGAGCTAGGTCTCGGCTGTGAGGTGAGCGCCTCCAAGCTGTCATCGCCGGGAACGGAGCGGCCTGAGGAGATCCAGGCCGTTCCGGTCCGGCGCCCCGGGCGCTGGATCGCGTCGGCGATCGTGCTGATCATCGCCGCGTCGATCATCCGCGCGATCGTGGTGAACCCCAACTTCGAGTGGGGCGTGGTCGGCCAGTACCTGTTCGACCATCGCATCATCAGCGGGGTTTTGGTGACGCTGAAGCTGACCGTCGTGGCCATGATCGTCGGCATCGTCCTGGGGACCCTGTTGGCGGTCATGCGGCTCTCGCCCAACCCGCTCGTCTCCGGACTGAGCTGGCTATACATCTGGTTCTTCCGGGGGACGCCTCTGCTGGTGCAGTTGCTGTTCTGGGAGTTCGGAGGCGCGCTGTTCAAGCACATCACGCTCGGTGTGCCCTTCGGCGGCCCGGCGTTGATCGACGTGAAGTACAACTCGCTGGTGTCGCCGTTTGTGGTGGCGACGCTCGGCTTTGGGCTCAACGAGGGCGCCTACATGGCCGAGATCGTGCGGGCCGGGATCATCTCCGTCGATGAGGGCCAGACTCAGGCCGCCCAGTCCCTCGGCCTGTCACGCTTGCAGACGCTGCGCCTCATCGTCATCCCGCAGGCGATGCGGGTGATCATCCCGCCCACCGGCAACGAGACGATCTCGATGCTGAAGAACACCTCGCTGGTGTTCATCATCGGCTCGGTGTTCGACCTGTTGTTCGCCACCGATCAGATCTTCTCGGCCACGTACCAGACCATCCCATTGCTGATCGTGGCCAGCATCTGGTACCTGGCGATGACCAGCGTGCTGTACGTCGGGCAGTACTTCATCGAGCGCCGCTACGGCCGCGGTTTCTCCCGCGCGGAGCAGGCGACGATGCGCGAGCGGTGGTTCGCGATCGGGCGGGGTGCGCGGTGACCGAGGCGACGGTGAGCGAACCGATGGTCAAGTCCGAGGCCGTCCACAAGCGCTTCGGCAATCTGGAGGTCCTCAAGGGCATCGACCTGGAGGTCGGCCGCGGCGAGGTGATGTGCCTGCTCGGTCCCTCCGGGTCCGGCAAGTCGACCTTTCTGCGCTGCATCAACCACTTGGAGAAGATCAACTCCGGCCGGCTGTCGGTTGACGGCGAGCTCGTCGGCTACCGGGAGTCCGGCGGCAAGCTCTACGAGCTCCACGAGCGCGACATCACGCGAAAGCGCGCCGAGATCGGGATGGTGTTCCAGCACTTCAACCTGTTCCCGCACATGACCGCGCTGGAGAACGTGGCCCTGGCTCCGGTCCGGGTCAAGGGCGAGAACCGGGCCGAGGCGCGCGACCGCGCCGTCGAGCTGCTGGGGCGGGTGGGCCTCGCTGACAAGGTCGAGGCGTACCCCGTCGCCCTGTCCGGCGGTCAACAACAGCGCGTGGCGATCGCCCGGGCCCTGGCCATGCGGCCCAAGCTCATGTTGTTCGACGAGCCCACCTCGGCGCTGGATCCCGAGCTGGTCGGCGAGGTGCTGGACGCGATGCGCCGGCTGGCCGCCGACGGCATGACGATGATCGTGGTGACCCACGAGATGGGGTTCGCGCGGGAGGTGGCCGACACGGCCGTCTTCATGGACGAGGGAGTGGTGGTGGAGTCCGGCCCGCCGGCGAAGGTGCTGGGCGCTCCCACGCACCAGCGCACCCGCTCCTTCCTGTCGAAGGTTCTCTGAGAACTCGACCCGGGTAACCTCCCGGGCGATGGCCACCGCCGATGAGCACCGCACGATCGCGCCGATCGTCGGTCCGGACGATCCCCACCGGTACACCGACTCGGGGATCGAGGTCGAGCCGCTCTACGACGAGCGCGATCTCCCGCCGGACCTCGACAAGCGCCTCGGCCAGCCCGGTGAGTACCCGTACACGCGCGGCGTCCACCGCGACATGTACCGCAAGCAGCTCTGGACGATGCGCCAGTACGCGGGCTACGCCTCGGCCAAGGAGTCCAACGAGCGCTACCGCTACCTGCTGGAGCACGGGTCGACGGGCCTGAGCATGGCCTTTGATCTGCCGACCCAGCTGGGCCTGGACTCCGACGATCCACGCTGCCTGGGCGAAGTCGGCCGCACCGGCGTGGCGATCGACACGATCGACGACATGCGCACCGCGTTCGATCAGATCCCGCTGGATCAGGTGTCGACGTCGATGACGATCAATGCGCCGGCCAGCGTGCTGCTGCTCCTGTACGAGCTGGTGGGCGAGGAGCAGGGCGTCGCGGCCGACCAGCTGCGCGGGACGACCCAGAACGACATCCTCAAGGAGTACATCGCGCGGGGTAACTTCATCTACCCGCCGGAGGGCGCGATCCGCCTGACGACCGACCTGTTCGCCTATTGCAACGAGCGGATTCCGCGCTGGAACACGGTGTCGATCAGCGGCTACCACTTCCGGGAGAAGGGCTGCTCGGCCGTGCAGGAGGTCGCGTTCACCCTGTCCAACGGGATCGCCTACGTCCAGGCGGCGCTCGATGCCGGGCTGGAGATCGACCGCTTCGCTCCCCGGCTGGCCTTCTTCTTCAACGGGCACAACAACGTGTTCCAGGAGGTCGCCAAGTTCCGTGCCGCCCGCCGGATGTGGGCGCACATCATGCGTGAGCGGTTCGGGGCCAAGGACGAGCGCTCCTGGCGGCTGCGCTTCCACACCCAGACCGGCGGCGTGACGCTGACCGCCCAGCAGCCGGAGAACAACATCGTGCGGGTGGCGCTGCAGGGATTCGCCGCCGTGTGCGGCGGCACCCAGTCGCTGCACACCAACGGCTTTGACGAGGCGCTGGCGCTGCCCACCGAGCGGGCGGCCAAGATCGCGCTGCGCACCCAGCAGATCATCGGCTACGAATCCGGGGCGGCGGACACCGTCGATCCGTTCGCCGGCTCGTACTTCGTGGAGGCGTTGACGGACGAGATCGAGACGAGTGCCCGTGAGCTGATCGTAAAGATCGACGAGCTCGGCGGCTCCATCAACGCGATCGACTTCATGAAGAATGAGATCGAGGAGTCGGCGTTCGGGTACCACGAGCGCTACCGGATCGGCCAGGACGTGGTCGTCGGCGTCAACAAGTTCGTCGAAGACGATCCCGAGGTGCCTGACATCCTCCGCGTCGACCCGGAGTCAGAACGCGAGCAGGTGAGGCGTCTCAAGAACTTCAAGGCCGACCGCGATGCATCGCTTGTCGAACGGCGGCTGGACGAAGTGAGATCCGCCTCCCGTGGCAGCGAGAACCTTCTCCCCGTGCTCCGCCAGGCCTTGAAGGACCGCTGCTCACTGGGCGAGGTCTGCGGCGCGATGCGCGACGTGTTCGGCGACTACCAGCCAAGCTTTTAGCGTCTGCCTTACTGGATCGGTTCCGGCCGCGCCCGGTAGGGC
>JBPYFQ010000252.1:0-38012 GCA_051985625.1 Solirubrobacteraceae bacterium
TGCGCGATCGCCGCCGGCTGCTGCTGCCGTTCATGGCCGGGATCGGGGGCATGATCATCCCGATCGCCATCTTCCTGGCGATCAACGCCGGCGGGTCCCCGCGCGGCGCGTGGGGCACGGCGATGTCCACCGACACCGCGTTCGCCCTGGGGATGCTGGCCCTGGTCGGGGCGCGGTACCCCACCAGCCTGCGCGCGTTCATCCTCACCGTGGCCGTGGTGGACGACCTGGTGGCGCTCGTGGTCATCGCCATCGCCTTCACCAGCGACGTCCACGCGGTGGCGCTGGCGATGGGGCTCACCGTCTTCATCCTCATCCTGATCCTGCGCTACCGCGGTGTGCACAACGGCGGTCCGTACCTGCTGCTGGGGATCGTGGCGTGGGTGGCGTTCCTGAAGTCCGGGATCGACCCGATCGTCGTCGGACTGGCCATGGGGCTGTTGACCATCGCCTACCCGGCGGCGCGCGAGGATCTGGAACGCGCCACCGACCTGTTCCGGGTCTTCCGCGAGCAGCCCACCTCCGAGCTACAGCAGTCCGCGCGGGCCGGGCTGCGCTCGGCGATCTCGCCCAACGAGCGCTGGCAGCAGATGTTCCACCCGTTCTCGAGCTACGTCGTGGTGCCCCTGTTTGCGCTGGCGAACGCCGGCTTTGTCATCAACGGGCCGTTCCTGGCGCACGCCTACGGGTCGGCGATCACGCTGGGCATCATCTTCGGCTACCTGCTCGGCAAGCCGGTCGGCATCACCGGAACGGCCTGGCTGGTGACCCGGATGAGTCGAGGGAAGATCACGCTGCCGGTCGGCTGGGCGTCGGTGATCGGCGGCGGAGCCATCGCCGGCATCGGGTTCACCGTGTCGCTGCTCATCGCCAGCCTGGCCTTCCAGGGCGAGATGCTGTCCGAGGCCAAGCTGGGCGTGCTCAGCACCCTGGTGCTGGCGCCGCTGGCCAGCGGGCTGGTGCTGCGGGTCACGGAGCGCCTGCCCCGGCGGTTGAAGCTGCGGGCGCTGATCGGCGGGGGCGAGACGATCGTTGACCTGGCGGCGCCGGTCGACCCCGAGCGCGACCACATCCGCGGCCCGGAGGACGCGGTCGTGACGCTCGTCGAATACGGCGACCTGGAGTGCCCGTACTGCGGACAGGCCGAGCGGGTCATCCGCGAGCTGCTGTCGGATTTCGGCGAACTGCGCTACGTCTGGCGCCACCTGCCGCTCAACGACGTCCACCCCCACGCCCAGATGGCCGCCGAGGCGGCGGAGGCCGCCGGCCGCCAGGGCCGGTTCTGGGAGATGCACGACATGATGCTCGCCCACCAGGACGCCCTGATGCTGCGGGACATCCTGCGCTACGCCGAGGAACTGGGGCTTGACATGGACCTGTTCCGTGAGCACGTGCGCAAGCGCAAGGGAGCGGCCCACATCGCCGAGGACGTGGAGTCCGCCGATCTGAGCGGGGTGTCCGGCACCCCGACGTTCTTCATCAACGGCCACCGTCATCAGGACGCCTACGACGTCGACACGCTGTCACGCGCGGTCCGTCTGGCCAAGGCGCGCGCCGCGCTGGCGAGCTGACACCCCCGCCGCACCCTCATAAAGCTCTTCGTCAACTCGTAAAGCGCTCTTCGCCGTCCATCCGAAAGTCGGATGCATGAAACTCAAGCGTGGAGTACCCATCCTCGCCGCGACGGCCGCCTGCACGCTCGGCGTCGCCGTCCCGGCGGCGTCGGCTGCGACCGACGTCCAACAGGCCGCGAGTGAGAACTGGGCCGGCTACGTGGTCGGCGGCTCCGGTTCGTCCAACCAGCAGTTCAAGAGCGTGTCGGGAAGCTGGGTACAGCCGACGGCCAAGTGCAGCAACGGTCAGGGCTACTCGGCGTTCTGGATTGGGCTCGGCGGCTCCGGCCAGGGCAACTCCCTGGAGCAGGACGGCACCGAGGCCGACTGCTCGGCGAACGGGACGCCCAGCTACTTCGCCTGGTATGAGATGGTGCCGAAGGCGCCGGTCAAGGTGAACATGGCCATCCACCCGGGTGACCACATGTCCAGCCGGGTCACCGTCAACGGGACGAACGTGTCGTTCTGGCTGTCGAATCAGACCACCGGAGCGTCGTTCTCCCAGACGTTTCAGATGAGCAACCCGGACACGTCGAGTGCCGAGTGGATCGCCGAGGCGCCGTCCTCGTGCGACGGTGGGGTGGGGAACTGCACGCCGCTGTCACTGGCCGACTTCGGCTCGGTGCAGTTCAACCATGCCACGGCGACTGATTCGAATGGTCACACGGGCACGATCTCCGACTCGAACTGGTCGCCGTCGGCGGTGACCCTGAGCCCGGGCGCGTCGAGCATGGGATTCGCCGGCTATGACCCGACCGCGCAGAGCGGCTCGGCCGGCGCCACGCCGTCCGGGCTGTCCTCCGACGGCTCGTCGTTCTCGGTGGCGTGGAGCGCCAACGGCGGCAGCGCGACCGATACGAGCGGGTCGGCGGGCTCCGGGTATCCAGGCGCCTCCGGTGGTGGCTACCCGGCCAGCGGCGGTTACCCCGGTGGCGGTGACGGCGGTGGCTACTGGGACCCCGGCTTTGTGTACGGCGGCTACCCCGGTAGCGACGGCGGCGGCATCACCATCGTCGTCCCGTACTAGGTACTTCCTCGAGGAGGGCAGAGCGGGCCGCTACCCCCGGGCGGGTGGCGGCCCGTTTGCGTGCTGGTGAGCGTCAGGGACGCGGTGGCGAGGACCGCCGGAGCGCGCGCTGGGCCGCCACCACCACCGACTTGCGGTTGCGTCCGGCGAGCTCATAAAGCTCGACTGCGGCCAGCTGCTCCGGGGAGGCCGTGGCGAGGCGGTCGATGATGTCGGCCGCCTTCATCGTCCGGTAGCCGTCCCACGGCTCGCCGATCCGCAGCTCGGCCCCGGCGCCGTCCTCAGCGCCCGGATCGGCGATCTCATCGACCAGTTCGGTCTCCTCGTCGACGTGGCTGGTGTCGGCGAAGAGCGACGCGGCCGGGTCGGCTGGAGCGGGGATGGGCGCTTCGGGCGGCCCGGGGACCTCGGGCGGTCCGGGGGCCGGGATGGGCGGCTCGGGGGCCGGGATGGGCGGCGCGGGGGCCGGGGTGGGCGGCTCGGCCGGTCCGGGGGCCGGGACCGGCGGATCGGGGTCCACCACGACCGCGGGAGCATCGGCGGGCGACGAGGTAGAGCTCGCGGCCGGTCCCCGCCACGCGGCGGGCTCGGGCGTCTGCTCCTCTCCAGAGCGGTGGCCGTTTCCCCCGATCAGCCGGGCGAGGACCAGCCCGATGAGCCCCTCGGCGACCTCGACCACCTCCTCGGCGCTGCGCAGCGTGACCTCCACACCACGTGTGGCAATCCGCAGTGGCTGGGTAATCAACGAACCAAACATCGGTGCGGTACTACCCGGCGGCCCTCGTGCTAACCATCCTGAAAGCGGCTGTGGTCGGTGCCTCAATCCCCTAAGCTGCGCGTCCCGGTGAGGAGAACACCATGGTAGAAGTCGATGTCTTGGGCCTGCTCCCCGACGAGGTCAAGAGCCTGCTCGGCGGCGGGCTGAACCTGGTCGAGCGCTTCGGCGACGAGGCGTACTTCGCGGCGGTCTGCATCCGCAGCGGGATGGTCCGCCCGGAGCTGCCCCACAAAGTCGCGCAGATGCTGCTCGCTTTCGAGCGCCATGGGATGCTGGCCGGCGCCGTCACGATCGGCGCCATCCGCAACGGCGACCGCGTCGCGATCCGCGACGAGCGCGGCGACGTCACCTACCGTGAGCTCGACCGCCGCACCAACGCCATCGCCAACGCCTGGCGAGAGCGCGGCCTGGCGCCCGGAGACGGGGTGGCGATCCTCGTCCGCAACCATCGCGGCTTTCTGGAGTCGGTGTTCGCCGCCGCCAAGTGCGGGGCCAAGATCATCCTCCTCAACACGTCGTTCGCCCCGCCCCAGATCCGCGAGGTGGCCGACCGCGAGGGCACGGACCTGCTGGTCTACGACGACGAGTACTCCGAGGCCCTGGCGGGCGTGGAGCCGCCGTACGGGCGGTGGCGTGCCTGGGTGGCGGAGGACTCGCAGCATCCCGAACGGGTCGATGATTCGCTGGAGTCGCTGATCGAGGACGGCGACCCCGGCTCGCCCCCCAAGGCCGGCCAGTCGCCCAAGATCGTGATCCTGACCAGCGGCACGACGGGGACGCCGAAGGGCGCCCCCCGCGACGAGCCGCGGTCGCTGGGCCTGATCGGCGGGCTGCTGAGCAAGGTGCCGTTCCGCGCGCGGGAGACGACCGAGCTGGCGGTTCCCATGTTCCATGCGCTCGGGTTCGCCGGCATGGCGCTCGGCCTGGCGCTCGGTTCAACGCTGGTCGTGCGCCGGCACTTCGATCCGGAGGAGACCCTGGACAGTCTGCAGGACAGCGAGGCGACCGCCCTCGTCGTGGTGCCGGTCATGCTGCAGCGAATGCTGGAGCTGGGGGAGGACGCGGTCTCCGCGCGTGACCTCTCCAAGCTGAAGGTGATCTTCGTCAGCGGCTCGGCGCTGAGCACCGATCTGGTCAAGCGCTCGCTGCACGCCTTCGGTCCCGTCGTCTACAACATGTACGGGTCGACCGAGATCGCGTACGCCACGATCGCCACGCCGGCTGATCTGCGTGAGGAGCCGGCCAGCGTCGGCCGGACCGTGCGCGGCGTCATCGTCAAGCTGTTCGACGACGACGGCGGCGAGATCACCGAGCCGGGGGTCATCGGCCGGATCTTCGTCGGCAACAGCTCCCAGTTCGAGGGCTACACCGGTGGCGAGACCAAGGAGCAGCTCGAGGGGCTCATGTCGTCGGGGGACGTGGGCCACTTCGACGAGAAGGGCCGCCTGTTCATCGACGGGCGCGACGACGAGATGATCGTGTCCGGCGGCGAGAACGTCTTCCCGGCCGAGGTGGAGGAGCTCCTGTCCGGGCACGGCTCGATCGAGGAAGCGGCCGCCATAGGCGTCGACGACGAGAAGTTCGGCCAGCGCCTGAAGGCGTTCGTCGTCCTGCGCCGGGGCAGCGAGATGTCCGAGGACGAGGTCAAGGACTACGTCAAGGACAACCTGGCCCGCTACAAGGTGCCGCGGGAGGTCGTGTTCCTGGAGGAGCTGCCCCGCAACCCCACCGGCAAGGTGCTCAAGCGGGAGCTGGACCAGCCCGAGGCCGAGGACGGCGCGGCGGGCGAGCCGCAGACGAAGTCGAGCTCCACGGCCAAGGCCAAGGCGGGCACGGCGGCCTCCGGCGCGGACGCCGAGTAGCGGCCCGACCGCGGCCGCGACGAGCCAGGCCGACTGCGGCCCGGACCGCCGCGTGGCCTGGTCCGGACCGCCGCGCGGCCTGGTCCGGACCGCCGCGTGGCCCGGCCCCGGCCGCCGCGTGGCCCGGCCCCCACCGCGACACACCGGAATTCGATGAGCTAGGGTCCCGGCGGTCCATTCCTACCGCGGGAGGTGGCAGTGATGCGGAAGACCGTGGCTGCGCGCTGGGCGCAGCGAACGGCTGTATCGATGTTGGTCGCCGGGGCCTGCGCGACGTTCGGCGTCTCGGCAGCCAGCGCGCTGCCCGGGCTGGGGGCGGGTCATCACCGTCCGGTCTCCGGGCCGCTCATCAGTCTCGGTTGCGCCAATCCGGCCAACCACGGGCGCACCGGGGCGGTCCTCGGCGCCGTCGCGCCCCGGCACGGCGGGAAGCTGAGCTGCTTCGCCAAGGCCGTCGGCCGCAGCGGGCGCAGGGGCCCGCAGGTGATGTCCGGCCCGACCGGCCTCAGCCCGTCGCAGATCCAGTCGGCCTACAAGCTGACCGGCCTCAACGCGGGCGGTCGGACGGTCGCGCTCGTCGACGCCTACAACGATCCCCGAGCGGCCTCGGACCTGGCCACCTTCCGCAAGGCCTACGGGCTGCCGCCATGCACCACGGCGAACGGGTGCTTCTCGCAGGTCAACCAGAAGGGCGCCACCAGCCCGCTGCCCTCCAGCGACTACGGCTGGGCCGAGGAGGAAAGCCTGGACCTGGACGCGGTCTCCTCGGCCTGCCCCACCTGTCACATCGCCCTGGTGGAGGCCAACTCGGCCAGCACGTCGGACCTGGCGACGGCGGAGAACGCCGCCGCCAAGCTCCCCGGCGTGGCGGCCATCTCCAACAGCTACGGCGGGTCGGAGGCCTCGTCTGAGACGTCGACCGACAGCGCCTACAACCACCCCGGGATCGGAATCACCGTCAGCTCAGGGGACTCGGGCTACGGGGTGGAGTACCCGGCGGCCTCGCGGTACGTGACCGCGGTGGGCGGGACGACGCTCAGCACGGCCAGCAACGCGCGCGGCTGGTCGGAGACCGCCTGGTCCGGCGCGGGCAGCGGCTGCTCGGCCTACGAGGCCAAGCCGGCCTGGCAGACCGACAACGGATGCTCGCACCGCACCGTGGCCGACGTGGCCGCCGACGCCGATCCCAATTCCGGGTTGGGCGTGTACGACACCTACAACAGCTGTGGCTCGAGCAGCTTCTGCGACCTCCTGATCGAACTCGGTGTGGTGCAGGGGCTCGACGGCTGGGCCCAGGTGGGCGGAACGAGCCTGAGCTCGCCGCTCGTCGCTTCAACGTACGCGCTGGCGGGCAACACGGCCTCGATCACGCCCGCCTATCCGTACAGCCACTCGGGTTCGCTGTTCGACGTCACCAGCGGCTCGAATTCCACCACGGGCTGCTCGCCGTCCTATCTGTGCACCGCCGGTCCCGGCTACGACGGGCCGACCGGACTGGGCACGCCGGACGGCACCGGCGCCTTCTAACGCTCGGACGGGGGCCCGCCGGTACGCCGGCGGGCCCCTTCCGGCCGCGCTGTATCCCGGGCGATCCCTGCCGGTGCGCCGTACACTCGGCGCTGCATGCTCAACCTGGACCCTGCGCCCGCCGACCCGATCGACACCGATCGCCGAGGGCCGGTCCTCCGCCCCCGGGAGAAGTGGATGATCGGCGGGGTCATCGCCGTCATCGCCGTCCTGGTCGTGGCGCTCGTCATCTCGTTTGCCACCGGGGGCAAGAAGTCCGGGCACGGCTGCATCTCGGTCGGCCTGGCCTACTCGACCGGGGGCGCCCAGATCGATCGCTGCGGCGACGCGGCGCGGGCGCTGTGCGCCGGGGTCGGCAGACCGGGCGGGCTCACCGGGCTGCCGGCGCGCGGAGTCGCCGCCGAGTGTCGCAAGGCCGGACTGCCGGTCGGCTGACGCCCGTCATAAGATGCGCGGCGTGCCCGATCCGTCGGAATTCCGTGCACAGTTTCCCGTTTTCCAGCGGGTCTCCTATCTGAACGCCGGCACCGAGGGACCGCTCCCCCGGCAGGCCGGCGAGGCGGTGCGGGCCCGGATCGAGACCGAGGTCGGCGAGGGCCGGTCCGGGAAGCGCTACATGGAAGCGGTCCGGGGGCTGGCCGGCGACCTGCGAGCCGGTTATGCCCGCGTGCTGGGCTGCGATCCCGAGGACGTGGCGCTGACCGGCTCGACGACCGACGGGGTCAACACCGTGCTGTCCGGGCTCGACCTGCGGGCCGGCGACGAGGTGGTGACCAGCGACGAGGAGCATCCCGGCCTGCTCGCTCCGCTCGGCCGGCTCAAGCGCCAGGCCGGCGTCCGGGTGAAGGTGGTTCCGTTCGCCGAGACCGCCAACGAGGTCGGCCCCCAGACGCGCTTGGTGGCCGTCTCCCATGTGTCCTGGGTCAGCGGACGCGTCGTCGACACGGCGGCGCTGGCGGCCAGCGGCGTCCCGGTGCTGCTCGACGCCGCCCAGGGCATCGGCGCCGTGCCCGTCGACGTCGGCGCGTTGGGCTGCGCGTTCTACGCCGGCTCGGGTCAGAAATGGCTGTGCGGGCCGGAGGGGAGCGGGTGTCTGTACGTGCGGCGAGACCAGCTGGACAAGCTGAGCGTCCCGTGGCCGGGCTACGGCTCGCTGGCCGATGCCAGCCAGGCGCTCGACTCGCCGCCCGCCGAGCACGCCAACCGCTTCGACCACGGCTTCCCGCCCGGCCTGCGCAGCGCGTGGGCGCTGGCCTCGCTGCGCGTCCTCGAGGAGGCCGGGCTGGGATGGGTGCACGAGCGCGCCGCGACCCTGGCGGCGGGCCTGGCCGACCGGCTGGCCGAGCGCGGCCTGAAGGTGGGGCCGCGGGGTGCCTCGACGCTCGTCGCCTGGCAGGCCGACGACGTCGACGCCGAGGTGACGCGGCTGGCCGAGGCCGGCTTCGTCGTGCGCAGCATCCCGTCGCACGGCCTGATCCGGGCCTCGGTCGGCGCCTGGTCCTCCGAGGAGGAGCTGGCCGCGCTCGCCGAGCGCGCCGCGGCCTGAAGCCGGCCCTGGCACCGCCCCGCGCCACGCCTCTGGTGCCCTGCGCCCACGCCGCCGCCCCGCGCCCCGCCGCTACTGCCCCCGCGCCACGCCGCCGCCCCCGAAGCCGCCCCCTCAGTCCGAGATGCGCTGCGGGTGCGTGTACACGTTGATCTTCCCCCGGCGGGCGAAGCCGCACAGCGTCAACCCGCGGTCGTCGGCCAGCTCGATCGCCAGTGAGCTGGGCGCGCCGACGCCGACGAGGATCGGCGCCCCGGCGACGGCCGCCTTCTGCACGAGCTCGAACGAGAGCCGGCCGCTCACGCACAGCACGCGGCCGCTGAGGGGGAGGCCGCCGTCGAGCAGGGCCCGGCCGACGACCTTGTCCATGGCGTTGTGGCGGCCGACGTCCTCGCGGCTGTGGAGCAGCCGGCCATCGGCATCGAACAGACCGGTGGCGTGCAGGCCGCCGGTGCGGTCGAATGCGGGTTGCTCCAGGTGGGCCGGCAGCTCGGCGGCCAGCGCCCGCGGGATGATCGGCTCCGGGGAGAGCGGGGGGCTGAGGACGGCCACCTCCTCCAGCGCTCCCTTGCCGCAGACCCCGCACGACGAGGTCGTGTAGAAGCGCCGCACCCCCGGGTCCCGGACGAGCGGGCCGGCTACCTCGATCGTGTTGTTGGCGAAGTCCTCGGTCAGACCGGCCGCCCGGGGACCGTCGATCAGGCCCTCGCCGTACAGGAAGCCCAGCGCCAGTTCCTCGTCGTTGCCGGGGGTGCGCATCGTGACGGCCAGCGGGGCGCCGTCGACGCGGATCTCAAGCGGCTCCTCGATGGCGACGACGTCCTCCACCTCGTCGTGAACGACGCTCCGGTACACACCGGTGACGCTACCTGATGTCAGACCGCGGCCGGCTCGCCGCGCAACTCCGCCTCGAACGGGAGCGACTCCCGCTCCAGCCGGCCGTCGGCGCCGACCCGGTAGGCCCCGGTGCGGCGCAGGGGCGGCGAGTAGGCGTGGATGGTGACCGCCGGCCCGTCGCCGGCGTGCATGACGCGATGGATCGCCACGGGAGGCACCGTGAACGTCGTCCCGGCTTCGACCTGGAGGGAATGCGGCCGGCCCGACAGCGTGAGCCGGTCCTCCCGCACCCGGCCGGAGATGACGGCGATCGCCGCCCCGGATTCGTCATGGTCGTGAAAGCCCGTGTCCTGGTCCTGGCTCCAGCAGATCACCCAGGCGTTGACGTCGTCGTCGTCCCAGATCAGCTCGTAGACGCGCACGTCGTCGGCGTGGCGGACGAGGTGCCCCCAGCGCTCCGGATCCGCGGCCAGCCCGGCGGCGAACCGCTCCAGCTCCGGCAGGGACAGGCTCATGCCGGCACTCCGGTGGCGGCCAACAGCGACCCGGCGTTGGCCGCCAGATCCCGCTCGCGCCCGGTCGCGACCGGCTCCACCACCGGTCGGTCGGACCCGTAGACGAGCTGCCCCGGTCCGACCCAGCGGGCCATCGTCTCGACCATGCGTGGCCCGTAGCTGGACGTGTCGTAGAACGTCCGGGGATCGGCGAGATCAGGCGCGGGTCCGCCCCGGGCGGCCAGCCGCTCGCTGAGCAGCGGGCCGCCGCCGGCCAGCATCGCGTAGACCACCGTGAGACGTGGCAGCTCCCGGCGTCCATCGCCGGCGAACGTCAGCCAGGCCGCCTGCATCTGGGACACGTAGTCGGTCAGGGCCCGCCACCAGACGGGCTCGTTGAGCCCCGCCTCCCGGGCGTCCCGGGTGGTCACGCACCCGGGGTGCACGAACACGGGCACGCCGCGCTCCTGGACGCGTTCGAGGACCGGCCGCATCACCTCCAGCCGACGCCGCCCGGCCAGCCCGCCCGCGGGCAGCGAGACGCCGATGCACCCGCGGGCCAGGACCGCGTCGACGTCGCTCGGGTCCGGGTCGTCGAGCGGGACTGGCCCCCAGGCCGCGAATCCCGGGCCGAGCGCCAGCACCCCGTCCAGGTGGGCAGCGATGAGCTCGGACGCGACCGGCCGGGGGAGCGCCTCGATGCCGATCGGACTGGAGAGCGCCACCACCGCCAAGTCGATCCCGTCCTGGCGCAGCAGCGCGGCCCGGCGCTCCGGCGACTCGCTCTCGGTGTCGATGACGTACGGCAGCTCGCCGCCGCTGTGCAGCACGGTCAGCCCGTCGCTGCGGCGGACGAAGGGGAGCGACTCTCGCTCGGCGAGCGCGTCGAGCAGCGGTGTGGTCCACACGTGCTGATGGATGTCGATGAGCTTCGCCATGAGAAGTAAGTTGACTGAGATAGTGGACTTTATCAGCTCCTCGGACGCCGTGCGCCCGCTGGCACGATTCTCCCACGGCGGGCGAAATCTCCCACACCCCGCGTGGCCGCCGAGGGCGGGGGAGCTCCGGGGCGGAACGACTTCGTGGCGATGAAGGAGGCGGGACGGGCGTTTGTCACGATGTGATAACCGCCGATGGCCATGCTGGGAGGGGCTTTGGGGAGTTTCACCCCATTACGGGGGTGAAAGTCCCCTAGGCCCCTGGCCTGTCGACCGCCGGGAGGCTCCCCGGTGGCCAAAGGCGCGGTGTCGACGGCTAAACCGGCCCCAGACCAGCCCCAGGCCGGCCTGCTGGTTATCACTTCTTGATAAATCGGAAGCTGCCAACCCGTCCGTGTGGGACAAGCCGCCAATTCCCACCGGCGGGGGGCTACGGAGCCCACGGAGCGACCGCCTCGCGGCGGCCCCTGGTCCGGTTATGGTTCCGGCATGCCCGCCGAGGACCCGCCGACGGAGGAGCTCAAACTCAAGCAGCTCGCCCAGGAGCGCAACGAGCGCGACCAGGTGGCCGAGGCCGCGAACGAGGCCGAGGCGCAGCGGCACCGCCGCCGTGCCGACAAGGCCGGCTATCTGCGGCGCAAGCTCGAGGAGCGCGAGCGCAGCGAGCGCGAGGCGGCGGACGGCGACGAGACGCCGCCCGCGGCCTGAATCGTCCTGAACACCGGACGGCGCGGCCCCGGCCGCGGTGGCTTCTGTCTGGCGTCCATGCGAACATATGTTCGCCATGACGAGCGACGGCAGCGCCTATGCCAGATTCCGCCGGGCCCTGGAGACGGGGAACGAGGTACTTGTCCTGGGGGCCGCGCGGGAGCTGCCACAGATCGCGCTCGATGACGCGCTGCGCATCTGCCTGGTGTTGCGCGACGGCGACCGGGGGCGCTACGACCGCGCCGCGGTGCGCTGGCTGGGCCGGTTTGCGCTCGAGGCGCGCGCGGTGACGATCGCCGATCTGCGCGCGGCGGCGGCGGCGCTGGAGGCACTGCCCACCCGGACGGCGGAGGCGATGGAGCAGTTGCAGCGGCTCTGCGTAGCGCGCGGTATCCGCTGAGCGGCGGCCGGCCTCACCGGGTGCCGTCGACGCGGGGCGGCGACGTCAGCGCAGCAGCCCCTCGCGGCGCGCCCAGTCCACGGTCCGGGCGATCGTGTCGCGGACCGGCGTGTAACGGAGCCCCAGTTCCCGCTCGGCGCGGCTGCCGTCATAGCGGTGGCCGTGGAGCAGCGTTCGGACCATCTCGCGGCAGACCGGAGGCTGGCGGCCGCGCAGCCGGAACACGGTCTCCACCACCGACGCGGCGGCGGTGGCGGCCGGGCGGGGCGCCAGGCGGGGGCGCCGGTCCACCCCGGCGACCTCGGCGGCCAGCGCCAGGGCCTCGGTCATCGTCAGGCGGATCCCGCTGAGCAGATAGCGCTCGCCGGCCACCCCGCGCTCGGCCGCCAGCAGGTGGCCGCGCACGCAGTCTGCGATGTCGACCAGGCTCACATGGGTGTCGACGAACACCTTGAGCCGGCCGTCGAGGAAGGCGAGCAGGAAGCGGCCGGTGCCACCCGATCGCCCGGGGCCCTGCACGGACGACGGGTTGACGCAGACGACGTCCTGGCCGGTCTCGCGGGCGGCGGCGACCGCGGCGTGCTCCCCCTCGGTCTTGGTGCGCTCGTACGTCGACAGGTACCACCCGCGGTGCTTCGTCCACTCGTCGGCGATCGTGCCGGCCGGCTCGCCGATCGTCGCCGCCGAGGACGTGTGGACGAGCCGCGGGACGCCGGCCTGCGCCGCGGCCCGGACGGCCGCGACCGCCCCGTCAACGTTGGCCCGGCGCATGGGCTCGGGATCGGAGACGCACAGCGAGTTCACTCCGGCCAGGTGGAAGGCCAGGTCACAGCCGGCCATCCCGCCGGCCAGCGCGCGCTCGTCGTAGGCCTCGCCGCGCACGACCTCGACCCCGCGCTCGGCCAGGGCGGCGGCCGACGCGTCCGAGCGGGCCAGGCCGACCACCGAGTCGCCCCGCTCCTGCAGGCCGCTGACGAGGGCGCGGCCGATCACTCCGGTGCCGCCGGTGACGAAGACGCGGGCCACCGGTCAGCTGCGCAGAACCGTGAGCGAGCGTGCGAGGTAATCGGCGCCGGACCAGGCCGTGATCACGGCGGCGATCACCATCGCCCACTGGTCCAGGTAGGCGCCGGCGATGATGACGTCCGGCCGGAACATGGCGAGCGCGATGGCGACGAACTGCACCGTCGCCTTCCACTTGCCGAGCATCGAGGTGGCGAAGCCGGTTCCCGTGGCCGAGACCGCGGCTCGCAACCCCAGGAGAATGAGCTCCCGCGCGATGATGATCAGCGCCACCCAGGGCGACGCGCGGTGGACGGCGACGAGGCCGACGAGCGCGCTGGTGACCAGGAGCTTGTCGGCGGTGGTGTCCAGGAACGAGCCGAGGCGGGTGGCCACGCCCCACCGGCGGGCCAGCCGCCCGTCGAACCAATCGGTGGCCGCCGCCACGGTGAACACGATCCCCGCCGTCGTGAAGGCGTGCGCCAACAGGAGCGCCATGATCACGGGCGACACCGCTATTCGCAGTCCTGTGCCGACCGCGAGCACGCGAGAAGAACGCAACGCGGTCAGGGTACCGGCTGACACGCTTGGGACATTATCGGAGCAGCCCGCGACCGACGGCGGGGGCCGCTATCGGAGCAGCCCGCGACCGACGGCGGGGGCCCCTATTGGAGCAGTGCCCGTCCCACGGCGCGCGCCGCCGCGCCATCGGCGGCCTCGACCGCGGCCCGGGCCGCCTCCCCCGCCGCCTCCATCCCCGTGATCTGGCGCAGGGCGGCCTTGACCTCCGGGATCAGGCCCGGGGCCATGCTCAGCTCGGTCACCCCCAGCCCGGCCAGGAGCACGGCGGCCGCGGGGTCGCCGGCCAGCTCACCGCACACCCCCACCCAGCGCCCGTGCGCCCGGGCTCCGGTCACCGTCGCCTGCACCAGTCGCAGCACGGCCGGTTGCGGGCCGGCCAGCAGCGAGGCGAGCCGCGCATCGCCCCGCTCGGCCGCCATCGTGTACTGGGTCAGGTCGTTGGTGCCCAATGAGAAGAAGTCGACGTGCTCGGCCAGTCGCGCCGCCGCCAGCGCCGCCGCGGGAATCTCCACCATGATCCCCAGCTCGAGCGGCGCGGTGATGCCCGTGGCGGTCCGGGCCTCCTCCAGCAGTGCCCGCGTGGCCAGGATCTCGTCCTGGGTGGCCACCATCGGCAACATCGCGCGCACGGGATGCTCGGCGGCGACCCGCAGGATGGCGCGCAGTTGCGTGGCCAGCACGTCGGGCCGGGCCAGTCCCAGCCGGATCCCGCGGACGCCGAGGAACGGGTTGGTCTCGGGGGGCATGGGCAGCGCCGGCAGCGGCTTGTCGGCTCCGGCGTCCAGCGTGCGCACGATCAGGGGCCGCCCGCCCAGGGCAACGGCGATCCGCCGCAGCGTCTCGGCCTGCTCGTCCTCGTCGGGCAGGCGGTCGCGCCCCAGGAACAGGAACTCGGTCCGCAGGAGGCCCACGCCTTCCGCGCCCATCCCGACCGCTCGCTCCGCCTCGTCGGCCGCGCCCAGGTTGGCGAACACCTCGATCTGGGTCCCGTCGCCCATGACGGCTGGCTCGGCGGCGTGGCGCACGGCGGCGGCGTGGAGCCGGGCCTCCCGGTCCCGTCGCTCCTGCGCCCCGCGCTGGTCATCGGCGGAGGGATCGACCAGGACGGTCCCGGCCTCGCCGTCGAGCAGCAGCGCCGTCCCGTCCTCGATCTCCAGCACGGCCGGGCCGAGACCCAGCACGGCGGGCAGTCCCAGCGCCCGGGCCAGGATCGCCGCATGGGCCGTGACCGACCCCCGGGCGGTGGCGATGCCCACGACCTTCTCCGGATCCAGCGCGGCAGCGTCCGCCGGCGTCAGCTCATCGGCGACGACGATGCCGGCCGCGGCGGTCCCCTCGCGCTCCTCGCCCGACATGGCGCCGATCACCCGCCGACCCACGTCGAGCACGTCGGTGGCCCGCTCCTGCAGCAGCGGCTCCGACAGCGCGCGGTAGCGGGCGGCGGCCTCCTGCGCGGCGTCGTACCAGGCCCGTTCGGCGGTGGCCCCGGCGTCGAGCGCCGCCTGGGCCGGTTCCAGCAGGGCCTCATCATCGAGCAGCGCCAGGTGGGCCTCAAAGATGGCGGCGTCGGCGGCGCCGGCGCGGCCCAGCACGACCGCGCGGTCGGCCTCGATCGCCGTCCGGGCCGCGGCCAGCCCCCGGTCGAGCCGAGCGCGTTCGTCGGCGGCCGCTCCCGCGGTCCGGTCCGGCGGAGGCGCGAGCGCGCCGCCCAGCCGGTGAGCGGGGCCGACGACGATGCCGGCGGCGGCGGGGACCCCGTGGAGCACGTCGCCGGGGCCGGGCGGCGTCACCGGCTCGACCGGCTCGACCGACTCGACCGACTCGACCGCCTCGCCGGGCGCCGGCGACGTGGGCGGGGTGGGGGCCGGGACGGCCGGGGCGGCGACGACGCCGTCGCCGAACCCCTCGTCGGCCAGGTCCCGCAGCGCCTGCACGGCGTCCTGCGCCTCGGGACCGCTGGCGGTCACCACCAGCGTGTCGCCGAGGCGGGCGCCCAGCGCCACCAGGTTGGTCAGGCTAGTCGCCCGGACCGGCGGCCCGTCGCCCGCCTTCCCCACCCGGATGTCGGCGTCAAAGCCGCGGGCCAGCGCGACAAACCGCGCCGCCGGGCGGGCGTGGAGCCCGATCTGGTTGCGGACCCGCAGCTCGGCCTGGGCGTCGGCCCCGGCCACCTCGGCATCCAGCGCCGCCTCGGTCTCGGCGCCGGCCTCGCCCGGCTCGTTGCCGCCGATCTGCGACGCCTTCATGGCCAGCGCCCCGCGGGCCTCCTCGGCCACCTGTTCCAGCGGCGCGCCTCCGCCGGCCGCCACCGCCGCCGCCACCGTGCCCTCCACCAGGGGCGCCTCGCTGAGGCGGACCGGGCCCGCGGCGTCGGCCAGCAGGTCGACGGCGAACTCGGCGCTCATCAGCGCGCTGCCCAGATCCATGAGCACCAGCACGCCATCCGGCGACATCGCGCGTTCGATCGCCGCCCGGACCCGCTCGGCGTCGGTGCCGAGCACGCCCGGCTCGCCGATCCCGCCGGCCGCCTCGAGGGCCAGCTCCGGGCCGGCCATCTCCCGGGCCAGCGCGACCACGCCGTCGGCCAGCTCGGCGCTGTGGGAGACGATGACGAGTCCGACCACTCAGTGGCCCCCCACGACGCCTTACTGCGCGGCAGTGCCGCGATCCAGCCCGTAGGCGCGGTGCAGGAAGTCGATCGGATGCACCGAGGGCCGCTGCGTGCTATGCGTGATCTGCCACCGGCACGTCTCCGAGTCACAGGCCACGCTCGAGGCGCCGGACGCTGCCACCTGGTCGAACAGGCTCCGGCCGACGTCCTGGGCGATCTCGTACTTCTCGGCCTTGAGCCCGTACGTGCCGGCGATCCCGCAGCAGCGCGCGTTCATCTCGCGGACCTCCAGTCCGGGGATGAGCGCCAGCAGCTCCAGCGCCGGCTTGCCGATCCAGTGGCCCTGCTGCTGGCACGGGGCGTGGTAGGCGACGGTCTCCTGCACGGGCTGGAAGTCGGTGCGCAGCTCGCCGCGATCGTGCAGCTCCAGCAGGAGCTCGCAGACGTCGTACGTGCGCTCGGACACGAGCCGCAGGTCCGGGTCGTCTTCCAGCCCCAGGATCTCCCGGGCCTCGCGCTTGAGCATCAGCGTGCAGCTGGTGGCGTTGCCGACGATCAGGGTGTCGGGGTCATTCCGCACGTGGGGCGACAGGGCCTTGGCCAGGCGCAGGACGACCCGCCGGGCGTCGTCGAACAGGCCGCTGGACTGGAGCGGAAGCCCGCAGCAGTCCTGCTTGGGCACCTCCACCTCGAAGCCGTTGTGCTCGAGGATCTCCACCACCTTCTGTCCCTCCCACGGCTCGTAGTACTCGGTGCCGCATCCGTGGAAGTAGACGATCCGGCGCCCCGTGCCCGGCGCCTGATGACCGCGCATCCACCGAGAGAACCGGCGGCCGGCGAACTTGGGCACCGGGGCGTCGCGGTGCACGCCCAGCGCCTTCTCGGCCAGCACGCGCAGCGGCCGGGAGCGCAGCGTGAAGTTCGCGATCGGTGCGGTCGGCGTCCCGGCGCGCCCCAGCCACGTGGGGCGGGTGATGATCCGGTCGCGCAGCGGCACGCCCTTCTGGCGCTTGAGCTTGTTACGCGCTTGCGCGTTGATCTCGGCGATCTTCACGCCTTGGGGGCACACCATCGAGCAGATGCCGCATCCCGAGCAGTAGTCGACCGACGAGTCCACCGACGGCTCGTCGGCCACCCGGTAGCGCTCCGACTGGGGGCCGGCGTACTTCGGCCCCGGGAACAGCGGGCTCACGTTGGACACCGGGCAGGCGGTCTCGCAGATCGTGCACTTCACGCAGTGGTCCAGCGACCCGCGCAGCATCTCGTGGAGGATCCCGTCGCTCACAGCGCCGCTCCCGCCGCGGCCGCGGTACCCGCGCCGATCACCTCGGCCGCCCGGTAGCCGCTGCTCATCGCGATCCCCTCGCCGGACCCCTCGCGCCAGGGAATCGCGCCCGGGAGGGCGGCGCCGACGACGAACACGTTGTCGGCTCCACGGGCGCGCAGGTCGGCGTCGACGGCCACCCCGACGCGCGCCATCGGCTGCTCGTCGAAGTAGTCCGGGTAAAACCGGGGTTGGTCGGAGGCCGGCACCCCGTCGAGCGGGAGGCCCAGCACGCGGTCGTGGGTGACCCACGCCGAGTCCAGCTCGATACCGCCCGACGCAAAGCCACCGGTGGCCAGGACGAACGTGTCGGCGCCGTACACGGTCTGATGCCCGGCGGCGTCGGTGCTGATCGAAGCGATGCGGTTCCCGTCGCGCTCGGCGCCGACGACGCGGGGCCCCAGCACGAGCCGTCCGTGAGCACGCCGCAGGGCGGCGGTGAGGATCTCGAACAGCCGCATGCCCGGCACCGACGGCGGCAGCGAGGGGATCTCGAACACGCGGCGCCCCAGCCGGGACTCCATGTCGGCGTGGACGCCGTGCGGATCGCGCAGACCGAGCATCGCCGGCAGCCCCACATGCTCGTCGGCGCGCAGCATCGGGGACAGCTCGGCGCAGAAGCGCGCCCGCCGGCTCGGGTCATCGAGGCGGCGGGCGATGCCGAGCGTGTTGGCGTCCGCCCGGTCCAGCGAGAGCGACAGGCTGACCGACCGGGCGTCGATTCCCGCCGCCCGGAGGTTCTCGGCGCACAGGCTGGGATGGAAGTCGCGCAACGCGGGCGAGCCCACGATGCAGACGCGCTCCAGAGCGTCCCCGGCGGCCATCGTGTCCGGCACGAACGCGGACGGCCGCAGCGCGCCGACCGCGGTCGGCAAGCGGAGGTTGCGGGACAGGCTGCCGACATAGCGGTAGCCGGGCAGGGGCCCGTCGGTGATGACGCCGCCCAGCCAGTGGGCCGCGGCCTCGACGGTGGGGCGGCCGATCCGGGCATACGGGTGGTCCGGTCGCTGGGCGATCAGCTCCTCCAGCGACCGTCCGGGGTCGACGACGGCGCGTCCGCCCGCGTAGCCGAGCACGTCGATGGTGGCGGGGGCCAGGTGGGTCGAGCCGATCCCGCGGGCCACGACGCAGACGCGGGCGCCGTTCTGGGCCAGCCGGGTGCCGGCCACCAGGCCGGCGGTCCCCGCCCCGATCACGACCGCGTCGTAGTGCAGCTCGCTCCTCACGGCAGATGCTCCACGTCGAGGACGCTCTGGAAGATCCAGTCATCGAGCCTGGCCTGACGCAGCTGGTCCCCGTAGAGCACCGGCCACGTCCCCTTCCATCGCTCCTGGAGGAATGCCAGCAGCGACGCGTTCGCCTGCTCCGCACGCAGGCCGTCGGCCGAGTGCAGGATGCCGGTGGCGCGGTAGATGCAGAAGCCGCCCTGGCAGGGGCCCATGCCGAGCCGTAGCTGGCGGCGGATGTCGTCGAGGTTCGCCGTCTGGAAGCGGGCGAGCGCTTCCTCCAGCCGGCGGCGGGTCACCAGCTCGCACTCGCAGATGATCTGCTCGTTGACGAGGTCTGCCTCCTTGCGGGCCAGGCGCTCGCCGAGCACGTAGGTGGCCCCCGACTCCGACCCGGGGAGCGGCTCGGTCCGGGTCAGGCACGGGCGGGGCTCGCCGAGGCTGCGGCAGACCGCGTCGACCGTCTCCTCGGCCATCAGTCGGAACGTGGTCAGCTTTCCGCCGGTGATCGTGATGAACCGGCCGACGCCGTCGCGCTGCGCGTGGTCGAGCAGGGCATGGGCGCGGGTGACGTCGCGGGTCTCCGTCTCTGAGGCCTTGGCGTCCTCAAACAGCGGCCGCACGCCGGTCCACACCCGCAGCGCGCGGGCCCGGCGCAGGCCGGGCACCAGCTTCTCGCCGTCGTCGAGCATCGCGTCGACCTCGTCCTGCAGGACGGTGTGGTCGTCCGGGTCGTCGGTGTGCTGGTCGGTGGTGCCGATGACGCTGACGGTTCGGATCGGCACGAGGATGTCGCCGTCGGTCGGCATCTGGCAGCGGTTGATGACCGTGTTGACCAGGCGGTGGTTCATCGCGATCATGATCCCCCGGCCGGGGAGGACCCGGACGCCCTCGATCCCGGCCAGGTCGGCGACCTGCCCGGCCCAGGCCCCGGTCGCATTGACCGTGACCCGGGCCTCCACCTCGGTCTCGTCTCCGCTGCGCAGGTCGCGCAGCTGCGCCCCGGTGACCTCGTCTGCATCGCGGTGGATCGCCACCGCCTCGTGGTAGGGCAGGATCCGCGCCCCGCGCTGCTGGGCGCCGTGGCCGAGCGCCCACACGGTCTTCCACACGTCGATGCTGGCGTCCGGAACGCGGAAGGCGCGGGAGATCTGCGGGTGCAGACGCGGCTCCTGCTCCAGCGCCTGCGCCGGACTGATCTCCTCGCAATCGACGCCGGTCTCGCGGCAGCCCGCGATGAACCGGTCGGCGTAGGCCGGGTCGTCCCACGGCGTGGTCACGAACAGCCCGCCAGTGTCCTCGACGCAGTCGGCGGCGACGCGCCGGATGATCCGGTTCTCGCCGATGCACTCCTCGGCCGCCCGCGGATCCTTGACGGCGTACCGGCCCCCGGAGTGCAGCAGTCCGTGGAAGCGTCCGCTCGTCCCCTGGGCCAGGTCGTGACGATCGGCCAGGACGACGTCGAGCCCGCGCAGGGCAGCGTCCCAGGCCACGCCGGCGCCGGTGGCTCCGCCGCCGATCACCAGGACGTCGGTGCTCAGCCTCATCATCGCATCAGCCTACCTCCGTTCCCGGTCCGGCCGGCCGGCCGGCGGCGCGCCCCCGCCGCCGGGCCGGGCAGGTCACTACTCGAACCAGTCGAACGTGCGCGTCACCGCCTTCTTCCAGTACTCGTAGTACTCGTCGCGCTGGGCCGCGTCCATCTTCGGCTCCCAGCGCTTGTCCTCGGCCCAGTTGTCCCGGACCTCCTGCTCGCTGGACCAGAAGCCGACCGCCATACCGGCCGCATACGAGGCGCCGAGCGCGGTGGTCTCGGCCACGACGGGGCGGACTACCGGCACTCCCAGGATGTCCGCCTGGAACTGCATGAGCAGGTCGTTGGCGACCATGCCGCCGTCGACCTTGAGCGACTCCAGCTTGACGCCGGAGTCGATCTCCATGGCCTCCGCCACCTCGCGGCTCTGGAACGCGGTGGCCTCTAGCGTCGCGCGGGCGATGTGACCGGCGTTGACGTACCGCGTGAGGCCAGCGAACACGCCACGGGCGTTGGACTTCCAATACGGGGCGAACAGGCCCGAGAAGGCCGGCACGATGTACAGCCCGCCGTTGTCATCAACCGACTTGGCCAGCTCCTCGACCTGGGGGGCGGCTTGGATCATGTGGAGGTTGTCGCGCAGCCACTGGACGAGCGCCCCGGTGATAGCGATCGAGCCCTCCAGCGCGTAGACCGCCGGCTGGTCGCCGATCTTGTAGCAGACGGTGGTCAGCAGGCCCGACTTGGACTGCACGGCCTCGGTGCTGGTATTGAGCAGCATGAAGTTGCCCGTGCCATACGTGTTCTTGGCCTCGCCGGTCGAGAAGCACGCCTGGCCGAACGTGGCCGCCTGCTGATCGCCCAGGTCGCCGGCGATGTTTATCCCGGTGAGGTTGCCGGTCCTGACCTCGCCGTACACCTCGCTGGAGGCCCTGATCTCCGGCAGCATCGACATGGGCACGCCGATGGTGGCCGCGATGTCCTTGTCCCAGGACAGCGTCTTGAGGTCCATGAGCATCGTCCGGCTGGCGTTCGTCACGTCGGTGATGTGCCGACCGCCGTTGGGACCGCCGGTCAGGTTCCAGATGCACCAGGTGTCGATGTTGCCGAATAAGAGGTCGCCGGCCTCCGCCCGCGCGCGGGCGCCGTCGACGTTGTCGAGGATCCAGCGGACCTTGGGGCCGCTGAAGTAGGTCGCCAGCGGCAGGCCCACCGTCTCGCGGAACCGGTCCTGGCCGCCGTCGGCGCTCAGTTCGTCGACGAGCTTGTCGGTCCGGGTGTCCTGCCAGACGATCGCGTTCATGACTGGCTCGCCGGTGTGGCGGTCCCACACGACCGCCGTCTCCCGCTGGTTGGTGATCCCCAGCGCCGCCAGGTCATCCCGACTGGCACCGGCCTTCTCCATCGCCTCGTCGAGCACCTCCTGGCAACGGGCCCAGATCTCCATGGGATCGTGCTCCACCCAACCCGGCTTGGGGTAGATCTGCTCGTGCTCCTTCTGCGATGCCGCAACGACGCGGCCGGAGTGGTCGAAGATCATTGCCCGGGAACTCGTCGTCCCCTGATCCAGTGCTACCGAGTACTTCGCCATGTCCCTCTCCTTCTGTGTCTAGCCTGCCAGCGCCTCAGCGGCACTTTTGAACAAGTAATAGGTGGAGGTCGCGCCCGGGTCCTGGTGATCCTGGCTGCGCTCGCCCAGGTAACTGGCGCGACCCTTGCGAGCGATCAGCGGGATGGTGGCCTCCATGCCGCCGTGGGCGGCGGCCACTGCCGACCGCAGCCCGTCGTCGAGGTCGGACGCGCCCTCCAGCGCCTCCACGCCGGGGATCAGCGCGTCGACCATCGTCTTGTCGCCGGGCTCCGCCTTGCCCCGGGCCTGCACGCCCTCCAGGCCCTTGCGCCAGGCCTGCGCGTAGACGGTGAGCGCGGGGGCGGGATCGCTGCCCAGCGCGCTACCCATCTGGAGGAACAAGGTGCCGTACAGCGGGCCGGCCGCGCCGCCGACGCTGGAGACGAGGGCCATCGCCACCGTCTTCAGCACGGCGCCGGGATCGCCCGGGTCGGCCTCCTGCAGTTTCTGGAGCGCCTTCTTCATCCCGCGGTCCATGTTCGTCCCGTGGTCGCCGTCGCCGATCGCCGTGTCCAGGCGGACGAGCTCCTGGCGGTGCTCACTCATCTCGCCGGCGAAGCGCTGCATCCAATCGAGCATGTGGTCGCGGTCGACCGGCACTGGTCAGACGCCCCAGCGCAGTCCGGGCGTGTTGACCGGCGCGTCCCAGTAACGGACCATCTCGTCATCCAGCCTGAGCAGGGTGATCGAGCACCCCTGCATCTCCAGTGACGTGATGTAGTTGCCGATCAGGTTGCGCTCGATCGTCAGCCCGTGCTCCTGGGCGATCTTGGCCACCTCGGCATACACCACGTAGAGCTCGATCAGGGGCGTGCCGCCCATCCCGTTGACGAACGCCAGCACGCGGTCGCCCGACGAGAACGGCAGGTCCTCCAGGATCGGCGTCATCAGGCGCTCGGCGATCTGGGAGGCGGGCCCAATCTTCTCCCGGAAGCGCCCTGGCTCGCCGTGGATGCCGATGCCGATCTCCACCTCGTCGTCGGCCAGCTCGAAGCTTGGCTCCCCGGAGGCCGGGGTCATACACGGGGTCAGCGCCATGCCCATCGAGCGTCCCTGTGCGTTGACGCGCCGCCCCAGCTCGGCGACCTCCTGCAGGCCGCGGCGATCCTCGGCGGCGCCCCCGCAGATCTTCTCGGCCAAGACCGTCACGCCCACGCCGCGGCGACCGGCCGTGTACAGCGAGTCCTCCACGGCGACGTCGTCGTTGGTCAGCACCGTCTCGACCTCGATGCCCTCCCCCTTGCCCAGCTCGGCGGCCATGTCGAAGTTCATGACGTCGCCGGTGTAGTTCTTGACGATGTGGATGACCCCGGCGCCGCCGTCGACGGCCTTGGTGGCCTCGAGCATCTGGTCCGGAGTGGGGGAGGTGAACACCTCGCCCGGGCACGCCGCATCGAGCATGCCGGGGCCCACGAAGCCTCCGTGCATCGGCTCGTGTCCGGAGCCTCCTCCCGAGATCAGCCCGACCTTGCCCTGAACCGGGGCGTCGCCCCGCACGATGACGGCGGGGTCGTAGATGACACGTACACGGTCGCCGTGCGCGGCCTCGATCCCGCGCAGCGCGTCCTGAACCACTCCGTCGGGAGCGTTGATCAGCTTCTTCATGTCTCTTCCTTTTGGATCGATCCGGAGTGGCGCGGCTGGTTCGCGCCCGGAGGTGGGGGCTGGGGGGCGACCCAGGTGGGCCGCCCCCGCCCCCTCGTGATCTACATCGCTTCCGGAGTGGTCGGGCGGACGGGCTCGTCCACCTGGCCCTCAGCCACAATCCCCGGCTCTGGCCCCTTGCGCGCCTTGAGGATGTCGCGGATGGTGGCGTCATATAGCCACGATGCGAGTCCAGCCCCCACCAGGGGTCCCACTATCGGAATCCAGAAGTAGTTGCTGATGTGTAGGTAGTCCCCCGGCATCGCCACCTTCCCCCAACCGGCGATCCAGGCGAACATCCGCGGCCCGAAATCACGTGCCGGGTTGATCGCGTAGCCGGCGTTGGCGCCGAACGAGATGCCGACGGCCATGACGATCATGCCGATGATCCACGGCCCCATGTTCGAGCCCACCGGCAGGTTGAACTCGTCGGTCACCGCCCACACGAACAGCGCCAGGAAGAACGTGCCCACAATCTGATCGATGAGCGGCCCCCAGATGGTGGTGAAGTATGGGGCTGGGAAGGTGGCAAACGTGCTGTACGTGGCCACCGACGCCGGCCGCCCCCTCACGATGTGGTTGACCGTATCGAAGTGGTCGATCGCCGCCTTGTAGACCAGGTACACGAGCGCTGCGCCGACAAAGCATCCGACCACCTGCACCAGCCAGTAGGAGGGCACCTTGCTCCACGGCAGCTGCTTGCGGATGGCGGCCCCCAGCGTGATCGCCGGGTTGATATGGGCACCCGAGATGCCGCCGCTGACGTACACGGCGAAGCACACGGCCAGCGCCCATCCCCACGTGATCAGCAGCCAGTCCCCGGAGGACTGAAGCGCGCCGGCGGAGCTACGACCTGAGCCGATGAGGGCCCAGAGCATGGCCACGACCCCGTCGCCGAACGAGATCAGGATGAAGCAGCCGAAGAACTCGGCCCACAACTCACCGCCCAGACCACGCCGCCAGGAGAGCGGCAGGAGGTGCGTCGTCATTGGTTCGCTTACCGTCGCCACAGAACCTCCTCCGAAGATGTATTTGATTGGGTAACGGGCCCGTTGGTCGCAGGGGCCGCCGGCAATCGCTCGTCAGAGGGCAGCCACGGGCGTGCGTCGCCGCGTCGCCCCGAGGCGGCGCGAACAGCATGCGCTCCTATCCACATTCGGCTCGCGGCACAAGCCGATTGCAAGTCTCACCACCCTCGTCCTCACCTGCCGGTTTGGCACCACCACTCGCACCGTAGGTTGGCGCGAGGCTACCAACCGGCGTACGACATTGTCAAACGAAGTCGCGCACAGGCGAACGAATGGGTGTCAAGATTTCGCCGATGCCCGGCAAGATCCAATCGATCGAGCGCGCGGCGGCGATCCTGCGGTTGCTTTCGGGCCGCAACCGTCGTCTGGGCGTCGCTGACCTGTCAGGTGAGCTGGGCCTCCCCAAGGGAACCGTTCATGGTCTCCTCCGCACGCTCCAGCACGTAGGCTTTGTGGAGCAGGATCCCGAGACCGGCAAGTACCAACTGGGGGCCGCTTTGCTGCACATGGGCTCGAGCTATCTCGACGGAAACGAACTGCGCACCCGGGCCCTGAACTGGTCTGACGCCCTGGCGGCCAGGACCCAGGAGGCGGTCCGGATCGGCACGCTGCACGAGGGCATGGTCCTGGTCGTGCATCACGTCTTCCGGCCGGATGACAGCTTCCAGACACTCGATGTCGGCGCGCTGCTGCCGGCCCACGCCACCGCCCTGGGCAAGGTGCTGTTGGCCAACCATCCGTATGTGGCGGCCGAGCTGACCAAGTCCCACCTGCCGGCCTTCACCGACGCAACCATCACCGACACCGACCGGCTGAGTCGTGAGCTGGAGCGCGTCCGCGAGCGCGGCTGGGCCACCGAGCTGGGCGAGCTGCTGCCCAACCAGGTGTCGTGTGCGGCGCCGATCCTGGACCGCACCGGCGTGGTCGTGGGCGCCATGGGAATCTTCGGTCCGTCGGACCGGCTGCTCACTGCGCGGCAGCCGCGCGGCGAACTGCTCGGCTACGTGCGGGAGGCCGCGCGCTCGGTCTCCCGCGAGCTCGGCGCGATCCCCTGGTGAGGAGACGGCGATGAAGGAGCGATACGTGGCCGCCATCGACCAGGGAACAGCCTCGTCGCGCTGTCTGGTCTTCGACCGATCCGGGCGGATCGTCGGGGTGGCGCAGAAGGAGCACCACCACATCTTTCCCCGGCCCGGCTGGGTCGAGCATGACCCGGAGGAGATCTGGCGCAACGTGGAGAACGTGGTGGCCCGCGCGCTGGCCGAGAACCGGCTGGACTCCAGCGACCTGGTCGCCGTCGGCATCGCCAACCAGCGGGAGACGACGATCGTGTGGGACCGGCACACCGGCCGGCCGGTCCACAACGCCATCAACTGGCAGGACACCCGGACCGACCATCTCGTCGCCGCCTTCGCGGACGAGTTCGGGCACGACCGGTTTCGTGAGCGGACCGGCCTGCCGTTGACGACGTACTTCTCCGGGCCCAAGCTGCGCTGGCTGCTTGACAACGTCGACGGCCTGCGGGCGCGCGCCGATGCCGGCGATCTCCTGTTCGGCACCATGGACACGTGGCTCATCTGGCGCCTGACCGGGCGGCACCTGACCGACGTCACCAACGCCAGCCGCACGCTGCTGATGAACCTGCGCACGCTCGATTGGGACGACGAGCTGCTGGCCGGCTTCGACGTCCCGCGCCACATGCTCCCGGAGATCCGGCCGTCGGCCGAGTTCTACGGCGAGGCCGGGGGCGTGCTGGCCGGCGTCCCGGTCACCGCCGCCCTCGGCGATCAGCAGGCCGCTCTGTTCGGGCAGAGCTGCTTTGACCCCGGCGACGCCAAGTGCACCTACGGCACCGGGAGCTTCCTGCTGCTCAACACCGGGGAGCGCCCGGTGCCCTCCGCCCGGGGGCTGTTGACGACCGTCTGCTGCCGGGTGGAGGACGAGGCCCCGACCTACGCGCTGGAGGGCTCGATCGCGGTCACCGGCGCGCTCGTCCAGTGGCTGCGGGACAACCTCACCCTGATCGGCTCCGCCCCGGAGATCGAGACGCTGGCGCGGACCGTCGATGACAACGGCGGGTGCTACTTCGTGCCGGCGTTCTCAGGCCTGTTCGCCCCGTACTGGCGCAGCGACGCGCGCGGAGTGATCGCCGGCCTGACCAGCTACATCACCAAGGGGCATCTGGCCCGGGCGGTGCTGGAGGCGACGGCCTGGCAGACGCGAGAGGTCCTGGACGCCATGATCAGCGACGCCGGCGGGTCGCTGAGCACGCTGCGCGTCGACGGCGGCATGACGGCCAACAACCTGCTCATGCAGTTCCTGGCCGACGTCCTCGACGTCTCGGTGGTGCGCCCCATTGTGGCCGAGACCGTGTCGCTGGGCGCGGCCTACGCTGCGGGCCTGGCCGTCGGGTTCTGGCCTGACCGCGACGCGCTGCGGGCCAACTGGCACGTCGCGGCGCAGTGGCGTCCGAGGATGCCTCCGCACGAACGCGAGCGCGGCTATCGCAAGTGGCGCAAGGCGGTGGCGCGGACGATGGACTGGCTGGACGAGGACGACGCCTGACCGGCCGCCGCGGCTCGGCCGTGACCCGCCGGCAGTGCGGCGGCGGGAAGCGGGCGGGTCAGGCCCGGTCCTTGGTGACCCGATCCTTGATGGTCCGGTCCTTGCCGCCGTTGCCGTTGCCGTTGGCGGCGCGCCGGTACGGCGACCGGGACGGGCCGCCGCTGCTGTTCTCGAAGAAGCTCTGGACCCGTTCGATCAGCGCGGCGGTGTCCCGGTTGGGCGGGATCGGCTCGCCGAACGAGACCTCGATCTTGTGGCGCCGGGAGACGACGGTGCCCCGCAGCCGCTTGGGCCAGAGCCGGCCGGGCGGCATCGCCTCGGCGGTCCCGGACACGCGGATCGGGACGATCGACAGGTTGTGAGTGGAGGCGAGGACGGCGGCCCCCCGGCGGACCCGTCCGGGCGCGCCGTCGCGGGAGCGGGTGCCCTCCGGATACAGCAGCAGGTTCCACCCCTGATCCAGCAGGGAGTCGAGGTGGCTGCCGTCCTTGGCCACGCCGCCGCCGCCCTTGCGCTCGATCGGCACCGTGTTGAAGATGAGCGACACCACCGAGGCGACCAGTCGGTTGCGGTAGAAGTAGTCGGCGGCGGCCGCCACCGCGGTCCGCTTGCGCAGCTTCCGCGGCAGCGCCGACAGGATGACCGGCGTGTCGAGATGGCTGGCGTGGTTGGCGACCAGGATCACCGGCCCCTTCAGCGCCGACAGGTTGCCGCGCCCGGTGGCCCGGCGCGCCGCGTAGTAGTCCATCAGCGGGTTCAGGACGAACCGCATGAAGTTTTCCCGCACCACCTGGGCGGGGAAGGACCGAGCCCAGGGAAGGTCGAGTTGGGCGGCGGCAGCCTTCAACTCGCGCCCGCGCTTTGGCGCCTGCCGGGCAGCGTCGGTGACGCGCCGCTTCCACGACCGATGACGGCGAATCAGAGGCAACGGTTGACGTACCCCGGCCTGTGACAACCGTTACATTGACGCCGCGGGTGCGGCGGCTCGGTCCTCGTGGCGGGCGCTCGGGTAGCCCCGCAGCGCGCTCAACAGCTCCGGGTCCTCGCCCTCCAATGCCGCCCAGGCGGCGCGCAGCCCGTGGGCGGCCGCGAGCGTCAGCGCCGTCCTCCGGTTCTCCAGTTGGCCGATGAACAGTGCGTCGGCCGGGGGGCGGACGACGCACACCGCCGGGGAGGCTTCGGGGTCACGCGCGCGCGTGGCCAGCTCACCGCTGAGCCGGTCGTAGCGCTCGGACCGCAGCCGGCGAAGCTCGACGAGCGCCGGGTTGATCTTGGCCAGGTATCCGTCGGTCAGCCGCGCGACCCCCCCGGACAGCGGCGTGTGGTCGACGCCGTGGGGCCGCGTCTGGAGCACCAGCATGTCGGTGGCCGAGGTCTGCGCCACGTGAACCGGGATCGCCTCGGCCAGCGTGGCGTCCAGCAGCCGGCGGCCGCGGAACGGCACTGGACCCCCGGCGAGCCAGGGCAGCCGCGCCGAGGCCCGGAGCGCGTCGCGGACCTCCTCGTCGGTGCGCAGTTCGGCCAGGTCGACGATCGCGGCCCGATCGACGTCGGTGGCGGTGCAGTGCAGCTCGATCGGGCTGGACCGGATCCGGTCGATGCGCAGCGGCCGCTGGGTCCGCCACACCTGGCCGATCACGTAGTCCATGTCGAACAGGGGATGGCCGCGCAGGGCCCGCCGGAGGCTGACGAACTTGGGGTCGCCGAACCCATGCGGGTAGAGCGCGGCGAGGTAGGTCGCCTGTCCGGCGATCAGGAACGCCCCGTTGAACGCGCCCGCCGACGCGCCGTGGACCTCGTCGAACGCGTCGCGCAGATCCAGTTGCTCGATCGCCGCGGCCATCCCAGCCGAGACGGCGCCGCGCATCCCGCCCCCCTCGATGACCAGCGCGATCCGGCGCCCATCGGTGCGCGCCCCGGGCCGCGATCCCTCCTCCCGCCGTCGCAGGATCGCCTGGACGACGGGGTGGCCCCGCTGGTCCTCGATCGTCAGCGCGTCGCCCAGGAGGGGGTCGGTGGCGAACTTGCGGAGCATGGTCAGGCGCATCGCAGCCAGGGTAGTTTGTTGGCCGCCGTGGTGGCGTCAGGCGCTGATCAGCCCGCGCTTGCCTGCCGCGTAGGCGACCTCGGCTCGCCGGCGGACTCCCAGCTTGCGCATCACGTTGTGCACGTGGAACTTGGCGGTGCTCTCGCTCACATACAGCTTGGAGCCGATCTCCCGGTTGGTGAGCCCGGCGGCGAGCAGGCCGATCACCTGTTGCTCGCGCTCGGTGAACTCCGGCTCGGGGTCGCGGGCTCCGTCGTGGGCGACGAGCGTGCGGACGAGGGCTGCGCTGCGCGCGTCGAAGCCGGATTCCCCGCGGGACACCGCGCGGATGATCCGGACCAGCTCGACGACGTCCACCTCCTTGAGGACGTACGCCCTGGCCCCGCGCCGCAGCGACTGGTCAAGCAGGTTCTCGTCCAGGAACGTGGACAGGATCACCACCTGGGACTCGGCGCGCCTGGCCAGGATCTCGCTGCACAGGTCCAGGCCCTCGGTGTCGTGATCGCGGCTCAGCTTGAGGTCCAGCAGGATGACGTCGGGCTCCACGGTCTCCAGCGCGCGCAGGGCCTCGGTCCGCCCGTCCGCCTCGGCCACCACCGTGATGTCCGGCTCCAGCTCCAGGATCGAGCGCAGCCCCCGGCGCACGATGGCGTGGTCGTCGACGAGGAGCACCTGCGTCGGCGGGTCGGATGCGCGCTTAACGGCCGACACCGGCTCCTCCGAGCGGCAGCTCCACCGCCAGGCTGACCCCGCCCCCGCGCCGGCGCCCGAACGAGACGCTGCCGGCCAGCTCCCGGACCCGTCCGCCGATGCTGGACAGGCCGAAGTGCTGCTCGGCGGGCCGGGAGGCCTGCAACTGCCCTTGGAGAGCGGCCGGATCGCCGGTCCCGTCGTCGGCGATGACCAGTCGCACCTGCCCGGTCTGCCAGCGGAGCGAGAGCCAGGCCCGGTCGGCGTTGGCGTGCCGGACGACGTTGAACAGCGCCTCGCGGGCGATCTGGACGAGGGCATGCTGGGCGGCCCCGGAGATCGGCTGCGGCTGTCCATAGGTGCGCAGCCCGACGCGCAGGGTGGTGCCGGCCACCACATCGCCTACCACCTCGCGCAGTGCCCGGCGCAGATCGCCCTGCCCGTCGCTGGTCAGCTCGAAGATGACCGACCGGATCTCGTCCACCGCCGAACGGGCGAGCGACTTGCTGGTGGCGACGCGGTCCAGCACCGGGCCCGGCGTCGTCTCCTGGCGACGGCACCACTCCAGGTTCATCCCGATCGTCAGCAGGTGCTGAGCCACGCTGTCGTGGAGCTCCCGGGCGATCCGGGTGCGCTCCTGGCTGAGGAGCTCGCGCCGCCCGGCGTTCTCCAGCCGGAGCCGGATGCCCTCCAGCTCGTCGGTGCGTCGCTGCAGCTCGGCCGCCCGCCGCCTGGCCAGCCGCGAGACCGACTCCGAGCGCCGGCGCAGGCGCTCGCTCTCCTGGAACAGCCGGGCATTGTGGAGCGCGACGCCGGCGTGGTTGGCCAGCGTGACGAGGATCGAGATGTCGGTGGACGCGACGGTGGCGTCGGGCAGGAGCCCCACCGCCAGCACCCCGGCGGTCTCTCCCCGGACCGGCAGCGGGGCGGCCACCGCCCGGGACGATTCCTCCGAGTCCGGGAAGGGTCCCTCGGGACGTTCGGCGACGGCGACCGGCGCATCGGCCTCGAGCGCCTCCGCGATGGCGATCCCCAGCATCGCCGGGGGGTCGCCGGCGGCGGGCAGGACACGGTCGCCGATCCGCCGCACGACGTGCGGGGGCTCCGGATCGGGATCGCCCGTCGCGCCCGTGAAGCACAGCGCCGCCCACGGGGCGTCGAAGTGATGAGCCGCGGCTTCCACGACGGCATCGCACAGAGCGCCCGGGCCGTCCGGCGTGGCGCACAGCGCGGTCGAGATCCGCTGGAGGGTCTCGATGGTCCGATCGAGCCGCGCCGTGTTGTCCCGCCAGGCGGCGTAAAAGGTCGGCTTGGACGACCGCACGCCGATCAGGCGCTCCAGCGTGCGCGCCCGGTCCTCCGCATCCCCCCAGCTGCCTGCCGCCGGATCGGGCCAGGCCGGTGTGGCGCCGGCGGCGGCGTCGTCGAAGGCTGCGGGCGCCACCGGGCCGTCAGTAGGCGGCATCACAGATTCGCCGGACATCGTCCTCGGTGACCGGCCTGGGGTTGGTCGTGATGTAGGCGTCGCGCAGGGCGTTACGCGCGAACCAGTCGAAGTCCTCCCGATCGACGCCGAGCGCTGCCAGGCCCGTGGGGACGGCCAGCGAGGCGCTCAGGTCCTCAACCCGGGCGATCGCCGCCTGGGCGGCGGCGGTGGGGGTCAGGTCCTGCACGGGGATGCCGAACGCGGCGGCCACGTCGGCGTACCGGTCGGCATGGGTCTCGGCGTTGAAGCGCATCACGTGCGGCATCAGGATCGCGTTGAGCAGGCCGTGCGGGAGGTCCAGCGCGCCCCCGATCTGATGGGCGATGGCGTGGGTGGCACCGAGCAGCGCGTTGGTGAAGGCCAGGCCGGCCTGGAGGCTGGCCCGGGCGATCGCCTCCTTGGCGTCCAGATCGGATGGGTCCTCGACGGACCGGGGGAGGTGCTCGGCGAGCGCCTGGATCGCCGCGACGGCGTGGCCCTTGCTCAGGAAATCGCACGCCTCTGAGACGCACGACTCGATGGCGTGGCTCAGGGCGTCCAGTCCGGTGTGCGCGGCGAGCTCGGAGGGCATCGTCGTCAGCAGCTCCGGGTCGGTGATCGAGATGTCTGGCACGATGGCCCGCCCGCCGATCGTCGCCTTGAGCCGGCGGGCGGTGTCGGTCACCACGCAGAACTGCGAGACGTCGGCCCCCGTGCCGCCGGTCGTCGGCACCATGACCATCGGCGGGATCGGACTCGTGGCGCGGTCGATGCCCTCGTAGTCCAGGATGCGGCCGCCGTTGCCACTGAGGACCGCGACCGCCTTGGCGACGTCGATGCAGCTGCCGCCGCCGATGGCCAGCAGCGCGTCGCACCCGGTGTCCAGGTAGCTCTCGAACGCGGCCTCGACCTCGAAGTCCTTCGGATTGGGGGTCAGGTCGTGCCACAGGTGCGAGTGGACGCGAACGTCGGCCAGATGGGGCACGGCCCGGTCGACCCATCCGGCGGCGAGCACGCCCGGGTCGCTGACGAGCAGCGGCCGATGACCCCCGACGCGGCGAACCGCGGCGCCCACCTCCGCCAGCGTGCCGATCCCGAAGATCACTTCCGGGATCACGAACTTGCTCACACGTCTGCGCGTCGGCGGGCGAGCGAGCGGAACGGCCGAACGGGTCGGGATGGCGTGCTGCAAGGGCTTCCTCCCGGGACGTTGCTGCGAGGCAATCCTACCGGGCGGGCCATGAGGGCGCGGCTGTTGTTGGCCGTCGCCGTGGTGTGCGAAGCTAAGCCCAGTCGCAATCTCGGATCACCGTCTTGTCCTCCCGCGCTGACCGTCCCCCACGACGTACGTTGCTGCTGATCGCTGCCGCGGTGATCGTGATTGCGGCGGGGGTGGTGGGAGCGATCATCGCCAACGCGTTGAACAACAACTCGACCGCGTCGACGACGGCTGCTCAGCCCGCGGCCACCGGCTCGTCGTGCAACGTCACCTCCGTGGCGGAAGAGCAGCTGCCGTCGGTGGTGACGATCATGGCGCAGGGGGCCGCGAGCGGCGGGGCCGCGCCTCCGGGCGGGGTCGGCTCGGGTGAGGTCATCCGCGCCGACGGCACCATCCTCACCAACAACCACGTGATCCTGCCGGCGGCCTCAGGCGGGCACCTGCAGGTGGTCTTCGAGAACGGGCACGCCGCGGCCGCCACCATCGTCGGCCGCGATCCACTCACCGACCTGGCCGTGATCCGGGCCCAGGGCGTCTCGAACCTGCGGACGATCCCGATCGGCGACTCCGCCAGCCTGCGCGTGGGCCAGCCGGTCGTAGCCCTGGGGGCGCCGCTCGGGCTGTCCAGCACGGTGACGAGCGGCATCGTCAGCGCGCTCGGCCGGACCGTGCATGTCCCGGGCGAAGGCAACCAGTCGGCTCTCCTGATCGACGCTGTGCAGACGGATGCGGCGATCAATCCGGGCAACAGCGGCGGCGCCCTGGTCAACTGCTCCGGGGACCTGGTGGGCGTGCCGACCGCCGGCGCCGCGATCCCCTCGGCGTCCGGGGAGGCCGGCGGGGGAAGCATCGGACTCGGCTTCGCCATCCCGTCCAACCTGGCCACCAAGGTCGCCGACGAGATCATCGACACCGGCAGCGTGTCGCACGCCTTCCTGGGCATCCAGGCCCAGCCGGCCTCAGGCGGAACCGGCCAGGGACAGGGACTGTGGGTCGTCGCGGTCGTGCCCGGAGGCCCGGCCGCGGCCGCGGGCCTGCGTAACGGCGACATCATCAAGACGATCGACGGCAGCCCCGCGGTCAGCACCGATCAGCTCGTGGCCCTGACGCTCGCCAAGCGGGCCGGGGACCGAGTGGAGATCGGCTACGAGCGGGACGGCAGCCAGCACACGGCGACGATCACGCTGGCCGCGCGGTCATCGTGACTCGAGCAGCTCCCCAGAGCGTGTGCGTGCTGTCACTGTAGGAGGTAGTCCGTCGGGGTGACACGGTGACACCCGACGGGCGGCACGTGTCACATGCCCGCACTCTCGTGGAAGGGATCTCGGTGGGCGTCAGCGTGATCTAGAGTGGCCCGCTGGATGGCGTCGGTGCTCACATCGCAGGAGGAGAATTTCCCGCGCTGGTATCAAGAGGTGATCGCCAAGGCGCAACTTGCGGAGAACGGGCCGGTGCGCGGCACGATGGTGATCCGGCCGTGGGGGTACGCCATCTGGGAGCGCTTGCAGGCGGCGATCGATGAGCGGATCAAGGCTGCGGGGGCGGGCAACGCGTACTTTCCGCTGCTGATTCCCGAGGCGTTTCTGGCCGTTGCCCGTATCGCCTGGCAGGCCTGCGGCCCTGACGGCGAGGACCAGCTGGCGCAGGCGGGCATCTCGGTCCGGTGCCTGGTCCGCGAAGACGCGCAGCCCGTCGACGACCCCAGCGCAGACGGCGTTGACGCGCTGCTCGCTCGCGCTTACTGATCAACGTGCCGGCCTAGAGATCGTCAGTCGGGTTTGGCCGCGGGTCGGGGCACCCGAGGGGCCAGCGTCGTCCTGGAGAGGCTCGGATAGGTGGCGCGGTAGCCGCGGCGACGGGCGACCGGCGCGAGTGCCCCGAACAGGACGCGCTGCACTGCCTGCGGCGGCCTACGGAACACGATCACGTCGGCGAACTCGGTGGCGATCAGCGCCAGCTGAAGAGGGTCCGGCATGCCGCGCTTGTTGACATGCCCCTCACGGGCGAGCCCGAACAGCGTCTCGATGAGGTGCGCGAACCGCTCCCCCGGCGTGACCTCCACACGAACGATCGCGTCCACCTGGCCGTCGTTCCACCAGTCATGCCAGACCCCAGGCTCGACCTCGGCGCGCTCACCGGCACGCACGATCGACCGCTGACCATCGCGGAGCACCGTCAGCTCGCCCTCTCGGACGGTAAAGGACTCGCGGAGACTTGGATGTAAGTGCTCCCCAACCACGCGCGCGCCCGGCAGCGCGGTCATATCGGCGACCGCCCGGCCCTCATCGTTCCACCAGGGCGCTTCGATGAGGACAGCCCGCTCCCGCGTCACCGGGTTCTCAAAGACCTCGCCCGGCTCGATCGGCCGGGTGTCCGCAGCCCCAGCGGGATCAGGATGCGACACGTGGGCATCCTACGCCTGTCACAGCCTTGACTGGGGGCCATAGACCTTCTTAGGATCATCGATCGAGTTGACTCGTCCGGTGCTTCTCGTGGTGGTGCTCGGGTTGGCCGTCCTCTTGGGACTGGCGCTCTGGTCGGTGTGGCGCGCCCGGCGGGTGGATTTCATCCATCACGCTGCGATTGGGCCAGAGCCGCAGGCAGCTGCCGACGAGCTGTTCGATCATGTCGTTCCCGAGCTGGTGCGGGACGGCTACCAGATGGTCGCCAACGCTGGGCACACAACCGTGTTCGAGCGCCGGTCCTCGCTCGTCGGCCCGATCGTGATCTCGATCGTGCTCTTCCCAATCGGCCTGATCGCGCTGCTCGGGCGAAGCCGGGAAACGGTCACGTTCGTGACCGACGACGCGAACCTCGAGCTCTACGGCTACTGCAGCAAGCCCATGGCCGACTATCTCATCGCCGTCGCCGACGACGTGGCCGCACACCGGTACCAGGCCCGCTGACGCGCCTGCAGCCCCGGGTAGGGATTGCGATGTCGATCGTTGCCTCTGGTGGAGGTAGGTTGGCTCCGTGTCTGCCTCCGACGTGCGATTCATCCACGTCGTCCCCCGTGCCACCGCGGTGGTCGCCCAGACGACAACGTGGGCGGAGTTCCCAGCTCTGTGGGGGCAGCTCTTGGGCGAGGTCTACGCCTTTGTGCGCACCCGCCGTGAGCTTGCTACTGGCAGCGGTGATGAGCTGTGGCAGAACATCATGCTTTACAAAGACCAGCGACCCGATGTCGAGGTCGGCGTTCTGGTATCGGCGGCGTTTGCGCCCGAAGGGCGAGTGATCCCGTCCGAGCTCCCGGGCGGCGAGGTCGCAACGGCGATCCACCGCGGCGATTACGCCCGGCTGGGTGACACTCACGACGCGGTGCGCGACTACATCAACGCCGCCGGCCGCGAACTCGCCGGACCGTGCTGGGAGATCTACGGTCACGCACCAGCGGACCCGAGTGACGCCGAGACCGAAGTCTTCTGGCTCCTCCGCTGAATGGGCTACTGACCGCGTCCACGCTGACGGCGCGCCGCCAGCTTCTGCATCAGGACCCCCAACCGCTCGCCGCCAGACCCAGGCGCCGGGGCCGCACCGATCTGGCGCCCGAGCGCCATCGCGTCAGTCTCGGTGTGGACGCGCTTGACGAGCTCGCCTTCGAACTCGTGGATGTCGACGCCGGTCATCTCGATCTGTCGATTCGTAGGCGCAAATCCAGGCGGATTCAATGGTCCGGTGAAACGGCCCGATCCCGTCCAGGCGGCTGCCAGCTGCGTGCCGTCGAGCGAGATGAACGGCTCTCCGACCACCTCGAAGCGCAGATCCGGTGTCGCGCGCCACAACGAAGTCAGCCAGTCGCGCAGCGCGGCCTTTCCGCGCAGGGTTCCGCCCACGATGAATGGGTCCTCCCAGACCACATCCTCGGTGGCGAGCGCCAGCAGCTGTTCTGGGTCGTGTGAGTTCCATGCGTCGACGAACCGGGTGGCCCAGGCCTGGGCACGTTCCGCCGTGATGCCTCCATGGACTCGTGTTGCTTCTTCCACGATTCCCTCCTCTGAACGTTGGCGGCCGGACGCAAGCTACGCGTCGATTCGACACGGGTCAAGAGCGCGCCATGGGAGCGCCGGGGCCGCGCCTGGGTGAACCTCGCCCACTAGGGTTCGCCATGCTGCACCGACCCGCCGTCAGCCCAGGAGATCGCATGTCCCGTTTTGCGAAGGTCAACCTGCTCGAGGTCGAGGACTCCGTCGCCGGACGGGTGGAGGGGCTCGAGGGCCGCTTCAGCCGAAAGCATCTGGACTCACGCGACCTCGGGGTCAGCCTGTTCCGGTACGCCCCCAACCTGCGCAGCACGATGGCGCACAGCCACAAGGAGCAGGAGGAGGCCTACGTCGTCGTCGCCGGCTCGGGCCGGATCCTGCTCGACGACGAGACCGAGGAGGTCCGGACCTGGGATGTCATCCGCGTCGCGCCTGAGGTCGTCCGGGCATTCGAGGCCGGTCCCGACGGGCTTGACATCATCGCCATCGGCGGCCCAAAGCCCGAGGGCGGCGATGGCGTCGCGGCCACCGCGACCTGGCCCGCCGCTGGAAGGAGTTGACGGTGCAGTAGCGAACGCCAGTGGATGGCTCCGAGCACCGAGGGGGAGACTCGGTCGGCCTTCGTGGTGCAGCGGCATTTCCGGCGTGTACGGAAGGGCTATGACCCCGCCGAGGTCGACCGCCATCTCCAAGTCGTGAGCGAGTGGTTTCGCACCAGTCGGACTGCGGAGAAGGCTCGCGAGGTCGAGCAACAGCTTCTCGCTCGTGAGGGCGCGATAGCCGAGAAGGAAGCCGAGGCGGAGCGAGTGCTGGAGAGCAGCCGGGTGGAAGCCGAGGCGATCTTGGAGGGTGCTCGGCTCCAAGCCGCGGCGGACCGCGAGGCAGCCGAGCGTGTCCTCCGCGAGGCTGAGACGGCGGCCGAAAGCCGTCGCCTGAAGGCAGACGAAGCTCGCGCGCGGGCCGGCGAGCAGGCCGACGCATTAGTCGCGAGTGCCCATGAGGAGGCCCAGGAGATCCTGGCTCGAGCGCGGGAAGAGAGCGAAGGCCTGCTGGCGCCGGCCCGCGACGACGCCGAGCGCACGCGGGCGGCGGCGAGTGCAGAAGCCGCGGCGATCGTCGACCAGGCCCGCTTGGAAGCAGCCGCTGCTGAGGTCGTGCAGCAGGCCCAAGAGCAAGCCCAACGGCTTGTGGCGGACGCCGAACGTCATGCAGACCGGCTGACCACCGAGACCGCGCAAAGGTGCGATCAGGAGCTTGCGACGGCGCGAAGCGCTGCTGAACAACTTCTTGCCGCCATGCGCTCAGAGGCCGCCGCCGAGGTCCGTGAGCAGCGAGCACAGGCAGAGGCCGAGCTCCAGGCGTACGTCGAGCGCCGCCACCGGGAGGTTGACCGTCTCGTCGAGGCCGCGCGGCGTGACCGCCGCCGGGCCGGCGGGGACACCAGCGACACGTAGCTGTCGTTCCTGCCCGGACGGGCCAGGTGCTGGCTGATTCATCGGAGATCCTGCTGTGGGCCGACAGCCAGGTCGATCGTCCGAGTTGGCTGTATCCAGATGAGAAGCTTGGAGCGGAGGCTCGCGGGCTGGAGGCCTGGCTGGACGAGGGTCTCGGACGGTCGGCTCTGGATGTACCACGAGACGCTGCCCGCCGTTCGCAAGTTGAGGTGGTGGGCGCTCGCCGGCGTTCCGCGCTGGGAGCGCCTGGCGTTCGATGTCGGCGGCGTCGGCATCGATCG
>JBPYFQ010000253.1:0-26589 GCA_051985625.1 Solirubrobacteraceae bacterium
GCCGTCGAACACGTCCTGGGCGGGCACGGCCGCCACCGTGATGAGCGCGGCGATCGCAAAGGCGAACCAGGTGGCGAACCGCCAGGGATGCCCGCGCAGCCCGGCCGGCGCCAGGGGACCGAGATCGTCGAACACGTCGCCCGCCCCGCCGGCCACGGTCGGCCGCACCCGGGTCGCCGCCCACAGCGACGGCAGCGACGCGAGCAGGGCGACCAAGCCGATGCCCGCTGCGATGATCGCCACGTCGCTCGACGCGCTCCCCAGTTGACGGCGGACGGCCACGCCGATCACCCCCAGGCTCAGCATCGTGACGATGCCCGCCCCCACCCCAACGGCCGCGCGCCGCCGGATGACCGCGGCCTCGGCCGCCGGCAGAGCGCCGCGGTTCCGTCGCCACAGCCAGCGCACCGCCGCCAGGCAGCCGGCAGCGAACGCGATCTGAGCGGCGATCGCGGCCACGACGGCCGCCACCATCGCGGCCGACGGCGGGACCTGGGCGAACAGCGGCGAGCCGGCTCGCTGAACCGTGCGCAGGAGGCCGTTCGGAGCCGCCGCGAAGGCGACGCCGAAGAGCAGGCCGGCCACCACCAGCGAGGCGAACGCGGCCAGCGCGGCCGTCTTGGCCCGGGCGGTCCCCACCACGTCGGCGAAATCGCCCGCCAGCGCCCGGGGCGAGCCCAGCGAGGCCTCGGGATCGCAGCTGAGGTGGTCGGCGATCTCGTCCAGGATCCGGCGCCGCAGCTTTCCGGAGATGCCCACGGCCATCAGCTCACGTGACAGCGCGCGCTCGTATTCGGTCCGGGAGCTCACGCCATCACCGCCTCGACGACGCGGACGAAGTCGCGCCATTCCCCGCGGCGGGCACCAAGCTCGCGCTCGCCGCGGCGGGTCAGCGTGTAGACGCGCCGGCGCCGGCCCTCGCCCTCCGACCACGCGCTGGCCAGCAGCCCGGCGGCCTCGAGGCGATGCAGCGCCGGGTAGACGGTGCCCTCGGGCAGCGTCAGGTCCCCCCCGCTGCGCCGCTTGAGCTCCTCGATGATGGCGTACCCGTGCAGCGGACCTCCGGCCACGACGGCCAGGATGAGCGCGTCGAGGTGCCCTTTGAGTGTTTCCGCTCTCATGCCTCGGCAGTCTATGCCTAGGCTAGCTAGGTGTCAAGCACGCCGGAGCACGCCGGAGCACGCCGGGCACGCCCGGGACGCCGGGAACGCCCGGGACGCCGGGAACGCCGGGAACGCCGGGGCACGCCGAGCACGTCGCCTCTCCCGGCCTTCGCCTCCTACACTGAACGTCGCCATGCCCGGAATCGTCATCGTCGGCGCCCAGTGGGGCGACGAGGGAAAGGGGAAGATCACCGACCTGCTCGCTGAGCGGGCAGATGCGGTCGTCCGCTTCCAGGGCGGCAACAACGCCGGGCACACGATCGTCCGCAACGGAACGACGTACAAGCTGCACCTGATGCCCTCGGGGATCCTGCACCCGGGCAAGCTGTGCGTGATCGGCAACGGCGTCGTAGTCGACCCCAAGGTGCTGACCGACGAGCTCGACGAGCTGCGCCGCCGCGGCGTCGAGACGCGCACGCTGCGCATCTCGGCCAACGCCCATCTGATCATGCCCTACCACATGATGCTCGACCACGCCGGCGAGGCGAAGCTGGGCAAGCTGGAGATCGGCACGACCCGGCGCGGGATCGGCCCCTGCTATGCCGACAAGGCGGCCCGCCTCGGCATCCGCGTCCAGGACCTGCTCGACGAGAAGATCCTCAAGAAGAAGATCGTGGCCGCGCTCGACCCCAAGCGCCTGTCGCTGCGCCCCTACGCCAAGGACCCCCGGCTGGACCTGCAGTCGATGACCGACGAGTACCTGACCTACGGCCACGTGCTGGAGCCCTATATCGCCGACACCTCGCGGCTCGTCCTGCAGCGGCTCGACCAGGGGGACACGGTCCTGTTTGAGGGAGCCCAGGGGGCCCTGCTCGACATCGACCACGGCACGTATCCGTTCGTCACCTCGTCCAACCCCGTCGCCGGGGCGGCGACGATCGGCGCCGGGGTGGGTCCCAAGGACATCGACGAGGTGTGGGGCGTGACCAAGGCCTACGGCACCCGGGTGGGCGCCGGGCCCTTCCCCACCGAGCTGGACGGACCGCTCGCCGACGAGCTGCGCGAGCGGGGAGGCGAGTACGGCACCACCACCGGCCGCCCCCGGCGGGTGGGCTGGATCGACCTGGTGGCGCTGCGCTACGCGGCCCGGCTCAACTCGCTGACCGCGCTGGCGATCACCAAGCTCGACGTGCTCTCCGGATTCGATCCGATCCGGGTGTGCGTGCGCTACCGGGGGGCCGAGGGCGCCGAGTTCGATCACTTCCCCTTCCATCAGACGGTCCTGCACCATGCGGCCGGCGAGTACATCGAGATGCCCGGGTTCACCGAGGATCTCAGCGAGTGCCGGTCCGAGCACGACCTGCCCGATGCGGCGCGCGATTACCTGCGGTTCGTCTCCGACTTCGTGGGCGTGCCGGTGGCGCTGATCGGCGTCGGACCCGGCCGCGAGCAGGTCATCTGGACCGAGGCCGGCACCGGGATGGCCGCCGCGGGGGCGGGCCCCAAGAAGACCGTCAGCGCCGGCTGACGGGTCACCGCCAGCGCTCCAGCAGGTCCTCGTCGCCGACCAGGCGCACCGCGCGTCCGGGCACGCCCATCACGACCTCGCGCGGGGCGACGTCGCGCACCACGACCGCCCCGGCGGCGACGAACGCCTCCTCGCCAATCTCTCGGCCCGGGGTCAGGACCGCGCCGCCGCCGACGCGGCACCCGCGGCGCAGCACCGGGCCTTTCAGCGCCTCGCCGCGCGGGTGGCGGGCCATCGTGTCGTCGTTGGTGGTCATCACCCCGGGGCCGAGGAACACGTCGTCCTCCACGATGGCCCCAGCCGTCACGTAGACGAGGGTCTGGATCGAGACGCGCTCGCCGACCACGACGTCGAAGTCGACGGTGGAGCCACGGCCGACGACCGTGCGCGCGCCGACGACGGCGCGCTCGCGCACGTGGGCCTGATCGCCCACGATGACCCCGGCGCCGAGGCGGGCGCCGGCGTAGACCACCGCGCCGGCACAGATCGTGGCGTCGTCGTCCACCACCAGATCGCCGACGGCGCCGGCCGCGCTCGATCCGGGACGCAGGCGCGGGCGCTTGCCGAGCACCGCGCCGGGCTCGACCAGGCAGCGCTCCCCGAGCACCGTGCCGGGCAGGATGACGGCCGTCGCCGAGATGGTGGTGCCGGCGCCCAGGCGGGTGCCGGCCTGGACGACCGCCCCCGGCTCCACCACGACCCCGTCGCCCAGTTCAGCGGCCGGCGAGACGAACGCGCCGTCGGCGCCCATCCGCGGCGGCTCAGCCTCCATGGGCACCCACCCTCTCCGCCTCCAGCGAGTGCTGGAGTTGCTCCAGGACGCGGACGACGCGCAGCCCGCTCACGCCGTCGGATTGAGGCGCCCGCCCCGTCCGGATCGACTCGACGAAGTGCTCGCACTCGGCCCGCAGTGGCTCGACGTTGGGGATGGCGGGCGAGAACGAGCCCCCGCTGCGGGTGATGTACTCGCCATAGCCCTCCGCGTCCTCGTCGAAGCCCTTGTCGTAGACGGTCAGCTTGCGCTCCACCGCCATGTCGTCGAACGTCGCCATCCGCCGCGAGCCGACGACGGTGAACCGGCGCTCCTTGTGCGGGTCGAGCCAGGACAGGTGGAGGTGGGCGGTCAGCCCGGACGGAAAGCGCAGGAAGCAGAACACGACGTCCTCCACCCCGGGGCGAACGTAGGACTCGCCGTGGGCGACGACGTCGGTGGGCTCCTCGTCGGCCAGGTAGAGCAGCACCGAGACGTCGTGGGCGCCGAGGCTCCACAGCGCGTTCTCGTCGGCCCGCAGCTTGCCCAGGTTGAGGCGATTGCCGTAGATGTAGTAGATCTCGTCGCCCAGTTCACCGGCGTCGGTCAGCTCCTTGAGCCGGCGCACCCCCGGGTGGTACTCGAGCAGGTGTCCCACCATAAGAACGCGCCCGGCCTGGCCCGCCGCGGCCACGGCGCGCTCGGCGTCGGCGGCGGTCAGCGCCAGCGGCTTCTCGACGAAGCAGTGCTTGCCCGCCTCCAGGACGCGGACGGCCAACTCGGCGTGGGTCGGCACGGGCGTCGCCAGCGCCACGGCGTCAAGCGACGGGTCGGCCAGCAGCTCGTCGAGACCGTCGGCCAGCGTCGCGCCCGGGGCCAGCCGCGCCAGCCGCTCCCGCGCCGCCGGGTCGGCGTCGCACAGGTAGGCGAGCTCGCAGCCGGGGACGGCCGCGAAGTTGCGCGCCAGGTTCGGCCCCCAGTAGCCGAGCCCGACCACGCCCAGGCGAAGGGTCCGGGGGGTCACTACGCCAGCAGTCTAAGCGCGTCCACGACGCGTTCTCCCGCGTGCCCGTCGCCGTACACGTCCGGCGCCGCGGCCGGGCGCGGGCGGTCCAGGGCGGCCACCGCGGCGTCGGCGTCGAGGTCGACGAGCACGTTCCAGCCCAGCTCGACGGTCTCGGTCCACTCGGTGTTGGCCCGCAGCGTGATGCACGGGACCCGGGCCAGGTAGGCCTCCTTCTGCAGCCCGCCGGAGTCGGTCAGCACAGCGCGGGCTCCGCACAGCAGGGCGGTGAGCTCGAAGTAGCCGAGCGGCTCGGTGAGCCTCACCCGGGGCGCCCGCTCCAGCCGGGCCAGGAGCCCGCTTGATCCAAGACGCGCACCGGTGCGCGGGTGCAACGGCAGCACCACCGGGAGCGGCATCGCCTCCAGCACCTCGACGAGCCGGGTCAGCCGGGCCACGTCGTCGACGTTGCCGGCGCGATGGGCGGTCGCCAGGGCGTAGCCGCCGGGCTCCAGCCCGCGCTCGCGCACCAGGTCGGGGCGCTCCCGGGCCCGGGGCTGGATGGCGAGCGCGATGTCGACCATCACGTCGCCGACCAGTTCGGCGTGGCCCGCCACCGCCTCGTTGCGCAGGTTCGTCATGGCCACGTCGGTGGAGCACAGCAGCAGCCGGCTGGCGTGATCGGAGAGGACGCGGTTGAGCTCCTCGGGCATCGTGCGGTCAAACGAGCGCATCCCGGCTTCGACGTGGGCCACCGGGACGCCCGCCTGCGCCCCGGCCAGCGCGCCGGCCAGGGTGGAGTTGGTGTCGCCGTAGACGAGCACGGCGTCCGGCCTGGCCGCCTCCAGCACCGGCTCGAGCGCGGCGAGCATCCGCGAGGTCTGCGAGCTGGCCGTGCCGAGCGCTATCCCCAGCTGCTCGTCCGGCGCCGGCAGCCCGAGCTCGGCGAAGAACACGGCGGACAGCCGGTCGTCGAAGTGCTGGCCGGTGTGGACGAGGAACTCCTCGTGGTCACGGCGCAGGGGGGGTGACACCGCCGCGGCCTTGATGAACTGCGGGCGGTTGCCGATGACGGTGAGGACCTTCAACGGGCCGGCAACTGGGTCCTGATCCGCTCGGCCACGGCCGCGCGCGTGCGCTCGCTGACCGGGCCGGGGGCCGCGAAGGTGCGGTCATCGACGGCGATGACCGGCATCACCTCGCGCACCGTCGAGGCGAGGAACACCTCGTCGGCCTCATAGAGCTCGTCCAGCGTGCACGACTGCTCCCGGGCACCGGCCACCTCGATGATGAGGCGCCGGGTGATCGACGCCAGGATGTGCTCGTCGAGGGGCGGGGTGAGGAGCTCCGAGTCCTGGACCCAGAAGATGGAGCTGGTGGGGGCCTCCAGCACGCGCCCGTGCGGCGTGACCAGCAGCGCCTCGTCGTAGCCAGCCTCCTGAGCCAGCCGGGACGCGAGCATGTTCGCCCCGTAGGACAGCGACTTGACGCCGTCGAGGATGCGCGTTGGCGAGTACGTCACCGACAGCAGCCGTGCCTGCTCCGGCAGCACGGTCATTGGCTCGGTCATCAGCAGCCGCCGGCCGCCCCGGGTGACGATGATCCGCAGACACTGGTGGTCGGGTCCCGTCCCGGCCTCGGCCAGCAGCCGGTGGGCGTCGGCCTGCACCGCCTCGAGGTCGACCGGGAGCCGCAGGTTGGTCGCCGACCGCTCCAGGCGCGTCAGGTGGTCTTCGAAGGCGAACGGCGTGCCGTCATAGACGCGGATGACCTCGAACACGCCGTCGCCGCGAATGAGGCCGTCGTCGGTGGCCGGGATCATCGCCTCGCCGACGGGCATGATCTCGCCATCGAGCGAGGCCAGGGAGGTCGCTCCGGTGGGGCTCATCCGGGCAAGCCTAGTCGCGGCGCGGTCACTGGCGCCGCGCCGTCCATTCCGGGCGGGCCCACACCTCGGCCAGTCGGATGATCGTGGCTGCGGCCGTCGCCATGTCCTGGAGCGAGGCCCACTCGCGGACCGAGTGGAACTCATGGCCCCCGGTGAAGATATTCGGCGTCGGCAGCCCCATCTCGCTCAGGCGCGAGCCGTCGGTGCCGCCGCGGATGGGGATGCGAACCGGGGTGAGTCCCTCGGCCGCGATCGCCGTCTCAGCCGCCTCGGCGACGAACGGGACATCTGCCAGGTACTCATGCATGTTCCGGTACTGGCGCTGGACGTCGAGCGTCAGCTCGGCGCCGGGCGCCCCGTCGACCACCTCCCGCGCGGTCCGCTCAAACAGGGCGAGGTGCTCCGCGAGCAGCCCCTCGTCGAAGTCGCGGACGATCGCCCGGATGTGGGCCTCGGCGGCCGTCCCGGTCAGCTCGTAGGGGTGGATGAAGCCCTCCCGCCCGGCGGTCGTGTCCGGCGTCAACCGGTCGGACGGGAGCCGGGCGACGATGTCGGCGGCCAGCCGCAGGGCGCTCACCAGCTTGCCGGTGGCATGGCCCGGGTGCACGTCGACGCCGCGGATCGTGGCGGTCACCTCGCAGGCCGAGAACGTCTCGTCCTGGAACTGGCCCACCTCCGAGCCGTCCATGGTGTACGCGCAGAGAGCGCCGAAACCCTCGATGTCGAACAGCGTCGCGCCCTCGCCGATCTCCTCGTCCGGGGTGAAGCAGATGCGCAGCGGCGGCCGGGGCAGCTCGGGGTGGGCGGCCAGGTGAGCGACCGCGGCGACGATCTCGGCGACCCCGGCCTTGTCGTCGGCGCCGAGCAGGGTGTCCCCGCTGGCGGTGACGATGTCGTGGCCGCGCTTGGCGGTGAGCTCGGGCATGGCGGCCGGGTCCAGCCGCGTGCCCTGGCGGGGCAGCTCGATCACCCCGCCGTCGTAGTCGGCGTGCACGATCGGCTCGACCCCCGCGCCGGGCGCGTCCGGGCTGGTGTCCATATGGGCGATGAGGCCGATGGGGCGGCCGGGGCCGTCGCCGTTGCCCCCGGTTCCGGGGAGGGTCGCGGTCACGTAGCCGTTGGCGTCGAGGCCGACGCCAGTCAGCCCGGCCCGTTCCAGGTCGGCGACGAGCAGTCGAGCCAGGTCGAGTTGCCCGTCCGTGCTGGGCGACTTGGTCCGGTCGCGGGCCGCCTGGGTGTCGATGCGCACGTAGCGCGCAAAGCGCTCCAGCACGTCCGGGGCCAGGGCGGCAGCGAGGTCCGAGGTGTAGGGGGCGCTCATCCGGCGGCGAAGTATTCCAGCCGGCGCCGGTCCCCGCTGGTCGCCCGGCACGAGGGGCCGCGCGCTGTGCCGAGGGCGAGGTCGCGCTGCGTCCGGGCCGGGCGCTGCGTGAGGGGCCCGGTCCCCGGGTAGCCCAATTCCATCTGATCTCAACGGCAAAGGAGGGGTAAGGAATGCTGCTTGTTGCTGCCATCGTCCTGCTGATCATCTCCATCGCCGGCGGAGTGATCATCCACCCGGTGCTGTTCGTGCTGGCCATCGTGGCGCTCGTCCTGTTCTTCAACGACCGCCGGCGTGGCGTGCGCTTGTAATCGCCCGCCGAGGCTGGACACACTAGAAAACAGAACTTTCAACCCGCCGCCAGACCGTCCGGTTCGCCGGGGTCCCTGTGATAGAACACCGCTGTCTGCGACCTGGGAGGTCAGATGGCGGCACCACCCATGCCTGCCACTCCGGTCAGCTCACAGGAGCTGTTCAATCGCTGGTTCGTGCATCGTGAGGTGCAGGACCGGGATGCGCTGATCGAGCGGTTCCTGCCGCTCGCGCGCAAGCTGGCGCATCGCTACACCACGTCCACGGAGCCCCATGAGGACCTCGTCCAAGTGGCCAGCTTGGGGCTGCTCAAAGCGGTCGAGCGGTTCGACCCCACGCGCGGGTTTGCGTTCAGCTCGTTCGCCGTGCCCACCATCGTGGGCGAGCTCAAGCGCTACTTCCGAGACAGCGCCTGGGCGCTTCACGTCGACCGCAGCGCGCAGGAGCTGGCCCGCCGGGTCGTCGACGCCCGCCGCGAGGTGGGGGTGCGCAAGGGCCGGTCGCCCACCGTGCCGGAGCTGGCCGAGTACCTGGAGTGCAGCGAGGAGCAGGTGCTCGACGGCCTCCAGACCTCGGAGGCGTTCGACACCATCTCCCTGGACGCTCCGCGCACTACCACCGAGCAGGAGGCCGAGAACCGGCTTGATCTGCTCGGCGAGGACGACGACCGCCTCGGCCTCGTCGACGCCCAGGCGACGATCTTCGCGGCCGCCCAGCACCTGCCCGAGCGCGAGCGCCAGATCCTCTACCTGCGCTTCGGCGAGGACCTGACCCAGGCCGAGATCGCCCGCCGGGTCGGCGTCTCCCAGATGCAGGTCTCGCGGCTGCTGCGCCGCTCGGTCCAACGCTTGCGCGACCTGACCGGCGAGCCACCGGCTCCCGCGCCTGAGGTCGGCTGACCGCTCACAGCGCAGGGGACGTCATCAGGCGTCCGGGTCGTCGTGCATGTGCAGCCGCAAGGTGGTGCCGTCCTCGCCGCTGCGCATCTCCACCAGGTCGCACACCTGATTGATCAGCCACAGGCCGCGCCCGGAGCGCGCGGCCGGGTCCGGCCGGCCGCGGCGCCCGACGAGCCGGTCGGCGCCCCCGGACTCCGAGGAGATCTCGGCCACCAGGCCTCGCCCGTCGTGCCAGATGCGAGCCGAGCAGCCTCCGTCCCCGTGCCTGACCGCGTTGGTGGCGGCCTCGTTGACGGCCAGCACGAGGTCCGAGCGGCGGTCCGGGCGCAGCGCCCCAACGAGCGGATCGGCGGCCACCGTTCGTCTCAGCTCCCGCAGACTCGATCCGAGCTCGTGGGCACGGACGTCTTCCGCGGGAGGCTCCAGCGGCCAGATGACATCGAGATCCATTCCGGCGAGCCCCGGATAGGCCAGGCTCGGCCGGCGGCGGCCGGCTTCGCGGATCGTCGGGTGCGTCAGCTCGGCGCCGGCCAGGGTCTCGGCGTCGAGGTTGGCGGCGTCATAGGGGCAGAGGATCGTCGCGGGGGCGTCAGCCAGCACCTCGTTGACGAGCGCCTCGTGGCGGAGGCACTCGGCCGCCTCGGGATACGGACGTCCCGGCCACACCGGCTCGGACACGATCCGGACCCGGCCGGGGCCGCCCGGAACTCCGGCCTCCTGATCGGCGATCCAGGACTCCATGACGGACAGCAGGCGATTGGGGTTTCGGCCGGCTTCGCGCATGTCCTGGTAGACGAGGCCGGGCGCGTCGTCCGGGAGCTCATGGAACCGCCGGAGGTGCTCGCCCGGGAGGGCCAGCAGCACCGGTTCCCCGGCCGCCGCTGCCTCGCCGATGAAGGCCCCGACCCGACCGGCCAGCTCATCCTCGCCGCGGTACAGGAGCGCCTCGTGAACGAGCCCGTCGGGGGACGGGAGAGTGGTCGCGCTGAAGTCGGTCATAGAATGCGCCTCACGTGATTACGGTTACCAGCCCATCACCCTCCGAAACCCCCATCCGTCGCCCGCTCTCAGCGGCATTCGCGGCGGGAGATCAGTAGGCTCGTGTCCAGCGTGCAGAACCAATTTCGTGTAGATGTCCGTAGAGATGGTGAGGCGGCCGTGGTGTCGGTGAGCGGAGAGCTCGACCTGGCGTCGGGCCCCGAGCTCGAAACCGAGCTCGACCAGCTCGCTGGTCCCGAGACCCGACTGGTCGTCATCGACCTGCGGAAACTCGACTTCATGGACTCCACCGGTCTGTCGATCATCGTCCGCGCGCACCAGCGGATGGCCGGCGAGGGCTGCGAGATGGGGCTGGTCAAGGGCTCCCAGCAGGTCCAGCGCCTGCTCGACCTCACCGGTGTCGCCGATCGCCTGCGCCTGGTCGACAGCCCCGAAGAGCTGCTGAACGGCCGCTGAGGCAGAACGGGGCCGCCGCCCCGGCGCAGACCGTCCGTGCCGGCGCGTCGCTGCCCGCCGCTCAGCGGCGGTGGTCGATGACCAGCACGCGCAGGGATTCCGCCTCTCCGGCCGGCTCGACCGCCACCTGATCGGACAGCAGCACCAGCGGTGACGCCGGGTGATCGGTGGAGCGGATCTCCAGCCGGGAGCCAGTCCCCTTGCGAAACGGGCCCACCAGCAACTCCAGGCGGCGGTCGGCCGCCCGCAGCCGGGCCTCGATCCGCTCACCCGCGGCAGCGCTGGCGGCGTGCGCGGCCAGCGTGTCGGTCACCAGGTAGACGTCGGAGAACCGGTCAAGCGAGAAGTGCGCGGTGGCGGCCAGGGTCCGCGCCAGACGGCCCAGCACCCCGGGAAGCAGGGTCACAGGCGACAGGGAGACGACCACCTCGCCCTCCTCGGCGATCGGCAGGTCGCCGTCCGGGCTGGCGATCGTGGGCGCCGTCAGCAGCTTCTTGCCGTCCCGGGTGACCGCGAAGTCCATCTGGACCTCGGTTCCGTCGTTGGGCGCGGAGGCGAACCGAACCGACTCGGTGAGCGCACGGATGACCGACAGGCCGATGCCCTGGCCGGCCTCCGCGGTCGCCGACGGGGCGACCATTCCCACGCCGCGATCAGTCACCGTGACGCGGATCCGCTCGTCGGCGATGAACAGTCCCACCTCCATCGGCCCCGGCTCACCGCCGTAAGCGTGGAGGACGACGTTGTTGCAGGCCTCGCTGACTGAGGTCTTGAGGTCGTCGAGCAACTCGGGGTCGATCGCCAGCAACTCGGCGACTCCCCCAAGCATCCCCCGGACGATGGTCAGCGTCTGCGGCCTGCTCTCCAGGCGCAGCCGTACGGTGGAACCCTCGGCGCTCACCTCAGCACTGCTTCAGGTTCCCAGGGGCGCACGCCGGCATCCTGACGCGCGCCCCCCAACCGGCCTGTCAGCCGTCGGTGATGTCTGAAAGGTGGGCGATCGCCCTGCGCAGGATCCGAGAAACCTGCATCTGGGAGACGCCGATCTGCTCGGCGATCTGGGTCTGCGTCAGGTCGTTGACGAACCGCAGCGCCAGCACCTCGCGCTCGCGCGCAGGCAGCTGCCGAGCCGCCGAGCCGATAGTGACGCGCTCGTCCGCCGACCGCAGACTGGGATCCTCGTGTCCGAACGATTCGACCATCGTGCCACTTTCGCCCTCACCATCGTCGTACGGGGCGTCGAGCGACGTCGCATGATGGGCGCGGGTGGTCTCGAGAGCCTCGAGAACCTCCTCGATGCTGTACTCCAGATACTCGGCCAGCTCGGAGACCGTGGGGGCACGATTCGACCGGGCGCTGAGCGTCTGCTGGGCCTCCTCGACCTTCACCGCGCGCTCCTGGGCGCCACGGGGCACGTGGACGGCCCAGCCGAGATCACGGAAGTAGCGCTTCAGCTCGCCGAGAATTGTCGGCACCGCGAACGACGAGAACGCCGTACCGCGGCTGAGGTCGAAGCGGTCGATCGCCTTGACGAGCCCGAGGCTCGCCACCTGCATCAGATCGTCGAACGGCTCACGGGCGCCGCTGTAGCGGCGAGCAAGCTTGCGGGCGAGCGGCAGAAAGCGCTCGACCAGCTCATCCCGGGCTGGGCGATCGCCGTGCTGCTGCCAGCGGACGAAAAGGACTTCATTGGGAACATTTCCGACCACGCCGGCGCCATGGGCCCGGCGCGCATGGGTGGGGCTACTGGTGGCTGGTGTCATCGTCGCGTTCGTACCCCGAAGAGCGGAAACCGAATCAGAGTGCGTCATTTCTCAGACTTTTCTAACCTTAAGCTGAGCAAATTGCGGGCTTTGGGGGCAGGATCACACGCCGTGGCCGATAGCTCTGAGCCGCTCGGGACGCCGGGTGGGAGCGCCGGGCTGGCCGGAGCGACGGGCGGAGAACTCAAACAAGCTGTTTAGCTAAGCTGAACATGCTGTATGACAGCCGCCCGCGCCACCCGCTCCCGCCCCGACCACGGCTACTTCACGGATGAGTCGGTCATCCGGCGGGTGATGCGCGAGCGGGCCCTGGCGCTGTCGGGGCCCCGGGCGCTTCTCATGCAGGCCGCCCACCCGCTGGCCGTCTCCGGGCTGCTCGCCCATTCCGAGGCCCTTGACGATCCGTACGTCCGGCTGGCCCGGACGGCGCAGGTCATGAACACGATCACGTTCGGCTCCCGGGCCGACGCCGACCGGGTCACCCGGCGGGTGCGGGCGATGCACCGGGCGGTGGCCGGGCGCCTCCCGGAGGCGGTCGGGATCTACCCGGCGGGCACTCCCTACCGGGCCGACGACCCCCACCTTCTGATGTGGATCCTGTACTCGCTCGCCGACTCGGCGATGGTCGTCTACCGGACGTACGTCGGCCGCCTGAACCGGTCCGAGCGCTCGGCGCTGTGGGACGACTACCGGGTCGTCGGCCGGCTGTTCGGCCTGCGTGCGGCGGCGATGCCGGCCACCCTGGCCGACCTGGAGGCCTACGGACGGACCATGCTGGCCGGCGACGAGCTGCACGTCGGCGAGTGGGCCCGGCGGCGCGCCCGGGCGATCGTGCTCGACCCACCGGTCCCGCCGCTGGTGCGGCCGATCCGCGAGACGGTCAACTTCATCACGATCGCGCTGCTGCCGGACCGGATCCGATCGGAGTACGGGTTCGCCGCCCTGCCGCCGGCCGCCGTGCGCCGAGCGCTGGTCGGGGCTGGCGCGCTGTACGTCCGGCACGGTGTCCTTCCAGTCCTGCCCGGGCCCATCCGCCAGGTCCCCGCCGCCCGGCGCGCGGCGTAACAAATTCGGGCCGCCCCCGCGGGGGGAAGGTCACGTCTCAGCCGACCGCGGCCAGCGCGGCGTCGAGCGTGTCGGTGGTCGGCACGTAGGCGGCCACGCCGGCCAGCCGGAGGGCGTCATGAGCCGGCGAGTCGATCGGGATGACCAGCTGGAGCACCTGGTCGCGGGCCCGGAGCCTCTCGCGCAGCTCGTAGATGAGGTGAATCCCCCCGCTGTCGAGGTACTCGACCTCGGTGAGGTCCATGATCAGCGCGAATGCGTCGTTGGGGACGCTCTCGGTCAGCGCGCCACCGATGTTGGCCGTGTTGGAGAGGTCGAGCTCGCCGCTCAGCCGGGCGATGACCACACGGCCCTCGTCGACGACCTGGAGGTCGGCGAGCCTCATCTGACGAGCTGACGCCGCATGACGACCTCGGTTCCCGACGCGTTCGTATCCACCGACACGTCGTCCATCGCCGTTTCGATGATCTTCAATCCCCGGCCGCGGTGGTTCCCCCGCGGATTGCGCCAGCGGCCGGCGTCCCGGACGGTGATCTGCACCACGCCGTCGTCCGCCCGGGCGTCGACCTCGAACTCGGCCGGCCCCGGCGAGTACGCGTGCTCGATGGCGTTGGTGCACGCCTCGCTGGCGGCGAGGGTGATCTCCAACGTGTCCTGGTCGCTGGCCCCGCGTGAGCGCAGCCAACGACGCAGGGCGCGCCGGATCTGGATCAGGGCGCGCGGATCGGCGGGGAGGCGGAGGTGCAGCTCCAGCGGGATCTCCGCGTTCTGCAGGGCGACGATCGCCACGTCGTCTCGCGGACCTCCGAGGGGGATCAGCTCGTCGGCGGCGCGGCGGCAGAGCCCCTCCGGCGACGAGGCGCCGGCGACGACGCCGCGGAGCTCCGCGATGCTCTCCGCGAGCCGGATGCCGGGACGCTCCACCAGCCCGTCGGTGTAGAGCATGAGCATCTCGCCGGGCTCAAGGACGGCCTCGACCTCCGCGCACGCGCCGTACGGAACTGCGCCGATCGGGGCGGACGGACTGATGTCGACGACCCTGACGCCGTCGCGGCCGACGATGAACGGGGGCAGGTGCCCGGCGGAGGCCAGGGACAGCGTCCCGGTGTTGGTGTCCAGCACGGCGTAGGCGGCAGTCGCCATGGCCGGGTCCGGCATCGCCTGAACGAAGCGGTCGACGAGCTCCAGGGTGCGGGCCGGCCCGTGGTCCTGCATCGCGTAGGCATGCAGCGCCGTGCGCACCTGCCCCATCAGCGCCGCGGCCCGGATGCCGTGGCCGACGACGTCCCCGATGGCCACGCCCAGCCGGCCGCGGGGGAGCTCGAAGATGTCATACCAGTCCCCGCCCACCTCGTCGGTAGCCGGGAGGTAGCGAGCCGCCACCGACACCCCGGTGAACTCGAGGAGGCGCTTGGGCAGCAGGCTGCGCTGGAGGACCATGGCCACCCGGTGCTCGCGCTCGAAGGCAGAGATGAGGCGGGCGCGCTCGATCCCGGGCGCGGCGCGGGCGGCGGCTACCTGCAGGACGGCCAGATCCCGCTCGCCGAACGTGCGCGGGGTCAGGGACCCGACGTGGAGCACGCCGATCAGGTCGCCCTGGACGATCAGGGGCACGCCGAGCAGCGACTGGATGCCCTTCTCGTGCAGGATGGGGTTGAGGATGTCGGCGTGATCGACGTCGCCGATGAAGATGGCGATGCGCTCATCGGCGACCCGCCCGGCGAACCCCTGGCCGACCGGGATCCGGACCCCCTGCTCCACCTCCTCCTCGATCCCCTTGGCGGCGCGGGCGACCAGCTCATCGGTCTCCTGGTCATAGAGGAGGATCGCCACGGTGTCGACGGACAGGACGTCACGCACGCGCAGCAGCAGTTCGGCGAGGAACTCCTCCAGGCTGAGCTCGGACAGGGCCGGGTCGCCGAGGCGAGCCAGGGTCGCGACCTGCTCGGAGGGGGCGAGGCTGGTGGCGACCGGCGACAGCGCCGTCTGCCCGGTACGCGGGGGACGCCGTCTGAACCCGGTCTGCTTGCTGTCTGTCGCCATCGTGCACCATCATTGTGCCCTGCCGGGGCCCAAGAAAAGCCACCTGGGCGATAGCGTCCGCGCCATGACCCGGGTCGCGGTGGTCGGACACTTGGAATGGGTCGACTTTCTCCGGGTCGACCACCTCCCCGTGCGGGGCGAGGTCCAAGCCGCGCGGCGGGAGTTCACCCATGCCGGCGGCGGCGCCGTCGTGGCCGCCGCCGTGCTGGCCGAGCTCGGCGCCGAAGTCGACTACTACTGCGCGGTGGGCGACGATTCCGACGGCGACGTCGCCATCCGCGAGCTTGAGGCGCGCGGGATCAGGGTCCACCCCGCGCGGCGGGAGTCACGCACCAGGCAGGTCCTCACGCTGCTCGACCGCGACGGCGAGCGCACGATCATGACGCTCGGCGAGCGCCTTCAGCCGGAGGGTGCCGACGCTCTCGAGTGGCAGCGCCTCGAGGCTGACGACGGCGTCTACCTGACCGCCGGCGACCTCGGCGCGGTGCGCCGGGCCCGGGCGGCCCGCGTGCTCGTGGCCACCCCGCGGCTGCGCGAGCGACTGGACGGCGGCGACCTGCGCCTCGATGCCGTCGTGTTCAGCGCCAACGACGCCACCGAGGTGCGCTGGGCCCGGACGCTGGAGCAGCACACGCGCCTGATGGTCGCCACCGAGGGCGCGCACGGCGGCCACTGGTGGGGCGAGTCCGAGGGCCGCTGGAGCGCGGTCCCGCCCCCGGGCCCGATCCGGGATGCCTACGGCTGCGGCGACTCGTTCGCCGCCGGCTTCACGTTCGGGATGGCGCAGGGCATGACCCCGGCGCAGGCGGCGGAGGTCGGCGCCCGGTGCGGCGCCGAGATGCTCACGCGCGTCGGGGCGCCCTGAGGCTGGACCGGCGCGATCGCCGTGATATCGGCGCGGCGGCCGCGGACTCGGTCACCGCGGCGCGTAGCGATGGTGGAGCATGAGCGCGTTGCCGTCCGGGTCGGTGAAGAACGACATGTGACACACGCCGGTGTCGAACGTGTCGCCCGCGAACGTCACCCCGGCCTGCTGGAGGGCGGCCCGGGCCGCCTCCATGTCCTCGACGTGCAGAGCGACCGGATTGGGCGACACCCGGTGCTCCATTCCCATGCGCTCGAAGTTGGCGACGCTCAGGGTCACGTTGCCGGTCTCGAACTCGGCGTAGTGGCGATCCGGGATGTAGACGGATCGCTCCAGGCCGAGGACGTTGCCGTAGAAGTCGACGGCTTGCTCGAGATCTCGGGTCGGCACCGAGACGAAGTCCACCCGGGTCACGATCCGATCGGTCACAGCCATGTCACTGCCCTCCCTTTGTCGGCGGGGTCGTGTCCGTCATCATCGCATGCGAACATATGTTCGTGCAAGCTCCCACCGTCATCCACGCCGACCTGGATGCGTTCTATGCGTCGGTCGAGCAGCGTGACGACCCGGCGCTGAATGGGCGGCCGGTGATCGTGGGGGGCGGCGTCGTGCTGGCGGCCAGCTACGAGGCTCGGGCCTGCGGCGTCCGCACCGCGATGGGCGGACGCCAGGCCCGCGCGCTGTGCCCGGAGGCGGTCGTCGTCACGCCGCGGTTCTCGGTCTACACCGAGGCGAGCCGGGCGGTGTTTGCCGTGTTTGAGCGGTTCTCGCCGCTCGTGGAGGCGCTGTCGATCGACGAGGCATTCCTCGACGTGCGCGGACTGGGGCACATCCTCGGCTCGCCGCGGGAGATCGCCGTCAAGCTGCGCCGGGACGTCCGCGAGGAGGTCGGCCTCCCCATCACGGTGGGGTTGGCGTGCACCAAGTTCCTGGCCAAGGTGGCGAGCGGCGTGGCCAAGCCGGACGGCCTGCTGGTCATCCCGGGCGGCAGCGAGCTGGCCTTCCTGCACCCGCTGCCGGTGGAGCGGCTGTGGGGCGTCGGGCGGGTGACGGCCGGCCGCCTCCACGCCAACGGCCTGCACTCGGTCGGCCAGGTGGCCCGGCTGGGCGAGGACACGCTCGTCTCGCTCCTCGGCCGAGCCGCCGGGCGCCAGCTGCACGCCCTGTCGCACAACCGAGACCCGCGGCGGGTGACGGCCCGGCGCCGGCGCCGGTCGATCGGCGCCCAGCGCGCCCTGGGCCGGCGGGCGCGGAGCGCGCGGGACCTCGACGCCGCCCTGCTGACCCTCGTCGACCGGGTCGCGCGGCGACTGCGCGCGGCCGGCCGGGTCTGCCGCACGGTCGTCCTGCGGCTGCGGTTCGACGACTTCTCACGCGGCACCCGGTCGCACACGCTGGCCGAGGCGACGGATCGGACGACGACGCTCCTGCGGATCGCCCGCGGGCTGCTGGCGGCCTCCAGCGCGGTCGTGGCCGAGCGCGGCCTGACCCTGATCGGCATCGCGCTGACGAACCTGTGCGATCGGGGCGCCGTCCAGCTGGCGCTGCCGTTCGACCGCGCTGCCGGCCTCGACCGCGCGATCGACGAGCTACGTGAACGGTTCGGCACCGGCGCGATCTCCCGGGGCACGCTCGTCGGCCGCGACGGCGATGCGTGGGTGCCGCTGCTGCCGGACTGAGCCGGGTCACAGCTCGGCCAGCTGCCGGCGCAGGAAGCGCGCCTCCGGCTCCCGGGTGGTCAGCGCCAGGGCCCGGCGGTAGGCGTCGGCGGCCTCCTCGGGGCGGCCCAGCCGGCGAAGCAGCTCGGCGCGGGTGGAGTGCAGGTAGGGGTAGTCGTCGAGGGCGAGGCCGTCGACGATCGCCAGGGCCCGTTCCGGCGCGCCGGCCTCGGCCACGGCCACCGCGCGGTTGAGCTCGACCACCGGCGACCCGGTGAGCCGGCTGAGCTCGCCGTACAGCACGGCGATCTCCGGCCAGTCGATCGGGCAGTCGCACTGAAGGGAGGCGATCGCCGCCTGGAGCAGGTACGGACCGCGCCCCCGCAGGGCGAGGCCGCGCTCCAGGGCGGTGCGACCGGCGGCGATCAGCCGGCGGTTCCATAGCGCCCGATCCTGATCGGCCAGGAGCACCGGCTCACCGTCGGCGAACCGGGCCGGCGCGCGCGCGTGGAGCACGCTCATGAGGCCGAGCAGGCCATAAACCTCGGGCTCATCCGGCATGAGCTGCGCCAGCACACGGCCGAGCGACAGCGCTTCGGCCGCCAGGTCACCGCGGCCGCCGTAGCCCTCGTTGAAGATCAGGTAGATGACGGCGAGGACCGCCGCCAGCCGGTCGGGCAACAGGCGCTCGGGCGGGACGGCAAATGGGATGCCGGCCAGCCGGATCTTGGTCCGGGCCCGGGAGAGCCGGCGCTTCATGGCCTCCGGGGCCACCAGGAACGCGCGGGCGATCTCGTCGTTGGTCAGGCCGCCGAGCGCCCGGAGCGTGAGCGCCACCTGCGCGTCCATCGACAGCGCCGGGTGACAGCAGGTGAACAGGAGCTCCAGGCGCTCGTCGGGGATGGCGGTGTCATCGAACACGGCCGGCTCGTCTCGTGTGCTCTCGGCGACCTCGAGGAGACGTGTCTTGGCCGCCAGCGTCCGGTCGCGGCGGATCCGGTCGATGGCGCGGTTGCGGCCGGTGGTGATCAGCCAGGCGGCCGGGTTGGCCGGCTCGCCGTCCCGCGGCCAGCGCTCGGCGGCTGCCGCGAACGCGTCCTGGGCGGCCTCCTCGGCGAGCTCGAAGTCGCCGAGGGAGCGGACGAGGGCCGCGAGGACGCGGCCCCACTCGTCGCGAAAGACGCGCTCCAGCACGTCTCAGGGCCTCGGCGCGCTCAGCCCTCCACCGCCGTCGGGTACTCCACCAGCGGCCGGACCTCGACCGAGCCGCCCATCCGCGCCGCCGGGATGCGGGCGGCCATCTCCAACGCGGCGTCGAGGTGGTCCAGCTCGAACAGGTAGTACCCGGCGAACGCCTCCTTGGTCTCGGCGAAGGGGCCGTCCGTGGTCAGTGTCTGGCCACCCTGGACCCGCACCGTCGTGGCGGCATCGATCGGCTGGAGCTGCGCGCCGTCGATGCACGACGGCTCGTCACGGAGCGCGAAGTACTCGGCGCTGATCGACTGCTGCTCGGCCTCGCTGAGGTTGGTGAAGCTGTCCGGATCGGTGTAGATGAGCAGTGCGTACTTCATAACGACCTCCGATGGTGTGGGTGTGCGTTGTCGCCCGGAAGACGAGCGAGGAAGGGCGATGGGGACACGTGTGCGAAACGGGAGCTGGGAAGCTGCGATGCAGACACGTGGGCGAAACGGGAGCTGGGAAGCGGCGATGCAGACACGTGGGCGAAACGGGAGCTGGGAAGTTGCGATGCAGACATGGGAATACGGGCGGTCGGCATCACCGGCGACGCGCCAGCCGGAGCCCGCCCGTCTCCCCCCACTCGCCGCGGGCGCGGAACGCCGGCACCAGCTCGCTGGTCACAACGCCCGCCTTGTCGGTGAGCTCGTCGACGATCTCAAACCACTGCGCGGTCCGCTCCGGAAGGTCGACGACGACGGTCGTCGTCGGCACATGACGGCGAATCGACAGCAGCTTGTCCCCCTGGGGGGCGCGATCGCCGTGATAGCCCCAGATGCCCTCCAGCACCGTGGCGCCGCCGGCCCGGGCCGCCCGAAGGCGGCGGACGAGCTCCACGTACACGGGGTGGCGGCCATGGCGCGTGTCGTGGTCGGCGTGGATCATCAGCTTGACCCAGGTGTGCAGACCCGCGTCGTCGGCCCCGCTGACCAGATGGGGATCGGCCAGCCGCCGGCCGTCGACCTTGCAGACCCGCACTCGCTCCAGCGTCAGGAGGGGCCGCTCCAGCAGGCCGCCGACGTCCAGCATCGCCGCGCTCAGCGCGGCTTCGGAGCCGACCGCGATGATCATCAGCGGCACCTGGGCGTTGGCGCCGAAGAAGCGGGCGCGCTCCCGCACGCCGTGGACGGTGCCGTCGACGCCGAGCAGCACCGTCGCGCTCAGGCCGTGGTGCCGCCGGAGCAGGTCGACGATCGCCACGAACGCCGGGCGGTCGCCGACGCGCTCGTACCGGCCGCAGTAGACGGTCAGCTTCGATGCCTCATCGCCGCTCTCCGGCAGGTCGACCGGCCCGATGCGTCCGGTCAGCATCCGGGCCCGCTCCAGTGTGAGCAGGCCGTGGCGGGTGACACGACCCACCTCCGGCAGCGCCGCCTCGATCCGCTGGCGCGTGTCGACGGCCACCAGGACCATCGGCAGATCCTCGGACAGCGTCAGCAGCCGTTCGGACTGGAGCACCCGATGGCGTCCGAACCCCTCGGCGCCTCGGAGCAGGACGCTGGTGGCAAACCCGTGGCGCTCGCAGATCTCCACCAGGGCCTCGCCCATGAACCGCGAGCCGATTCGGTCGCGCTCGGCGAAGTAGGCGGTCAGCTTGAGACAGTCTTCGTTCACAGCGCGGTTCCGATGGCGTGGCCGGCGGCCACGGCGGCGAACCCGATCAGCAGCGAGCCGAGCAGGTTGACGGCCGCGGCAGCCAGTTCATTGTCCTGGCCCAGGCGGTGGCTCTCCAACATCCACGTCGACATCGTCGTGTACGAGCCGATGGTCGCCGTTCCGGCCAGCACCAGAGCGTTCCCGGTGACGGCGGCGCCGACCAGCAGGCCGAACACCGCCGCGCCGGACAGGTTGACGATAAGGGTGCCCCACGGGAAGGAACCGGCCGCCAGACGCTCGGAGATGAAACCGTCGACGACGAACCGCCCCACGGCGCCGACGCCGCCGAGCAGAGCCACCAGGAGCCACGTCCCGGCGGTCACCGGAGCGTCCTCACCCGCCTGACGGCCGCCGTGGCGCCGGCGAGCGCGATCAGGCCGACCACGATCGTGGCCACGGCGTAGCTCACGGCCAGTCCCCACCGCGCGGCCTCGATCATCTTGAACAGCTCCACCTGCATCGTGGAGAACGTGGTCAGCGCGCCACAGACGCCGGTGCCGAGGAACGAGCGCTTGTAGGCCGACGTAGGAAGCCGCTCCAAGCGGGTCACGAAATAGCCGAGCATGAACGCGCCGACGATGTTGACGGCGAAGGTCGGCCAGGGCCAGCTGCCGGGGCCGACCGGGAACGCCTGGGCCAGGCCCGTCCGCGCCAGGGCGCCGACGATGCCGCCGCAGAAGATCGCCGCCAGCTCTCGGCGGTCATGCCGGGGAAGCAAGCGGCCATCGTAGATGGTCGATTCCGCGACACGCGGGTCGTGGATCAGCCGTCTGGCTGGAGTGCCCGTCACGGCGTACAGTTGGCCCGTGGGCACCTGGGCCGACGTCCGCCGGCTGGCGTTGTCGCTCCCGGAGACGAGCGAGCGGGTGTCCCGCGGGAACTGCCAGTGGCGAGTGCGGGACAAGCTGTTCGTGTGGGAGCGTCCGTTGCGGCGCTCCGACCTGGATGCGCTCGGCGACCGGGCGCCGACCGGGCCGGTGGTGGCCGCCCGGGTGGAGCACCTCGTCGCCAAGGAGGCGGTGATCGCCTCCGATCCAGCGGTGTTCTTCACCACCCCCCATTTCGAGGGCTACGCCGCGGTGCTGGCGCGACTCGACCTGCTGTCCGATGACGACCTGGAGGAGTTCGTGACCGAAGGCTGGCTGGCGCGCGCCCCGAGGCGGCTGGTGGAGGAGTTCCTCAGCCGGCGGGACGCACCGGCGTCCGGCTGACTGATGGAGCGGGCGGGTGGCTCGCCCAGGCGACGAGCCACCCACCATCTTTCGTTCAGGCGATCAGCAGGTCCAGGCCGAGGAGCCCTGGCTGGAGTAGATCTCCGAGGCGATCCTGCCCTGCTCGGCCGGAGAGGCGTCCTGCGGGAGCCCCTGGCCACCGTACGCCTGCCACGTGGAGGGCAGGATCTGGTAGGCGCCGCCAGCCCCGGTGGTCGGATTGACCGCGGAGTAGTTCCCGCCGGACTCGCACTGCACGATGCTGGACGGGATGGAGTAGCCGCTGCCCGACGAGGAGCCGGACGCCCCGGACGTCGCCGCCGAGGGCGCGGCCGTCGGCTGGGGCGTGATATGAAACAGCGTGTCCCACGTTTGCGGTCCGACGATGCCGTCGACGAGCAGCCCGTCCTTGCGCTGGAACGCCATCACGGCCCGCCGCGTGTGCCGGGTGTAGTGGCCGCTCGGCCGGACATGCAGGGCATGCTGGACGCGCTTGACCGCCGGACCCTTGCTGCCCCGGTGCAACAGCGTCGCCGGCACCTGGGGGTGCGCCGACGTCGGCGCCTGCAACTGAGCCGCGGCCGGCACGGCGCCGGCGGCCACCCCAGCGCCGGTCACGACAGCGATCGCCGCGCCCAGCCGGGCAGATCGTGGGTTGATGCGACGCAGAGCACGCCGCGACCTGGTCGAGGGCATAGAGCCTCCTCTTTCTCCGTGCCTACGGGGTTAGCTGACGGGCTCGCGCGAGAAAGTGCTGCGCTACACCGCATTTGCGGCGATTAGCCCCACAACGACGAAGGCGTCCAGTGGGTCCCCCGCTCTCCGGCCGCGCTGGTGATCTACATCGGCGACCGGGGATTCGGCGTCTTTTTCGAAGCGGTGCACCGTAGCAGAGCGAGTGGAGGGCACTGGGCGCGCGGCCCGCGGTTATGGTGGGTGGGGCGGTGTCAGCGTCACGGGTAACTGCGCCTCGACGAACGGGTCACCTGGGTACCGCCGTTCGCCGTGCCAGCCCTGGCGGGCGCGCGGCGAGGGCGGTGGCGTCCGCCTTCTCAGAGGGGCGGCAGAAGCCGGGCGTTGGCGGGGGGTGACCGAACTTACTGGCGGGTCACGTTTGGGCTCCCGAATTTCGGTAATCACCAATGTATGAACTCAGTCCGGCACCAGGCGGCCGGAAGCGCGGGGGGCGACTCAACCGTCGGGGCAGCGCCGGCGGCGGAGGGCAAACTCCATCGGTCCTATCCGGCCGATCCCAAGGCGGTGGCACGCGTGCGGGAGGACTTCGGCGCGCTTGCCGAGCAACACGGCGCCACCAAAGAGCAGATCGACGACATCCGCGTCCTCGTCTCGGAAGCGGTCACGAACGCCGTCCGGCACGCCTACCGGGATCGACCAGGCAAAGTGGACGTTATGGCCACGATCAGCGACGGCCGCATCACGATCCTCGTCTGCGACGACGGCATCGGCCCGCGCGCCCAATCCCGTGATCCGGGGGCCGGATGGGGATGGCCCCTCATGGCCGCCCTCAGCGAGCAGTTCACGATCCGGCGCCGGAGCAACGGCGGGACCGAGGTGGAGGTGCTCCTGCACATCGGACCGGACCGCGGTTCGGAGCCTCAGGTGCTGCGGGGGTCTGACTCCTCGGCCTCGAGGCCGGCGGCCCCCCGCTTCTCGACCACCAGATAGCCCGCGTGGCGCGCCACAACGAGCTCGAGTCCGGGGACCTCGTGCCCGGACCGGACGAGGAACTGCCGCGGGTTGCCACGCACGGCCTCGTAGTCCCCGACGGTCATCTCGACGGTCGCGCTGCAACTCACCTTCGCGCACTCGCAGCGAAAGCGCACGATCTCCTGGCTCTCGCCGGGCCAGACACCCCGCTGGATCGCCTCGTTGACTTCGCGATACAACGCCTCGTTCTGGCTGAGGCGACGCCTGACGTCATCGTCCATCGCCATCGGGGCCGAACCTACCAGCCTCGAGGCGTACCCTGAGGGGTGGCGAGATGAGCGTTGTCATGTATGTCAAGCCGGGTTGCCCGTATTGCCAGGCCGCGCGCGAGCACCTGGCGGGCGAGGGCGAGCGCGTCGAGGAGCGCGATGCCACGCTCCTTCCGGAGTGGAAAGCCGAGCTCATGGGCTTCACGAACAACCGCGGCGTCGTCCCCACCATCGTCCGCGACGGTGGCGATGTCCAGGTGGGCTTTCCGCCGGGTCGTGGCTGACGGGTGCATTGAGCGGTCGGTCGCCCGCTGAACGAGAACCAGACGCGGGGAGCGGTCACCAGGCGCTCCGCATCTCGGTCGCCGATGCCGGCGCCGACCTCCGGGTTCGGGAGGCGGTGCGGGACCATGCGGCCTCGCTCGGCCTGCGCGGATGGGTCCGCCTAGACGACTCCGACGCCCTCGCCATCCACGCCGAAGGCGACCCGGGGGCCCTCTCGGAGCTGACCGATTGGCTGCGGAAGGACGGAGGCGCCGCCGCGGTCACCCTCAGTCGCACCCGGCGGGAGGGCCACGAGCAGTTCGCGATCCGCGGGGTGCCCGCGGGCGTGTTCGTCGTCCAGGAGCACCAGGCGACCGCCCACCACTACGACCTCCGGCTGGAGGTCGACGGGATCATGCGCTCCTGGGCCGTGCCCAAGGGGCCTTCGCTGGATCCCGCGATGAAGCGCCTGGCCGTGGAGGTCGAGGATCACGACCTCGCGCACAACGACTTCGAGGGCCGGGCCGGCGGCGGCGGGGTCATTATCTGGGATCGCGGCTCCTACGAACAGGGCGGCCGCGTGCCGTGGCCGGAGGCGCTGGAGCGGGGCCATGCGGTGTTCGTCCTCCACGGGGACAAGCTCAAAGGCGGCTTTGCGCTCCAGCGCACCCGCGGCGGAGCCAAGCCGCAGTGGCTACTGGTCAAACGGCGGGACGACGAGGCCCGGCCGGGCTCGGACATCGTCGCCGAGCGACCGGAGTCGGTGCAGAGCGGCCGGCCACTGAGCGCCTTTCTTACGGATCTATAAGGCGGTACCTCGTCTCCGCTGAGAAAGCGGGGGCATCCTGGGACCATGAGCACGATCCTCATCCTTAACGCCGTCTCCTCGCTGGTCGCGGCCGCCGGAATGACCGGCGCCCTGGTCTGGAAGCGCCGGCTGGCCCGCCGGCGCGCCGCCCTGGCGCTGGCCTACGTCCGCGACGCGCGCTGATCGCCTCCGTTTAGCGGCGCGACCTGCCTCCGGTCACGGTCGCGGAGAGCTGCGTCCGATCACGGCACGGAGAGCTGGTGCACGACGTAGGGGCTGTGCACCAGGAAGGCGCCCGGGTCCTCGTTCGCCTCGCGCAGCACCGCCGTCATCCCCTGGCGAAGCTCGCCCTCGGCGCCGGCCCGCTCGACGGCCGGGCGCCCCGCCAGGGCCATTGGATGCTGTTGGCCCGCCTCGACGTATGCCTCGGGCGACGCCGCCCGGATCGCCAGCCGGCAGTCGGTCGTTGACTGGAGGACGAGCCCGGCCGCAGCAGCCACCGGCCCGACGGCCGCCGGGTCAGACCAGGGAAACCGCTCGCGCCCGGTCCCGGCCGGCGCATCGGTGGCCCCGCCCACGACGCGGTTGAAGACCGCCAGCATCGCGTCGATCGGGCCCGCCGGCACCCAGGCGCTCAGCAGAGCGCGACCGCCGGGACGCAGGACGCGACGGACCTCCTGCATCGCCGCGCCCGGATCCGGCGCATAGATGATCCCGAACACGGAGAGGACGACATCGACGGCCGCGTTCTTGAGCGGGACCGCCAACACGTCGCCGGTGCGCAGGTCGATGTCGAGGCCGGAGGCCTGAGCGCGGCCTCGGGCGACCGCCAGGAGCCGGGGCGCGCCGTCGACGGCGACCACGCGAGCGCCCGCGGCCGCCGCCAGGAGAGCGGCATTCCCGGTGCCGCAGGCGAGGTCGAGGACGTCGTCCCCCGCACCGACGGACGCCATGTCGACGACGGCCCGCGCCGCCGGTTCAATCTCCGCCGCAGCCGTCTCGTATTGACCTGCTCCCCAGTCGACCATCACACCCTCGATGGTGACATGGTTTCGCCGCCCGCCGCAGCCAGATGGTTGGCACGAGGCAGTAGGCTGCCGGGATCGCCGAGCAGCCGACACTGATCATCCAGGTGCCGCACGGATCCGCCGTCGAACGACAGCTGCGGGAACAGCCACCGCCGGCGTCGCAGACCGGCGACGTGGTCGTGGAGGCCGGACCCGCCGACGAGCAGGGCAACCTCGAGCCGCCCCTGGCCGGAGAGATCGTCATCACGCTGCCGGCCCCGGAGGCGCTCGTTCGGCAGGCCGATGACGTGCGGCGCGTACTCGATGAGGCCGGCACCGGCATCGAGCCGCTGGTGGTCGTCATCGAGACGGCAGAGGAGCTTCGCGAGGACGAGCTGGCGCAGCTCGCCGCCGCGGCCGACCGGGCGCCCCGCCCGGTCATCCTGCGGGTCATCCATCCCGCCGAGCGCTGAGCCGGCGTCCGACGCCGCGTACGGCCACGGCCGCGGTTTTTCCGCCTCCGCGCGCGTCAAACTTCTGATTACTTACAGCCCAAATCGGGCATTTCACGTGCGGTTGTCCAGAAACCGAGGTGTACCCCAGATGTACTTCACGGACGGAATCCGCCTATATGAGATTGCCTCGCGGCGCTCCGTATCGAACTACGGTCTGAAGCGCGGCAAGATCCAATACATCATCCTCAGGGATTGTGTGACAGAGGCCACAGCCACGATCGATGAGCTGCAACTGGCCGCGCTGTCCGAAGTCCCGATGGCGGCCTGACCCTCACTAGTTCCTTTCTAACCACGGTCACTC
>JBPYFQ010000254.1:0-4003 GCA_051985625.1 Solirubrobacteraceae bacterium
CCGATGCGTGCGGAAGCCGCGGCCCACCCGGCGCTCGGCCCATTTGACGCCCACATCGATGACCGAGGCCAGGACGAGGTAGATGAGCAGCGTGAGGCCGAAGATGGCCGCCGTCTTGCCGGAGGTGAGCCGCAGTTGCTGGGCCTGGAACGTCACGTCGGAGAGGGTGACCAGCGACACCAGCGAGCTGGTCTTCAGCAGGTCGATCAACAGGTTTCCCATCGACGGCAGGATGATGGTGAGCGCCTGCGGGAAAATGACCCGCCGGAAGGTCGGCCAGCTTCTGATGCTGAGGGCGGTGGCCGCCTCCCGCTGCTCCTGCGGGACAGCCAGGATCGCTCCGCGGACGACCTCGGCGCCGTACGCGCCGGCGTTCAGGCCGAGCACGACGACGCCGGCGGTCAGCGGCGTGAGGGTGAGGCCCCACAGGGGCAGCGCGTAGTACGCGATGTACAGCTGGACGATGGCCGAGGAACCTCGGAAGACCTCGATGTAGACCCCGGCCAGGAACCGGATGACCCGGCGCCGGGACAGACGGCCCGCACCGGCGATGACGGACGCCACCACCGTCAACAACCCGGCCAGCACAGTCACCTCGAGCGTCACCGGAACCCCGGAGAGCAGCGTGCTGAAGGTGGACGCTAGGTACATATGAGCTCAGGCGGTGGCGTCGTCGACGTCACCTACACAGAGGAGCTGCAGAACTGCTGCCAGGTCTGGCTCTGGGCCAGCTTGACGCTCGATGTCGGCACTCCCCACTTCTGGAAGATGGGGGCGAACGCGTTCTGCGAGAACAGCTTGGCCTGCTCCTTGTTGAACGCCGTCTGCAGGTCCTTGGCGTTCTTGCTCAGGCCGATGCCGGCGCTGTTCTTGCCCGCCGGCAGGTACGGGACGGTCTCGGACAGTCCCTGATACGGAGCCAGCTTGAGGAAGTAGGCGATCGTGACGTTGTCATACCCGCCTGCGTCGATTCGTCCCGCCTTCAGTGCATCGAGCATGGACGGGACATCGGGGAACGACTGGATGTTGCTCGGCGAGACCCCCTCCTTCTTGGCCAGGTCAGCCTCGAACGCGCCGACGACCACGCCGAGGTGCAGGCCGGCCTTGGCGACATCCTTGTACGTGCGGATGTTGTGGGGGTTACCCTGGCGCACCGCCATGGCCTCGAAGTAGGAGACCTGCGGATTGGTGAACAGCACCGCATTGCAACGTTGCGGGGTGATGTAGAGACCCGGACAGGCGAAATCGACCCGCCCGGCCTGGACGCCGGGGATGACCCCGGAGAAGTCGGTCATCACGGGCGTGAACTTGGTGATACCGAGGTTCCGACCGACCATCATCGCGATCTCCGGGAAGACGCCGACCGCCTCACCGCCCTTCACGGCCGACTCCGGCGGCGATGCCGCCAGGCCGATCTTCGCGCCGTTCTTGCGCAGACTGTCGAGTCCGCCGCCGCCCGAGGATGCCGAGCCGCAGGCGGCAAGCACCGGGGACGCCGCAACTGCGGTGGCCGCGCTCAGTCCCGCCTTCAGGATCCGGCGCCGCGTCATTCCCCCGCTCAGCGACATCGTGTCGCGCCCGACTCGTACCTCTCCCTCACGCATTGATCACAGCCTCCGTTCGTGTCCGGGTCGATCGACACCGCCTCGTGCGCAACGTCGCGGCGTCAGATGGTCCAGACGGACTTCGAGATCAGTCACAGGATCATATCATCTTATCAATTTGAGCGCAAACCTGACACCGACCGCTCCGGATCGGTGTGATGATCTGATGCGCTACCCGTTCGCCGGCGTCCCACACCGGCGGCCCCGCGTTGGCGGGCGGCACCTTCGGCGCGCTCAGTACAGCCCGCGGAACTCCCGGCGGTCGACCGATGCGGCGAAGAACTCGATCATCGAGGTGAAGTCAAAGACGGGCAGGCCCGTGGCGGCCTGCACCGCAGCCGCATACGGGGGCAGCTCGGAGCACTCGAGCAGGATCGCGCCGACGTCCGGCCGGCGCTCCAGCAGACCGGTCACGGCGGCCACGGTCTCCTCCTCGACCCGCGACGCATCCAACGACCCGGTGCACTCCATGAACGCGGCCGTGAACGCCGGGCTGTCGTCGAGACCGGCGACAGCGATGTTGTCCTCCCCGGACACGCCGGCCAGTTCCAGCAGGTCGGGGGTCAGCGAGTGAGCGCTGGCGGTCACGATCCCCAGCGCTTGGCGGGCGGGCAGCGTCCGAAGCAGCATCGGCGCCAGCAGCAGGCTGGACAGGGCGACGACCCCGTCGAAGGCCTCCTGGACCGCGCGCTGATGGCGGATCATGAAGCCGCAGTTGCCGGTGATCACCCGCGCGCCCTCGGCACCCAGTTCGCGACCGCAGCGCACCATGGTGTCCGCCACGCGGTCGTCCGGAGCGCTGATCAGGGCCTCGACCGTGCAGCCGGGCACCGTCTTGTACCGCACCGGGCGCTGATACGTGCTGGCGTTGCCGACGCTCCCAGGAATGAACGGGGCCACACAGTCGAGCAGAAGCACGCCGACGGGAGCGCCGTAGAACGACGCTCCGACCCGCGCCTGGACCGGCGGATCGGCAACGAACGCCATCGGATCATCTTACCAATTTGGGGCTGGTCATCCGCCATCTCGCTCCGCCCGCCCGCAGCCTGGCCGTTCAGTCCTTGATCTGCAGCGGCCGGGGGAACGAGGACAGGCACTCCGCACCGGCGTCGCCCACGGCGAACGCCTCCGAGACCTCGAAGCCGCCCTCCTGGAGCCACATCCCGGCGATCAGATGGAAGGTCATGCCCGGCTCCAGCACGGTCGTGTCGCCCGGGCGCAGGCTCATCGTGTGCTCGCCCCAGTCCGGCGGGTAGCCGAGCCCGACGGCGTAGCCGATACGCGACGGCTTCTCCAGCCCGTGCCGTCCGACCTCGCCGCGCCAGGCGGCCTCGACATCCTCGCACGTCGCCCCCGGCCTGACCGCATCAAGCGCCGCCTCGAGGCCGGCCACCGTGATCTTCGAGACCTCCAGGAGCCGCGGATCAGGAGGTCCCACCGCGACCGTGCGAGCCATCGGGCAGTGGTAGCGCCGATAGCAGCCGGCCAGCTCGATGATGGTCGCCTCTCCCGGGGTGAACGGCGCGTCGCTCCAGGTCAGATGGGGCGTCGACGTCCCCGTGCCGGTGGGCAGCATCGGCACGATGGACGGGTAATCGCCACCCAGCTCGGCCGTCCCCCGAATCTGCGCCGACGAGATGGCCGCCGCCGCATCGCACTGGCGAACCCCCGCCTCGATCGCGTCGACGGCGGCCGTCATGGCCTGCTCGGCGATGCGCGCCGCCACCCGCATGAGGGCCAGCTCGGCGTCGGACTTCACGGCCCTCACCCAGTTGACCAGCTCGTGGGCGTCGGTGAACTCGGCGCCGGACAGCCCGGCCCGCAGCGCCTGGAAGCTGCGAGCGCTGAAGTAGTAGGCGTCCAACTCGACTCCGACCGGGCCTCCGTTCAGGCCCTGGCGGTCAAGCTCCCCGGCGATCCAATCCATCGGATGGCAGTCGCGGCGCTGCACGTAGTCGTCCGGGTAGCCGAAGATGCACATCGGGTCGAGCACGGTCGTCAACCGCGCCCCCGCCGCGTCCATCCCGCGCGTGAAGATCAGCGGCTCGCCGTCGGCGGGCACCACCACGCACTGCGGCGTGTAGAACGACCACCCGTCGTAGCCGGTGAGGTAGTGCATGTTGGCCGGGTCGGTGACGACGAGCGACCCCAGACCCTGAGCCGCCATTCGCTCCCGGACGCGCTCCAGGCGCACGTCGTAGTCGGCCCGGGTGAAGGCGGGCGGGGACGACGAGCCGTTGCGGTCAGGCTGCGGTGCGGACATGGACGTCAGAGCTCCTTCAGGTATCGGTCAAGGGCGGCGCGCAGCCGCATGATCCCCAGCTCCGTGCGCTCGCCGCGGGTGGCCGAGAACGCCAGCCGGAGCGCGTTGGTGAATCGTTTTGAGACGCTGAACGCGG
>JBPYFQ010000255.1:0-10455 GCA_051985625.1 Solirubrobacteraceae bacterium
GGCACGTAGATGGCCTGGATCGAGGTGACCGAGCCCTTGCGGGTCGACGTGATGCGCTCCTGCAGCTGGCCCATCTCGGACTCCAGCGTGGGCTGGTAGCCGACCTGCGACGGCATCCGGCCCAGCAGCGCCGACACCTCGGAGCCCGCCTGGACGAACCGGAAGATGTTGTCGATGAACAGGAGCACGTCCTGCCCCTCCTGGTCACGGAAGTACTCGGCCATCGTCAGCCCGGACAGGGCGACGCGCATGCGGGCTCCGGGAGGCTCGTTCATCTGGCCGAACACGAGCATCGTCTTGTCCAGCACGCCGGATTCCTTCATCTCCAGCCACAGGTCGTTGCCCTCCCGGGAGCGCTCGCCGACCCCGCAGAAGGCGGACAGGCCGCCGTGCTCCTGGGCCAGGTTGTGGATGAGCTCCTGGATGATGACCGTCTTGCCGACGCCGGCGCCGCCGAACAGGCCGACCTTGCCTCCCTTGGCGTAGGGAGCCAGGAGGTCGATGACCTTGATCCCGGTCTCGAACATCTCGGTCGTCGGGGTCAGCTGCTCAACGGTCGGCGCCTCGCGGTGGATCGGCCAGCGCTCGGTGTCCTCCGGGACGGGGTCGCCCAGGTCGATCGGCTCGCCGAGGAGGTTGAAGATCCGCCCCAGCGTGCTGCGGCCGACCGGGACCGTGATCGGCGCGCCGGTGTCGATCACCTCGGTGCCGCGCGACAGGCCGTCGGTGGTGTCCATGGCGACCGCGCGGACCCGCTCGTCACCGAGGTGCTGCTGCACCTCGCAGACCAGGTAGTGGTCCTCCTGCGCGGCGATGTCGATGTCCTCCTCGGCTGCGGCGGCCTCGGGGCGGTGGACGATGATCGCGTGGTTGATCTCCGGAAGCTTGTCCGGGAACACGGCCTCGATCACGACGCCCTGGATCTCCTCGATCCGGCCGACGTTGCGCTCGCCGCGCTCGCTCTGGGTTGCCTGCTCGGTGGTGGTGGCCATCAGTGGGTGTCTCCTTATCCAAGTCCTTCGGCGCCGGCCACGACTTCCATGATCTCCTGCGTGATCTCGGCCTGGCGGGCTCGGTTCATCTGCAAGGTGTATTCGTCGATCAGCGTGCTCGCGTTGTCGGACGCGTTGCGCATCGCCGTCATCCGCGCCCCATGCTCGGAGGCGGTGGATTCCAGCAGCGCCCGGTAGATCGAGATCTCGACGTAGTCCGGGATGAGTCGCGCGAGGATCTCCTCCGGGTCGGGCTCGTACTCGACGAGCGCGTGCTTGCCCGAGGCGTCGGGCTCGGAGTCTCGCTCCTCGGCGTCCTGGTCTGAGTCGTCCAGGATCGTGGCCTTCTGCAGCGGGAGCAGTGTCTCCCGCCGGATGACCTGGGACAGGGGCGAGATGTATCCGTTGTAGAAGATCTCGACCTGGTCGACCTCGTTGTCGACGTAGGCGGCCATCAGGCGCTCGGCGATGCGGCGGGCGTCGGAGTAGGACGGGCGGTCGGTGAAGCCGGTGAAGCTGTCGGCGACGTCCAGGCCGCGGAAGGTGAGCGATGAGGCCGGACGGCGCCCGGAGGCGAAGTACACGGACTCGTGTCCCTCCCGCTGGTGCTCGCGGCCAGCCGACACGCCGGCGCGGACCGCGTTGGAGTTGAAGGCGCCGGCCAGTCCCCGGTCCCCGGCGACGACGAGTAGCCCCACCCGGTTGACCGACGGGTGCTCGATGAGGATCGGCAGCCGGGGCACGTCGCCGGCCGCCTGGGCCGCCTGGCGCGTCATCCGCCGGATGGCGTCCGCGTACGGGCGCAGGGCCTCGATCCGCTGCTCGGCGCGGCGCAGCCGGGCGGCGGCGACCATCTCCATCGCCCGGGTGATCTTCTGGATGTTCTTGACCGCGTTGATGCGGTTGCGAACGTCGCGCTGCGAGGTGGCCATCTAGTGGTCGCTCCCGTGCGTACGTTCGCACCGAGAGGCACGACTGGTGGATGCCAGGCAAGGACGCAGGAGCCGACGTGTAGCAGAGCTACACGAGGCTCCGAGGACAGCCGGATGACGCCGGCGCGGCCCAATTTGGCGAGGCAGGATGCCGAGCGGGCCGCAGGCCGGCGCTGGCGCCGCCAGGCGTGCCTCGAATGCGAGCGTATGTGCGGGAGCGGCCACTGTTTCGGTTCCCCTAGGCCGTGGCGCCGGCCGTCTCCTCGACGGTGTCCGAGGTGCCGTTGCCGGACCCGGCGCCGTCGCCCTCCCGGCCGGAGTCCGACTCACCCCGAGGGCGCGACGGCGGCTCCTCGCCATCCTCCAGCGGGTGGCCCTCCTCGTCGAGGTCGTAGCCGAAGTCCTCGGCGAACTGGGCGATCGCCTGGTCCAGGCTCTTCTGGACCTCGTCGGACCAGTCGCCGGCGGCCATCTTCTTGAGCACCTCCGGCTCGTTGCCGCGCAGCGACTCGGCCAGGTCGTCCAGGAACTTCTCCACCCGGTCGACCGTGATGCGGTCCAGGTAGCCGTTGGTGGCGGCGTAGATCTGGGCCACCTGCACCTCGACCGCCATCGGATGGCGCTCGTTCTGGTTGAGCGTCTTGACGAGCCGCTCGCCGCGGGCCAGCGTCCGCTGGGTATCCGCATCCAGCTCGGAGCCGAACTGGGCGAACGCCTCCAGGTCGCGGTACTGGGAGAGCTCCAGCTTCAGCGTGCCCGCCACCTTGCGCATCGGCGTGATCTGCGCCGAGCCGCCGACCCGGGACACCGAGATGCCGACGTTGATCGCCGGGCGCACGCCGGAGTAGAACAGCTTCGGCTCCAGGAAGATCTGGCCGTCGGTGATCGAGATCACGTTGGTGGGGATGTAGGCCGAGACGTCGCCGGCCTGGGTTTCGATGATCGGCAGCGAGGTGAGCGAGCCTCCGCCCAGGTCGTCGTTCAGCTTGCAGGCGCGCTCCAGCAGCCGGCTGTGCAGGTAGAAGACGTCGCCGGGGTACGCCTCGCGTCCGGGCGGGCGGCGGAGCAGCAGCGACATCTGCCGGTAGGCGTAGGCGTGCTTGGTCAGGTCGTCGTAGATGGTGAGCGCGGCCTTGCCGTTGTAGAGGAAGTACTCGCCCATCGCGCACCCGGCGTACGGGGCCAGGAACTTGATCGGCGCGGACTCGTCGGCGGCCGCCATGACGATGATGGAGTTCTCCAGGGCGCCGGCGTCCTCCAGGGTCTGTGCCAGCTGCACGACGGTCGCCTTGCGCTGGCCGATCGCGACGTACACGCAGATCAGGTCGCGGTCCTTGTTGTTGATGATCGTGTCGATGGCGATCGAGGACTTGCCGGTCTGGCGGTCGCCGATGATCAGCTCGCGCTGGCCGCGGCCGATCGGGATCATCGAGTCGATCGCCTTGAGCCCGGTCAGCATCGGCTCCTTGACCGGCTGGCGCTGGACGACTCCGGGGGCCTTGTGCTCGGCCGGCCGGGTCTCGGTCGTCTCGATGTCGCCCTTGCCGTCCAGCGGGTTGCCAAGCGGGTCGACGATCCGGCCGAGCAGACCGTCGCCGACGGGGATGTCCAGCAGCCGCCCGGTGCGCTTGACCGTGTCCCCCTCCGAGATCTTCTCCCACTCCCCGAACAGCACGGCGCCGACGTTGTCGGACTCCAGGTTCAGCGCCAGACCGGTGACGTCGTGCGGGAGCTCGAGCATCTCGAACGACATGCAGTTCTCCAGCCCGTGGATGCGGCAGATGCCGTCCGCGACCGACAGCACGGTCCCGACCTCGGTCAGCTCCGCCTGCGAGGTGTCGAGGCCCTCGATCCGGCTCTTCAGGATCGAGGTGATCTCATCAGGTTTGATCTGCATGTGTGGTTGCTCCCTTCACAGGCGCGGCACTACGCCTGCGCGACTTGCTTTCGAAGTTGTTCGAGTCGGTTCTTGATCGAGGCGTCCAGGATGACGTTCCCCACTTGGAGGACTACCCCGCCCAGAATGTCGGGATCGACGACCGTCGAGACCTCGATCGTGCGGTCGACCTGCTGGCCAATCCGGTCGGCCAGGCCCTTGACGGTCTCCCCGTCGAGCGTGATCGCGCTCGTGATCCGGACCGGCAGCAGCTTGCGGGCCTCGTCCCACAGCGATTCGAACTCGGCGCGGATTCGGAAGATCGCCGGCATCCGGTGGCGCTCGATGAGCGCCTCCAGGAAGTTGGTGAACGCGGGGTCGGCGCCCTGCACCGCCCGGTGCAGCCCCTCCTTCTTCTCGGTGGCCGAGAAGTACGGGGAGAAGAAGAACTGCTGCAGCTGGCGGTTCTCGCCGACGGCGTTCGTGAACTCGGCGAGCTGGTCGTGAATCTCGTCCAGCGAATCCCGCTCGGACGCGACCTCGAACAGAGCCCGTGAGTAGACCTGGGCGATCTCTTCCACTCGACCGCTCCTACCGGTCCGCTCCGTCAGCCGCTCCGTCAGCCGCGAGCGCGCTGAAGTCCAGCTCGGACAGCGCATCCTCGATGAGCCGCCGCTGATCGTCCTCGGTCAGCGTCTTGCGGGTCACCTTCTCGGTGGCCATGACGGTGAGGTCGGCGACCTCGCGGCGGATCTCCTGGATCGCCCGGCGGGTCTCGGACTCGATGTCACGCCGGGTCTGCTCCAGCAGCTGCTCGCGCTTGGCCTTGGCCTCGTCGATGGCCTCGCGCTCGGCGGCCTCGGCGGCGCGGCGCGCCCGGGCCAGGATCTCGTCGGCCTGGTGGCGGGCCTCACCCAGCCGCTGGCGGTACTCGGCGAGCAGCTCGTCGGCCTCGTGGCGGATCCGTTCGGCGTGGTCGAGGGACTCCTCGATCGCGTGCTGGCGACGGTCCAGCGCCTCGGCGATCCGCGGGAACGCGTACTTCCATAGGACCCACAGCGAGATCCCGAACAGGAGCAGGGTCCAGATCATCAGCCCGACATTCGGGGTGATCAGGAACGAGCCGCTGGATGCGATCGGCATATGTGAGACGACGTCGATCACGTGAGCACGTAGGACAGCAGGCCGGCGACCAGGCCGTAGAAGAACACGGCCTCGGTGAGCGCGAATCCCAGCCACTGGATACTGGTGATCTCGTCGCGCATCTCCGGCTGGCGGACGACGCCCTCAATCACCTTGCCGAAGATGATGCCGATGCCCACGCCGGCACCGACCGCCCCGAGGCCGCCGCCGACCGCGATCCCGAACCCCTTGGTGATCCCGGAGGCGGCCGCAATCGGGATGGAGTGGATAAGAGCAAGCATCAGGAACTCCTTGTCGTGTGTTAGTGGTGAGTGGCAGCGCCGGCGACGTAGATCGCGGCCAGGGTCGCAAAGATGAAAGCCTGCAGCGTGGCTACCAGGCCGAGTTCGAACAGGTAGATCAGAACGGCGAATGGGATCGCGAACCACCCCAGCGCCTGTAGGCCCAGTATCACCGCCAGCCCGCCGGCCAGGAACAGCAGAATGATGTGCCCGGCGAAGATGTTCGCCCAGAGCCGGATGGTCAGCGACAGCAGCCGCATCAGGGTGGAGATCACCTCGATCGGGAAGATCAGCAGCAGCATCGGGCCGTGCACGCCCTCCGGGACCAGGCTCTTCAGGTATCCAATGGGACCCTGGGTCCTGATCCCGACCGTGATGAACGCGATGAACACCACCAGGGCCAGCACCAGCGGCACCGAAATGTTCGCCGTCGCCGCGTAGAGCGCAAACCCCGGCCAGTGAACCCCGAATAGGGTGAATTTCTCGTCGGTGTTGGTCGGCAGCGGGAAATAGCCGACCAGGTTGCAGAACCAGATGAACAGGAACAGCGTGCCCATGAACGGGAACCACCTGGCCGCCAGCGAGTCGGGCATGTTTCCCCGGGTGATGTTGTTGCGCATCAGCGAGAACAGGACCTCCACGGCGGTCTGGATCTTGTTCGGCCTGGCCTGCATCCGCCGGGAGATCCACAGCATCGTGAAGATCGTCAGCAGAGCCGAGATGATCAGATAGACAACCGCGCGGTTGATGCTGAACACGCCGAGGTGGACCCAGTCGACCAGCTTGAACTCGTTCTGGATCTGGAACTCGTTGTTCTTGTGCTGCGAGAAGCCGTAGATGGCCAGCAGCAGCACGAAGCCCGCGATATAGATCCCAGCGCCGATCAGCAGGACTTTGCGCGCCTTGCTCATCGTGACCTCGGCCGCGTCAGTGCGGAAATGAACAGCTGGATGGTGAAGGCGACGACGATGACCGCCAGGCAGGCCAGCCCGGCGTCCTGGCCGTCGGACTTGCGCACGAGGATGACCGCGATCGCTAGCGCGAACAGCCGGCCGAGCATGTAGCCCAGCCGCAGGCCGATGGCACGGTTGGCGTCGGTCGTCTCGGAGGCGGCGCGCTCGACGCCGATGCCGATCAGCCGCAGCACAATCCAGGCTCCGGCCCCAATCAGGTACCCGGTGGCCGGCACGCCGATCAGGATCATGATCGGCGCGGCCGCGACCAAGATGATCACGTCGAAGTACCTGAGCACGCTGATCGGCGCCTCAGATGTCGTGGAAGCGCTTAGCGACAAACCTGATCCCCATCAGAAAGCCGAACAGGAATCCGGCCAGCGCGAACGGAACCAGCGCGCCCACCAGCGCTCCGATGCCAGCGCCGATCGCCGTCCACACGAAGTTGACCGCGAGCATCAATGCTCCGGCTCCGGCGACGTCCCGGCCGGTCACAGGCGGACGACTGCTGTTGGACATGGTGACTGCTGACGCTTTTCTTCAAGCTGAGTTTGTGGGTTGAGGGGCGCGCGTAGGCTATGCGGCGCGGCGACAGGGGCTACCGCCCCATTTCAGCGCCGGCACGGGCGGCGCGCCACTCCCAGGAGGGTAATGGAGAGCCGCCGCGTTAGAAAGAGATTAGCGGGCGCGCGCCACCTGGCGCGTGCCGGTCAGGGACGACGGTCGGGGGACCTCCGGCTTGGGCAACTGGCCCTCGGCCCACAGGGCCGCCAGGCCGGCGCGGGGCAGCCCGCACAGGCCCTCGTAGACCAGGTATCGAGGCTCCCACCGCGGGAAGAACTTGGCGTTGAAGCGGTACAGGCTCTCGATCTGGAAGTACGGGTTGCCCAGCGTGATCAGCTTGCCGAGCGCCCGCTCCCAGCGGCGCTCCGGGGTGTGCATCCACTTGGCGAAGGCGGCGAAGTTGAGAGACATCTCATCGACGCCGCGCTCGCGCAGCAGCTCGATCGCCTTCACGACCAGGAACTCGGTCAGCCCGTTGGGCGTCGCCGGGTCCCGCCGCATGAACGACAGGGACACCGCCGACCGGCCGTAGCAGGGCACGAAGTGCAGGACGCCCTTGATGGCGTCCTCCCCGTCCCGGGCCAGGACGACGAGCGTCTCGATCTCGTGGTCGCCGCTGATGGAGTCCATCGCCATCGAGAACCCACGCTCGGGGGCCCCCTCGCGCCCGCGCTCCAGGACCAGTTCCACCTCGTGGACCGTCTGGGGGTCGAGCTCGGAGACGCGGTGGGACTCGGCGGTGAACCCGGCCTTGGTCAGCCGGGTCACCGACTGGCGGACCTTGCGGATCGGCCGTCCCTCCAGCGAGAAGCTCTGGATGTCGACGATCGCCTCGTCGCCCAGATAGATCGTGCGCAGGCCGAGTTCCTCGTATAGGGCGCAGATCCGCTCGCTGGCGCCGACGACCGACAGCTTGAGCCCGCGCGCGGCGGCGAACTCGCGGACGTCGGCCAGCAGTTGCGGCAGGACCGCATCCGGTCCGACCGGGTCGCCGGACAGCAGCAGCACGCCGGCCTCGATCCGGTAGCCGACGAACGCCGATCGGTCGGCGCTGAACAGGTACTGCTTGTCGGCCCGGAGCTTGAAGAACGAGAGCGTGTCGCTTCCGTGGGCCCGGACGAGGTCGGCCGCAGCCTGCCGCGCGCCGGGTCCGGGCAGCGATTTGGGGGCCCGGAGCGGTCGGAACAGGACGTACGCCATGGCCAGGATCGTGCCGATCTCGAGCAGGTGCACGCTCAGGGGGACCCAGGCGAAGGCGTGGTGGTGGAAGTGGACGAGGTTGCGATGGAAGTTGAGCGGGCCGGTCTCGCGCCACGCCAGCAGGTCGCCGGTCTCCCGGGCCACGCGGCTGAAGGACGGGTGGCCCTGCGTGGCCCAGGCGGCGACGCCGGCCAGGGCCACGCCGAGGACGCCCAGCAGCGGGACCCGCCACAGCACGCTGCGTCCGGTGATGCGGTCGTGCTCGACCCGGAACGCGTCACGGGCCGATACCAGAGCGGCCGCGGTGAGCCAGGTGATGGCCGTCTCCTCGAAATCCAGGCCCTTGAGCAGGTCGAGCACGCCGAGGAGGACCATGAGCGCGATCGCCGTCTGCCAGGCCCGCCGGCGGCGCTTGAGCAGATACGGGCTGACCAGGAGCAGCGCCGCGCCCGCCGGCAGGGCGAAGGCGTGGAACAGCCGCACCGCCTCGACCGGCTCGAAATCCAGCAGCAGATGCCCCCGCCACCGGATGTTCGGCGTCAGCGTGGAGGCGACGTTGATCAGGCCGACCAGGGCCGCGGCGATCGCGGCCAGCGCAGGGGTCAGGTTCGCGGTGCGTTGACGAATCTGTGTCATCGTGGCTCGGTGGGTGGGCCGACTTCCGATTCGCCGCCGGAGGTCGGGTTTGAGGGGATTGCGCCACCTCGGGCGACGTCGCACCTGAAAGTACCGCGACGCCTGAGCGTGGTTACGGGGCCGGCGGCCGTACTCCTGCCCGTCCTACCCGTTAACGGCTGGTGGCAGGCGATACTCGCGCCGCGTCGGTCGGCGAGCTACCCGTCGATCTCGGCGATCTTGGCGATCACCCGCCGCTGCTTGTCCTCCAGCTCGGCGGCCAGGTCGTTGAGCTCGGTCAGACGGCCGCGGACGAGCTCCAGCTGGCTGGAGATGTGCTCGTGCAGCTGCTCCAGGATCCGCTTGCGCTCGGCCGGGTCCTCGGTCTGCTTGAGCTCGTCGCGCAGGTGGGCGCGGGCGCTCTCGGCCTCCAGCAGCTGGGAGAGCTGCTCCAGCGTCAGGCCGAGCAGGTCGCGCAGCCGGATGATCTCCCGCACCCGCTCGACGTCGGACTGGGTGTAGCAGCGGTGCTTGCCCTGAGCCCGTTCCGGAGCGGGATCGAGCAGGCCGATCTCCTCCCAGTAGCGGATGGTGCGGGGCGTGGTGCCGGTCAGCTCAGCCACCTCGCCGATGCGGAGGGGGCGTTCCTGGTCGGTGGAGGTGACGGCGCTCATGACGCCACCGCCTGGGGCCGGCGCTCGGCCTTGGCCTTGGCCTCGGCCTCGGCGGATGCGGGCTGGGCGACATGCTTGGGCCGGGCCGCCGAGATCGCGGCTCCGGCGAGCGACACCGCGGTCAGGCACCACAGCGCGGTGTGCATGTTGGAGATGAATGGGTCCAACTGGGCGGTCGAGATGTGGTTGGCCAGGCCGGAGAACACGCGGAACAGGACGTCCTTGGGGACCGAAGAGGTTACGACCGCCAGCACGAACGCGATCGAGATGACCGCGCCGGTGTTCTGGACCAGGACCCGGGCGCCGGCCGCGATCCCCCGCCGGTGGGGGGCCACGGTGCCCATCATCGCCGCGGTGTTGGGGGAGTTGAACATGCCGCTCCCGATGCCGACGATGAACATGAAGATGCCGGGCCAGACATAGCTGGTGTCGCGCTGCAGGGTGGTCATCAGCGCCAGGCCGACGGCGGTTACCAGCATCCCCAGCACGGCGAGCGTCCGCGAGCCGCGGCGATCGGCCCACATGCCGGCGATCGGCGAGGCGATGAGCATGCCGAGGGCCAGCGGCGCCAGCTTGACGCCGGCCAGGATCGGCGAGTTGCCTTGGACGCCCTGGAAGTAGAAGACGAACACGAACATCAGCGCAAACCGGGACAGGCCGTTGGCGAACGCCGCCCCCGAGGCCGTGGAGAACAAGCGGTTCTTGAAGATCGTGAGGTCGAGCATCGGCGCCTTGTGGCGCGACTCGATGACGACGAACGCCGGCAGCAGAACGGCCGCGGCAATGAGCGCGGGGACCGTGAGCGGCGACGTCCAGCCCTGTATTCCGCCCTTGGAGATGCCGTAGACCAGGCCGGTCAGGCCGAGCAGGAACGTGATCGTCCCCAGGTAGTCGAACGACCGATCCTCGGATCGCCCCGTGATCTCCCGGAGGATCAGGAAACCCCACAGGCTGCCGGCCAGGGCGAACGGGACGTTGAACCAGAACACCCAGTGCCAGGAAATGGCCACCAGCGCCCCCCCGAGCACCGGCCCGATGACCAGCCCGACGGCGGCCACCATGGTGTTCGTGCCCATGGCCAGGCCGAGCTGCTCCCGGGGGAAGGCGTCGGTGACGATCGCCGCCGAGTTGGCGAACAGGAAGGCGCCGCCGACTCCCTGGACGATCCGCCACAGGATCAGCTGGGTCCCGTTGGCGGCGAACCCGGCCCCCAGGGAGGCCAGCG
>JBPYFQ010000256.1:0-36205 GCA_051985625.1 Solirubrobacteraceae bacterium
TGGTGCACCGAGCAGATGATGACCTGGCCCGACGGAGACGGCCCGAACATGATCCTCGACGACGGCGGCGACGCGACGCTGCTGGTCCACCAGGGCGCCGAGTTCGAGACCGCGGGCGCGGTCCCCGATCCCGCGACGGCCGACTCCGAAGAGTTTCGCGTCGTGCTCGAGCTCCTCGGCCGCTCGCTGCGCGAGGATCCGCAGCGGTTCACGCGGATGGCGGCTCAGATCAAGGGCGTCACCGAGGAGACGACGACCGGCGTCCACCGGCTCTACCAGTTCGCTCGCGAGGGTCGGCTCCTGTTCCCGGCCATCAACGTCAACGACTCCGTGACGAAGTCGAAGTTCGACAACAAGTACGGCTGCCGGCACTCGCTGATCGACGGCATCAACCGGGCCACCGACGTGCTGATCGGCGGCAAGGTCGCCGTCGTCTGCGGCTACGGCGACGTCGGCAAGGGCTGCGCCGATTCGCTGCGCGGCCAGGGCGCGCGGGTGATCATCACCGAGATCGACCCGATCTGCGCGCTTCAGGCGGCGATGGACGGCTACCAGGTCTCGCGTCTGGAGGACGTGGTGGGGACGGCCGACATCTTCGTCACGGCCACCGGCAACAAGGACGTGATCACCGCACAGCACATGGCGTCGATGAAGCACCAGGCGATCGTCGGCAACATCGGCCACTTCGACAACGAGATCGACATGGCCGGGCTGGAGAAGCTCGACGGGATCCGCCGGATCAACATCAAACCCCAGGTCGACGAGTTTGAGTTCCCCGACGGCCACGCGATCATCGTGCTGTCCGAGGGCCGTCTACTCAACCTCGGCAACGCGACCGGTCATCCGTCGTTCGTGATGTCGAACTCGTTCACCAACCAGGTGATGGCCCAGCTCGAGCTGTTCGGCAACACCGGCGAGTACGAGACGAAGGTCTACACGCTGTCCAAGCAGCTGGACGAGAAGGTCGCCCGCCTGCATCTCGACGCGCTCGGCGTCCGGCTGACCGAGCTGAGCGCCGAGCAGGCGGCGTACCTGGGCGTGCCGGTCGACGGCCCGTACAAGTCAGACCACTACCGCTACTAGCCGTCGCGGCCGGCGGCCACTAGCGACGCGGCGTGCGGAGGGAGGGATCGCCGGCCATGGCCCGCGCCACCGTCCCTCCGCATGACGTCGCCGACCTGGGTCTCGCCCCGGGCGGCGAGACCCGGATCGCCTGGGCGGCCGGGCAGATGCCCGTGCTGGCCCAGATCCGGGCGCGATTCGCCGATGAGCGCCCCCTGGAGGGGCTGCGCATCGCCGCCTGCCTCCATGTGACGGCCGAGACGGCCAACCTCGTCCGCACGCTGCGGGCCGGCGGGGCCACGCTGGCCCTGTGCGCGGCCAACCCGCTGTCCACCCAGGACGACGTGGCGGCGGCGCTGGTGCTGGAGGACCGGGTCGAGGTCCGCGCCCTGCGCGGCGAGGACCTCGACACCTACGTCGAGCACGTGCTGGCGCTGCTGGAGCGCGGGGAGGGTGGGCCCGACATCACGCTCGACGACGGCGCCGACCTGCTCGTCACCGCCCACGCGCGGGGCGGGAAGGTCCTGGAGGGCCTGATCGGCGGGACCGAGGAGACGACGACCGGGCTCGTCCGGCTCCGGCGGCTGGAGGAGGAGGGCACGCTGCGCTGCCCGGTGCTGGCCGTCAACGAGGCGCGGACCGAGCGGGCCCTGAACGACCGGCACGGCACGGGGCAGTCGGCGCTGGACGGGATCATCCGCGCCTCCAACGTGCTGCTGGCCGGTAACACCGTCGTGGTGCTCGGCTACGGCTGGGCCGGCCAGGGCGTCGCCGAGCGGGCCCGGGGAGCCGGGGCGGCCGTGGTGGTGTGCGAGGTCGAGCCGCTGCGGGCGCTCGAGGCGCGGATGGCCGGCTATGACGTGATGACCTCGCTGGAGGCGGCCGAGCGGGGCGACATCTTCATCACGGTGACCGGATCGCGGCGGGTGCTGCGGGGCGAGCACTTTGAGCGGATGAAGGACGGCGCGCTGCTGGCCAACGCCGGTCACTTCGACGTCGAGCTGGATCTGGAGGCGCTGACCGGGATGGCCACCGGAGGGGTTCGGACCGTGCGGCCGCTGGTGGAGCAGTACACGCTGGCGGATGGCCGGCGCCTGAACCTGCTGGCGGGCGGCCGCGTCGTCAACCTGGCGGCGGCCGAGGGGCACCCGGCGGCCGTCATGGACGTCTCGTTCGCCCTGCAGGCGCTCAGCGTGGAGGAGTTGGTGCGCCGGCGCGGGGAGCTGGCGCCCGGGGTCCATCCGGTGACGGCCGCGATCGACCGCGAGGTGGGGCGGCTCAAGCTGGCGGCGCTCGGCGTGCAGATCGACGAGCCGACCGCCGAGCAGGAGGATTACCGCCAGAGCTGGACCTAAATTGAGCTAGCCTGCTCGCTCGATGGAGGCTCACGGACAGCTACGCGGAGGCATCGACCTCGGCGGTACCAAAATTGAGGCAATCGTCGTCAACGCCGACCACGAGGTCGTCGGCCAGGCGCGCCAGCCCACGCCCACCGAGGGCGGCCCGCCGGACGTGGCGGCCCAGATGGCCGAGGCGCTGAAGGGCGCGGCCAAGGAGGCCGGAGTGGAGAGCTCGGCCCTGGCCGGCGTCGGCGTCGGCTCGCCCGGCGACGTCGACGAGGACACCGGTGTGGTGGCCAACGCCCGCAACCTGCCGGGCTGGGTCGGGGCCTATGAGTTGGGACACGAGCTGTCCGCGCAGCTGGGGACCAGTGTGTCGGTCGGCAACGACGTCCAGGTGGCCACCCAGGCCGAGTTCGCGCTCGGGGCCGGCAAGCCGTATCAGTCGGTGCTCGGCGTCTTCTGGGGCACCGGCGTCGGCGGGGGGCTGATCCTGGAGGGCAAGCCCTGGCTGGGGCGGGGCGGCGCTGGCGAGATCGGCCACATGGTGGTCCGGCGCAACGGCGCGCACTGCCCGTGCGGACGGCGCGGCTGCATGGAGGCCTACTCCGGGCGCGCCGCGATGGAGATCCGTGCCCGCCGCGAGGTCGACAAGGGCGCCAAGACCGACCTGTTCAAGCTTATGAAGCAGAAGGGCCGGACCCGGCTGACCAGCTCGGTCTGGGAGGCCGGCATCCTGCGCGAGGATCCGCTGGCCGTGGAGCTCATCGACCGGGCCGTCCGCGCGCTGGGCGCCGGCATCGCCTCGGCGGTCAACCTGCTGGACATCGAGGCCGTCATCATCGGCGGCGGGCTCGGCGTCCGCTTCGGCCAGCCGATGGCCGAGCGGATCGCCACCGAGATGCACCCGCACCTGTTCAACGACGACCGCCCGCCGGCGGTGCGGGTGGCGGGGCTGGGGGACATCGGCGGGGCCATGGGGGCGGCGATGCTCGCCCTCCCGGGGCAGCAGTAGCCCGGCCGCGGTTGGCGGCCGCCGGGGGTGCCGGTCCGGCCGGCTCCGGCCCGCCCCCGGGCGAGGCTCCGAGTCCACCATCGTTGCCAGCCGTAGACGCCTCACGAGCACGGCACCCCATGGCACGCCGGACCCCACCGGTCCCACCCGGTGGGGACGTCCGCAGCACACCACAATCCGCAATTGAGCCCCGGGATTCCGCCCAACCGGTTATCTTTCAGCGCGCGGGCGAGGCCGAATGTGGTGCTTGGCCGCTCGCTTTGGCAGGATGCCAACGCCCGAAGTGTGCCGCAGTTCGGGAATCGCGAAGGAGGAGAGCCACATCAGCCCGCTCGGAAGCACGACTGGAGGGCCCCCGCGGGGACCCTCCGCGCCGCGGCGCGTGCCTCCGGACGGCGGGTCGTCGGGGCTGGGCAACGGTGGCTCGTCGGGCCGGGGCAACGGCGGGTCGTCGGGCCGGGGCGGGGTGGCCCGGGCGGCCGCCGTCGGGGCGATCCTCCTGGCGCTCGTGGTGGTGGCCTACGTCATCTTCACCAGCGGATCCGTCTACACGCTGCGCGCCAACTTCCAGAACGCCAGCGGCCTGGTCAGCGGCGACAACGTGCTCATCGGCCCGTCCACGGTGGGCACCGTCTCGTCGATCACCCTCACCCGGGACGGGCTGGCCCAGGTGCGGCTGTCGCTCCACAACGTCGCGCGGCTGCGCCAGGGCACGGTGGCGCGGATCTACGAGGACTCGCTGTCGGGGATCGCCAGCAAGTACGTGGTGCTGGAGCCGGGCGCCGCCCCGGCCCCGGACATCCCCAGCGGCGGGCTGATCGACGTCACCCACACCTACTCGGCGGTCAACCTGGACCAGGTCTTCAACGCGTTCGACCCGCTGACGCGGGCCGGGCTGCGCAACGTGGTCCGGGGGGAGGCAGCCGCGATCCAGGGCAAGGGCCTGGCCGCCAACCAGGCCCTGAAGTACCTGGCGCCCGGGCTGCAGAGCACCAGCCAGGTGACTTCTGAGCTGACGCGTGACGAACCAGTGTTCGACCAACTGCTGGTCCAGGGCGCGAACGCGCTGGGAACCCTGGCCTCCCGCAGTCAGCAGCTGAGCGCGCTGATCTCCAACACCAGTACGGCCACCGGGGCCATCGCCGCCCAGAGCCAGGCGCTGCAGCAGACCCTGTCGCTGCTGCCGCCGACCCTGCGCCGGGCGACCACGACATTTGGCGGGCTGCAGACCACCCTCAATTCGCTCGATCCACTGGTGGCCGCCTCCAAGCCGGCCGTCCGCCGGCTGCCGCTGTTCCTGAGCCGGCTGCGGCCGCTCATCACCGAGGCCATCCCCACCATCGGCGCGCTCGACGCCCTCATCCACAACGGCGCCGGCACCGGCGACCTGACCACGCTGGCCCAGTCCACGCCGGCGCTGGCGGCGATCGCTCAGGCGACCTTCCCGGAGCTGGTGCGCGAGCTCAACGCCTCCCAGAACCAGCTTAACTACCTGCGCTACTACACGCCCGACGTCGCCGCCGCGCTCACCAACCTGGGACAGGCCGGCGCCTACTACGACGCCAACGGGCACTACGTCCGCACGCAGCCCGTGCTGCTCCCGTTCGCGCTGGACTCCAACCACCAGCTGCAGACCCAGTTCCCCTCCCAGCGGTATGACGGGCTGCAGGCCGCTCGCACCCGCTGCCCGGGCAGCGCGGTCCAGCCGACGCCGGACGGGTCGGCGCCGGTGTCGGTGCCCGGGTGCAACCCGTCCTCGGTGCCATCGGGACCATGAGACGGTTGATCGCCCTGGCGGCTGTGCTGATCGTGGCGGCGGTCGTCGTCGCGGTGGTCCGCGGGTCCGGCAGTTCATCCAACGGCGGCAGCTACCTCGTCCGGGCGATCTTCGACGACGCCTCGTTCGCCGTGCAGGGCGAGGACGTGCGGATCGCCGGAGCCAACGTCGGGAGCATCCAGTCGCTCGGCGTGACCCACAACAAGCAGGCGGCGGTCACGCTGGCCATCACCAACCCGGACTTCTCGCCCTGGCACGCCGACGCCACCTGCGCCATCCGCCCCCAGTCGCTGATCGGCGAGCAGTACGTCGACTGCACACCGGGCACATCGGCCGCGTCGCCGCTGCTCCGGATCGCCTACGGACCGGGAGCCGGCAGCCACTACCTGCCGGTCACCCGGACCAGCTCGCCGATCGACTCCGACATCGTCCAGAACATCTCGACCGAGCCGGTGCGGCAGTCGCTGGCGCTGATCATCAACGAGTTCGGCACCGGCCTGGCCGCCCGCGGATCCGACCTCAACACCGTCATCCACCGCGCCAACCCGGCCCTCGGCAACACCGACAAGGTGCTGCAGATCCTGGCCCGCCAGAATCGGACGCTGGCCCAGCTGGCCACCGATTCCGACACGGTCCTTCAGCCGCTGGCCCGCGAGCGCCGCCAGATCTCCGGGTTCATCACCCAGGCCAACACCACTGCGGTGGCCAGCGCTGCGCGCGCGCGTGACATCTCCAGCACCTTCCGCCTGTTCCCCTCCTACCTGCGCCAGCTGCGGCCGCTGATGGCCGACCTGGGGGCGCTGGCCGGCCAGGGAACCCCGCTGCTGCAGTCGCTGGGCCAGAGCGCGGGCGCGCTCGGCCGGCAGTTCGCCAACCTGACGCCGTTCGCCAGCGCGGCGCGCAGCGCGCTCATCAACCTCGGCGCTGCCGCCCAGCAGTCTCAGCCCGCCCTGGTGGCCACCGAGCCGCTGGCCAACCAGCTCAACCAGCTGGGCACGGCCGGGAAGCCGACGTCGGCCAACCTCCAGAAGCTGCTGACCAGCCTGAACACCACCGGCGGCATCCAGCAGCTGATGAAGCTCCTGTTCAACGGCGCGGTGGCCGGCAACGGGTTCGACAGCCTCGGTCACTACCTCCGCGACGAGCCGCTCGACTCGGCCTGCACCAACTACGCCACGAGCCCCATCCCCGGATGCTCGGCGAACTTCGCCGGCGCCTCGGCGGCCTCGGTCGCCCAGGCCCGCCGGGACCCGGTGGTGGCCAGGGCGGTGGCATCCGCGTCGTCACACAACGCGACGAGCAGCGCGACGATGAAGGGCCTGCTCTCCTACCTGGTGGGAGGCCGGCGGTGACCGGGCTGCTGTCCGGGCGCGACGTGGGCCAGCGGCGCCGGCGCGGGTCCACCTGGGCCAACAACCCGGTGCTGATCGGGGCGCTGACGGTGCTGGTGACGGTCGTCGCTGTCTACCTGGCCTACAACGCCACCAACGGACTGCCGTTCGTCCCCACCTACGACCTCCACATCCAGATCGCCGACGCCAGCGAGCTGACCAAGGGCAACGACGTGTACCTCGGCGGATCCCGGGTCGGCGTGGTGTCGAGCGTCACCCCGGCTCGCACGTCCACCGGACGGCCGATCGCCGTGGTCAACGTGAACCTGCAGAAGAGCATCCAGCCGCTGCCGGTCGACACGACGTACACGATCCGGCTCAAGGGAGCGATCGGGCTCAAGTACCTCCAGATCAACCCCGGCCGCAGCCAGAGCGGCCTGCCCAACGGGGCCACGGTGGCCCTCGGCCACGCCGGCAGCGAGGTCGACTTCGACCAGGTCCTGTCGATGTTCAGCCCGCCGACCCGGGTCGGCGTGCAGCGGACGACGATCGGCTTCGGCGAGGCGCTGGCCGGACGGGGCAGCGACATCAACGACGCCATCGGCGCCTTCCTCCCGCTGCTGCGCGACCTGGGGCCGGTGGCGCGCAACCTGTCCTCGCCGCACACCGACCTGGGCGGGTTCTTCCGCGGCCTGGCCGCCTACGCGGGGGCGCTGGCGCCGGTGGCCCAGACGCAGGCCGCGCTGTTCGGCAATCTGAACACCACGTTCCGGGCGCTGGCGTCGGTGGCGGTCCCGTCCCTGCAGGAGACGATCTCCCAGACCCCGCCGATGTTCCAGGCCACCATCGCCGGGAGCCCCATCATCCGCCCGTTCCTGACCGACACGGCCGCCCTGTTCGGCGAGCTGCGCCCCGGGGCGGCGACGCTGCCGCAGAGTGCGCCGGTGCTCGCCCAGACGTTCGCCATCGGCACCAAGAACCTCCCCGGGACGGCGGCGCTGGACAAGCGCACCGTCGCGCTGTCCAAATCGGTGGCGGCCTACGGTCAGAACCCGGCCGTCCAGCAGGGGCTGAGCCGCCTGACGTTCACGCTGTCAAAGCTGGGCCCGCCGCTGGCGTTCCTGACCCCGGCACAGACCACGTGCAACTACGTGACGCTGTTCCTGCGCAACGGGGCCAGCCTGCTCTCCGAGCACGTCAGCCAGGGCACGCTGCTGCGCTTCGTGCAGATCTCGATCGACCGGGTCCCCGGCGGCGAGGCGGGGCCATCGAGCAAGGTGTTCACCGGTCCGGCCGGCCCGGCCTCGGGCCCGCTCCACGTCAACCCGTACCCATACACCGCCGCGCCCGGCCAGCCAGCCGCCTGCGCGGCGGGCAACGAGTCCTACAACCCCAACCGGGTGAGCATCGGCAATCCGCCCGGGCACCTGTCGGCCACGACCGAGGTCACTCACCGGAGTCACTCGTGAGACGCCACACCTCCCGGATCTCCAACGCCTGGGCGGGCGTCATCGGCGTCATCGTGATCCTGGCCGCCTGCTACCTCGTGTTCGGCGGCTCGCTGCCGTTCCAGGGCTCGCCGTACACGCTGCACGCCACGTTCACCGTCCAGACCGAGTTGCACATCGGCTCGCCGGTGCGGATTGCCGGAGTCAACGTGGGGACGGTCACGCAGATCCACCGGGTCTCGGACTCCTCGCAGGCGGCGGTGGCGACGATGGCGATCCAGCCCAACGGGCTGCCGATCCACGCCAACGCCACCGCCAACATCCGGCCGCGGCTGTTCCTGGAGGGCAACTACTACGTCGACCTCAGCCCGGGCACGCCGGGGGCGCCCACCGTGAGCTCCGGCTACACGATCCCGGCCTCCCAGACCACCGGGCCGGTCCAGCTCGACCGGGTGCTGGCGGCGCTGAACTCCAACACCCGCCAAGACCTGCAGACCATCCTGTCCGGGTTCGGCGGGGCGCTCAACGGACAGCCGACCGCGGCCGAGGACGCCACCCAGGATCCGAGCGTCCGGGGGCTGACCGGCGCCCAGGCGCTCAACCGGTCGCTCAACTACGCCGCCGGCGCGTTCCGGGCCTCGACCATCGTCAACGCAGCGTTGCTCGGTCAGCAGCCACATGACCTGTCGAACGCGGTGGCGGGCAACGAGCGCATCTTCTCGGCGCTCGCGTCCACCCAGGGTCACCTGGCCGACCTGGTCAGCGTGTTCAACACCACGATGGCCGCGCTGGCGTCGCGCCAGCAGGCGCTGTCGCAGACGATCGGGCTGCTCCCGCCCACGCTGCGCGCCGCCGACAGCGCGCTGGGGCCGCTGCAGGCCTCGTTCGGGCCGACCCAGCAGTTCGCCCGGGACCTGACCCCGAGCATCCGCCAGCTTGATCCCACGATCACCGCCGGCCTTCCCTGGGTGGCGCAGTCGACGGCGCTGCTGTCACCCTCCGAACTGGGCGGGCTGCTGGCCGACCTGACCCCGGCGATCCAGGGCACGGCGTCCACGCTGAACTCCTCCAAGGCGCTCCTGCGCCAGTCCGATGCGCTGGCTCGGTGCTTCACCCATACGGTCATCCCGACCGGCAACGAGCGGATCCAGGATCCGCCGCTGACAACGGGGATCCAGGCCTACCAGGAGCTCTTCCAGTCGGCGGTCGGCCTGGCCGGGACGGCCCAGAACTTCGACGGCAACGGTCGCTATGCCCGGGCGGTGGCCGGCGGCGGATCCGTGCGCGTGCAGACCGGCCCGCTTCCCGGCACTGGCCCGCTGTTCGGCAACGCCGTCCTCCCGCCGCTCGGCACGCGCCCCGCGTTCCCGGGGTCGGCCCCGCCGCTCGTCCAGAACGTCGCCTGCTACAAGCAGGCCCCGGCGAATCTGAACGCGGCCAAGACGGGGGTCGGCCCGTGAAGCGCGCCATCGCCACCCACCGGCGCGACTTCATCGCGATCCTGGTCCTGGTCGCCGCCGCCATCGGCGTGACCGCCTACATCCTCAACCACCAGCCGGCCTTCGTGTTCGGCCAGAGCTACTACACGGTCAAGGCCCCGTTTGCCGAGGCCGCGGCGGTCACCCCCGGCCAGGGCCAGGCGGTGACGATCGCCGGGGTCCAGGTCGGCCAGGTCGGCGGGGTGTCGTTGCAGGACGGCCAGGCGGTCGTGACGATGAACATCTACAAGCAGTACGCGCCGATCTACCGCGACGCCACCGTGCTGCTGCGGCCGCGCACCCCGCTGAAGGACATGTACCTGTCGCTGGACCCGGGCACGCGCGGCGCCGGGGCGATCCCCAACGGGGGCGCGCTGAGCGCGGCCAACACGCAGCCTGACGTCGACGTCTCGCAGATCCTGTCCTCGCTGGACACCGACACTCGCAATTACCTCGTCCTGCTGCTCGCCGGGGGGGCTCAGGCCTTCCACGACCACGGCGGAACCGGCGAGCCGCCCAGCCCGGCGGCAGTGGCGGCGCTGCGGGGGACGTTCAAGCGGTTCGCCCCGCTCAACCGGGACACCCAGACGTTCGCCAGCCTGCTGGCCACCCGCCAGCGCAACCTGCGCCGCGCCATCCACAACCTCAACCTGGTGTCCAATTCGATCGGCGGCGTCGACAACCAACTGGCGTCGCTGATCCGCGCCTCGGACACCAACTTCGCGGCGATTGCCGCCAACGACACCCAGCTGCAATCGACGCTGTCGCTGTTTCCGGGCACGCTGCGCCAGACCGAGCAGACGCTGGGCAAGGTGCGGTCCTACGCCTCGGCCAGCGCCGTCACCCTCCACGCCCTGCAGCCGTTCGCCCAGAACCTGGGCCCGGCCCTGGCCGCCACCCGGCCGCTGTTCCGCGACACGACCCCGGTCATCGCCGACCAGCTGCGACCGTTCAGCGTGGCCGTCCAGCCGCTCGCTCGCACGCTCGCCCCCGCCTCGGCCAAGCTGAAGGCGACCGTGCCGGCGCTGACCAGTGCGCTCGGCGTCGCCAACACGCTGTTCAACACGCTCGCCTACCACCCGAGCGGCGGACGCCAGAGCTACCTGTTCTGGGGGACGTGGCTGGCCCACATCGCCGACAGCCTGACCACCGGGCAGGACGCCAACGGCTCGGTGCTCCAGGGCATCTTCATGGGCACCTGTGACGAGCTGAACTTCTACGAGAACCAGCTGGCGCCGAACACCGCCTCGCTCGGCGCGATCCTCAACCTGCTCAACCCCCCGCCGGTGGCGCAGCTTCCGGGCGTGAGCACGGTTCCCGGCACCGGCATCTACACCTGCCCCGGCGGATGAACAAGCAACGCCCCAGCAACCTCGCCATCTTCACCATGTTCGCCTTCACGGCGTCATGCGTGGGGCTGCTCATCTACCTGTGGTTGTCGTTCGGCGGCACGCTGCCGTTCGCTCCCCAGGGCTACCGGATCAGTGTCGAATTCGACCAGGGTGTCGAGCTGGCCTCCCAGGCCCAGGTGCAGATCTCCGGCGTCCCCATCGGACGGGTGGTCAGCATCGGCCTCGACCACCGGACCAACTTGTCACGGGCGGTGCTCCAGATCGACAGCCGGTACGCGCCGCGGCCGGTCGACACGCACGCCATCCTGCGCTCCAAGACGCTCCTGGGGGAGACGTACGTGGAGCTGTCGCCGGGCTCGCCGGTCGCGCCGAAGATCCCCGACGGCGGCAGTATCCGGCAGGCCCAGGTGTCGCCGACCGTCCAGCTCGACCAGATCTTCTCCACCTTCGATCCCACCACCCGGAAGGCGTTTGAGACGTGGATGCAGCAGTCCGGGATCGCGCTGACCAACCGGGGCGAGGACTTCAACGCGGCGTTCGCCAACCTGTACCCGTTTGCCACGAACGTCGAGTCGGTGCTCGCCGTGCTGCGCCGCCAGGGGGCGGCCACCAGCACCCTGCTGCGAGACGGCGGCCAGGTGTTCTCGGCGCTCAGCCGGTCGCCCTCGGCCCTGCAGTCGTTCGTCCGCAACAACAACGCCGTGTTCGCCGCCACCGCCGCCCGCAACGCCGACCTGGCCGACACGATCCGCGCCTTCCCGGGCTTCCTGACCGAGACCCGGTCGACGATCAACCGGCTGACCCGGTTCGCGCAGACGACGAAGCCGCTCGTCGATGAGCTGCGCCCGGCCGCCGTCCAGCTGACCCCGGTGCTGGAGGGGTCGGCCACGCTGGCCCCGGAGTTGCGCAGCCTGATGATCAACCTGGCGCCGCTGACGGCGGCGTCGAAGGCCGGTTTCCCGGCGGTGGGCGATTTCCTGAACGCCAGCGTGCCGTTCCTGACCCGGCTGACCCCATATTTGGGCGGACTGGTGCCGGTCATCGAGTACATCAACACCTACCGGTCCGAGATCGCCGGCTTCTTCGGCAACAGTACGGCGACCACCCAGGGCACGCTGCCGTCCGCCTATGGCGGCAACCGTCACTACATCCGGATCTCCAATCCGGTCAACCCTGAGGCGCTGACCACATATCCGTCCCGCCCCGACAGCAACCGCTCCAATCCGTACATGGCCCCCGGCGGTTACAACCAGCTTCTTAGCGGATTAAGAGTATTCGGCAGCTATATATGCACGAGCCATCCGCTGCCGACAATCGGATCTTCGCTTTCCCAGAGCACAACTTCCGTGGCCGGAACTGTGTTAACCCTCGCGCAACTAGTCGCGCAGTACTACTACACGCCTACCCCTGGGGGCCCGGCCTGCAGGACGCAGCCGCCGTTGGGCAGTGTGACGGCCCACCAGAATCAAAGCTTTCCCCATCTTCAACCACTTCCGTGAGCGCTGACCCCCCGGCGCGGCTCACGCGAGGACCAACACACAATCAAGGAGGAGTCATTTGCGACGCATAGCACTGATCGCCGTGGCGGTCGGAATGCTCGTGGCAGCCAGCGCGGCGTATGCCGCGACTCAGATCAACACCTACTCGGTCAAGATGTCGTTCACATCGAAGAAGGCGGGATCGGCCAAGAAGCCGGCGCCGATCGGGTACACCGAGAACCTGAAGGCGACGGGCACGAACGGGAACCGCACCGCGATTCTCGAGGACATCTCGACCAAGATCTATGGCCTGGCCGTGGATCAGAAGCATTTCCCCACGTGCTCGCTGAACCAGATCGCGGCCGCCAAGAACGACACCGGGTGCCCCAAGGGCGCGCTCGTTGCCAGCGGTTGGATCACCGCCGAGGTGGGCAGCCCCACCAACTTCAAGGCCGCCGCGGCGCCGTGCGATCCCGCGCTTGACGTGTGGAACAGCGGGCCCGGCAAGCTGACGTTCTTCTTCGTCGACACGCCGGCGCACAACTGCAATGCGCTGGGCCTGAAGACCGGCAGCACGGGGCCGTACCCGGCCACCGTGAAGAAGGCCGGGAAGTTCCTGGTCGTCGACGTGCCGATCCCCAGCTTCATCGGCCGTCCGCTGGGGCTGGCCGGCTCGCTGGAGAGCGAGCACCTGGTGTGGAAGCACCAGTCCAAGAAGGGCAAGCAGTCCCTGGCCTCGGTCGCCTGCAAGGGCAAGAAGCGGCCCTACTCGGTCACGTTCAAGGCCAACCTGCCGGGCCCGACGGGCACCGGCGGCGTGACCCAGAGCAAGACCGTCAGCGGGTCCGCGGCCTGCTGATCGGAGTCTGATCGGTCAAACCCGCGCGGGTGGCCCAGACGGGTCGTCCGCGCGGGGACCGACCTTCAGACCACCTCGTAGCGCTCCTTGCGCTGCGCCTCGCGCTCGGACTCGGTCAGCATCCGCACGAACACCACGACGAGCGCGATCCCCATCACGATCGACTGCTCCAGGGCCATGACCAGGCCCGCCATCGACTGATCGGTGTGCGGGGAGAGCCCCCAGTAGTGCGGGTGGCCGGCGTAGTAGGAGTAGATGACCGTGGGGGCGAAGGCCAGGAGGATCCCGAGCAGGCCGACGAGGATCTTGGTGGCCACCATGTAGGCAACCGGGCCGAGCCCGGTCAGCCGGTACCGGGTGCGGATCGGCGCCAGCAGGTGCCACCAGTACAAAAAGCCGGCGCCGAAGAAGCAGGCGTGCTCCAGCGCGTGCACGGTGGTGTTGTGCAGCGCGGCGTCGTACATGGCCGGGATGTGCCAGACCCACATGAAGCCGACGTAGGCCACCACGGCGAACGCCGGGTGCGCCAGGTAGCCGACGCGCCGCTCCACCACATGCACCCGGCGGGTGACCGGCCGGAGCAGCACCTTGGTCAGGCCGAGGATGAGCAGGATGGGGGCGATGTCGATCAGCAGCATGTGCTGGACCATGTGCATGACCAGCAGCTGATCGCCGAGACCGTCGATGGGGGAGACGAGCGCGGCCAGGATGACGAGCAGCCCGGCGGCGAACAGCGACAGCCGCCAGTAGCTCGGCGGGTGCGACGAACCGTGGGTCCGCCCGCGGCGCCAGGCCAGCAGGTAGAGGACCGCCAGCGCGGCGACGCCGGCCAGCACGGACGGCTCGAAGGTCCAGCTGATGGTGGGGGAAACGCTTGAATCCAACGGCCCTATTCTGCCCGCTCGACAAACACCGCCGCCGTCAATAACCTCAGGTTCACATAGGTCAAACGCAAGGTGCTCTTCCCGCCCGCTTCCGGTGCGACGCACCCCGGCGAGAGGGCATCGGTCGGGAGGTCGACGATGCGTATCCAGGTCAAGGGCCGCAATATCCACGTCTCTGACGACGTCCGGGAACATGTGGCCAAGCGCTTCCACAAGGTCGCCAAGCAGGTGTCCGAGCTGGCCGAGCTGGAGGTGGAACTGTCCGAGGAGCGCAATCCTGCGATCGCAGACGACAAGGTCGCGGAGGCGACCCTTCATCTCAAGGGGGTGACGTTGCGGGCCCGAGATGCCTCGGGCGACCTCATGCACTCCATCAACCTGTGCGCCGACGAGTTGGCCGTCCAGGTCAAGCGCCACCGGGACAAGCGGCGCAAGCGCCGCGAGTCACGCGCCACGGCCGCGACGATGGCGGAGGCACCGCCGGCGACCGGATGACCCGCGGGGGGCGCCCGGCGGGTGTAGAGCCCGACTGACGACCACCCGCGCCCGTCTGACGGCGGCGCGGAGTCGTCAGACGAACTCCGTGAACGTTCGCGATCGCCGGGCCCTCTGCCGCTACCCTAGAGTTCATGTCCATCCTGGACCGCGCGCTTCGCATGGGCGAGGCCAAGAAGTTCAAGGAATACGAGCAGCGCGTGGCTCGTATCAACGCCTTCGAGCCGGAGCTGGAGCACTACACCGACGCGGAGCTCCGGGAGGCGGCCGACCAGCTGCGGGAGCGCGCCCGGGGCGGCGAGTCGCTCGACGATCTGCTCTATGAGTGCTTCGCGCTCGTGCGCGAGGCGGGCAAGCGGACAATGGGGATGCGGCACTTCGACGTGCAGCTGATCGGCGGCATGGTCCTGCACGACGGCTCCATCGCCGAGATGAAGACCGGCGAGGGCAAGACCCTGACCGCCACCTTGGCCGTGGTCCTCAACACCCTGGGCGGCCGCGGCGTCCACGTGGTGACGGTCAACGACTACCTGGCTCGTCGCGACGCGATGTGGATGAAGCCCGTCTACGACGCGCTCGGCGTCACCGTCGGCGTACTGCAGAACATGCAGCCCTACGAGGAGAAGCGCGACGCCTACGCCGCCGACGTCACGTACGGCACCAACTCCGAGTTCGGCTTCGACTACCTGCGGGACAACATGGCCAAGTCGCTGGACCAGAAGGTTCAGCACGGCGGCCGGCCCAAGCCGGAGGAGGGCAAGTCGCCGTACCACACGTACGGGATCGTCGACGAGGTCGACAACATCCTCATCGACGAGGCGCGCACGCCGCTGATCATCTCGGGCGCCCCGGAGCAGGCGGCCGAGCTCTACGTCCAGTTCGCCCGCCTGGCCCCGCGCCTGACTCCCGGCAAGACCCCGGAGGGGATGGATCCGCGGGCCAAGAAGGAGTTCGTGGCCGACTTCGATTACGAGTACGACGAGAAGCACAAGACGGTCTCGGTCACCGAGCAGGGCGTGGCCAAGGCCGAGCGGTTCCTGCGCGTCGACCACCTGTACCGGGCCGAGAACGGCCACCTGGTCAACCATCTGCACCAGGCGCTCAAGGCCGAATCGCTGTACAAGCGCGACGTCGACTACGCGGTGATCGACGGCGAGGTCAAGATCATCGACGAGTTCACCGGGCGGATCCTGGAGGGCCGGCGCTGGTCGGAGGGCCTGCACCAGGCCGTCGAGGCCAAGGAGGGGGTGCGCGTCCAGGAGGAGAACCAGACGCTCGCCACCGTCACCCTCCAGAACTACTTCCGCATGTACGACAAGCTGGCGGGGATGACCGGAACGGCCCTGACCGAGGCCACCGAGTTCATGAAGATCTACGAGCTGCCGGTGGTGCAGATCCCCACCAACCGGCCGATGATCCGCGAGGACAACAACGATCAGGTCTACAAGACCAAGGACGGCAAGCGCTCGGCGGTGGCCCGGGAGATCCAGATGCGCCACCAGGCCGGTCAGCCGGTGCTGGTCGGCACCATCTCGGTCGAGGAGTCCGAGATGCTCTCCGAGCGCCTGACCAAGATGGGCATCAAGCACACGGTGCTCAACGCCAAGCCGGAGCACGCCGAGCGCGAGGGCCAGATCATCGCCGAGGCCGGCGCCCCGGGCGCGGTGACGATCGCCACCAACATGGCCGGTCGCGGCGTCGACATCAAGCTCGGCGGCAATGCCGAGCACCTGGCCACGCTCGAGGTGGCCAAGCTCGGCCTGCAGCCGGGAATGCCGGACTTCGACGAGCACATCGCCACCGTCCTGCCGGCCATCGAGGGCCGGGTGGAGGAGCAGCGCGAGCAGGTCATGGAGGCCGGCGGCCTGTTCATCCTCGGCACCGAGCGCCACGAGTCCCGCCGGATCGACAATCAGCTGCGAGGCCGCTCCGGACGCCAGGGCGATCCTGGTGAATCTCGGTTCTTCCTCTCGGCCCAGGACGACCTGGTCCGGCTGTTCGCCGGCGAGCGGATCTACAAGATCCTGGACAAGCTCGGCTCGGTCGACGACGAGGGCAACGAGGAGCCGATCGAGGCCGGCATGTTGTCCAAGCAGATCGAGAAGGCCCAGCGCAAGGTCGAGGAGCAGCACTTCCTCATGCGCAAGCACACGCTCGAGTACGACGACGTGCTCAACCAGCAGCGCGAGGTCGTCTACACCTACCGGGACGAGATCCTGGAGGGCCGGGACATGAGCGGCGCGGCCCGCGAGGAGATCACCGGTCTGCTGGAGCGGGTGGTGGCGGAGTACACCGCCGGCGACTTCGTGGAGGACTGGGACATCGACGGGCTCGAGCGCCGGGTCCAGGAGGTATTCACGCCCAGCCCCGAGCTGTTCGACGCCGAGCCCGACCAGATCGACCAGATGGAGCTGACCGCGGCCCTCCAGGAGGAGGCCCTGGCCCAGTACGACCGGCGCGAGGAGGAACTCGGCGAGGAGCTGCTGCGCAACGTCGAGCGCTACCTGCTACTGGAGATCATCGACCAGCGCTGGCAAGAGCACCTGTATGACATGGACTACCTGCGCGAGGGCATCCACCTGCGCGGGTTCGCCCAGATCGAGCCGCTCGTTGCCTACAAGAACGAGGCCTACGAGCTGTTCCGGGAGCTGATGAACAGCATCTGGGCCGATTTCGCCCGGCTCATCTTCCATGTGGAGGTCACCATCCAGGACGAGCAAGGCCAGCCGGTCCCGCCCCCGCCGCAGCGGCGCACGCCGAGCGCGTCGTCCAGCTCGGCCACCGGCGGCGGCCGGGTCAGCTACTCCGGGGGCGCCGGCCAGGCCGGCGCCATGGCGATGGCCGCGGCGGCCGGTGGCGTGGCGCCGGGGGCCGCCCCAGAGGAGCTCGGACCGGCGGAGCCCGTCCAGCAACGGCGGGTCGACGAGGCCGAGCAGATCGGGCGCAACGACCCGTGCTGGTGCGGGAGCGGCAAGAAGTACAAGAAGTGCCACGGCGCCTGAGCGGCTGACCCCCCAGGTGGCGCGATGGCCGTTTGCGGCCCGCACGCCAGGGAAAGGATCGGCAGATGGCCCGTAAACGACTGGAACTGCTCGGCGATCACCAGGCCGGCTTCGAGGAGATCCTGACGCCCGACGCGCTGGAGTTCGTCCGCGAGCTGGACCACGAGTTCGAGGGTCGGCGCCGGGAGCTGCTGGAGGCGCGCGCCGAGCGGCGGGCCCGCTTGGACGAGGGCGAGCTGCTCGGCTTTCTGGAGGACACGGCCGAGATTCGGGAGGGCGACTGGACCGTCGCCCCCGCGCCGGAGCAGTTGACCCAGCGGTGGGTGGAGATCACCGGCCCCACCGACCGCAAGATGGTCATCAACGCCCTGAACTCGGGCGCCGACGGGTTCATGGCCGACTTCGAGGACGCCAACGCGCCGACCTGGAGCAACATGGTGCTCGGCCAGATGAACCTGCGCGACGCCGTCGACGGCACGATCAGCTACGACGGCTCGGACGAGCGCCACTACGAGATCGGCGCCGACCCGGCCACGCTGCTCGTCCGCCCCCGGGGCTGGCATCTGCCCGAGCGCCACATCGCCCACGGCGGGGACCCGGTGTCCGGCGCGCTCTTCGACTTCGGCATGTACTTCTTCCACTCCGGCCCGCGGCTGCACAAGCGCGGCCAGGCGCCGCTCTTCTACCTGCCCAAGCTGGAGTCCCATCAGGAGGCCCGGCTGTGGGACGACGTGTTCTCCTTCGCCGAGGAGCTGGCCGGCCTGGAGCGCGGCACCATCCGGGCGACGGTCCTGATCGAGACGCTCCCGGCGGCGTTCGAGATGGACGAGATCCTGTACGAGCTGCGCGACCACTCCGCCGGGCTCAACGCCGGCCGGTGGGATTACATCTTCTCGGCCATCAAGTGCTTCCCAGGCCGGTCCGAGATGGTCCTGCCGGACCGCGGCGACGTGACGATGACGGTCCCGTTCATGCACGCCTACACCGAGCTGTTGGCGGCGACCTGCCACCGGCGCGGCGCCCACGCCATGGGCGGCATGGCGGCGCTCATCCCGTCCCGGGGCTCCGGCGACGAGGCCAACGAGCGGGCCCTGGAGGGCGTGCGCGCCGACAAGGAGCGCGAGGTCCGCCAGGGCTACGACGGCACCTGGGTGGCCCACCCGGACCTGGTGCCGGTGGCGCGCGAGGTGTTTCAGACGGGCCTGGAGGGGCGGCCGAACCAGCTCGATCGCCGGCGCGACGACGTCAGCGTGACCGCCGCCGAACTGCTCGATCTGGCCTCGACGCCCGGCGCCATCACCGAGCAGGGCCTGCGCACCAACGTCAACGTGGGCTTCCAGTACATCTCGTTCTGGCTGGGCGGCCGCGGCGCCGCGGCGATCAACTCCCTGATGGAGGACGCCGCCACGGCCGAGATCTCCCGCACCCAGATCTGGCAGTGGGTCCATCATGGCGTCGCGCTCGACGACGGCCGGACGGTGACGCCCGAGCTGGTCCGCCAGATCCTCGACGAGGAGACGGAGAAGATCCGGCTGGAGGTCGGCGCCGAGACGTGGGAGGCCGGCCGTCCGGACGAGACGCGCACGATCTTCGAGCGCGTCGCGCTGTCGGACGACCTGACCGAGTTCCTGACCCTCGAGGGCTACCCGTACCTCGACTGAGCCCGGCCTCCCTACGGCACCATCCAGCTCAGCACCGAGGTCGACTGCAGGAACACCAGCAGCCCCATGAGCAGGACGAAGCCGACGCTCCAGGCGATGACCTTGCGGAAGACGTCGCCCTCGCGCCCGCCCAGGCCGACCGCCGCCGCGCCGATGGCCAGGTTCTGGGGCGAGATCATCTTGGCCAGGACCCCGCCGGAGCTGTTGCCCGCCGCCAGCAGCGTCGGCGAGAGACCGGACTTGTGCGCCGCCGCCACCTGCAGGCCGCCGAACAGCGAGTTGGTCGAGGTGTCCGAGCCGGTGACGGCCGTCCCGAACCAGCCGATGATCGGCGACAGGAAGGCGAAGAAGCCGCCGGCGCCCGCGGCCCAGGTGCCCAGCGTCGTCGTCTGCCCGGACATGTTCATCACGTAGGCCAGTGCCAGCACGGTGCAGACCGTGAGCAGCGCCCAGCGGATCTTGTACAGGGTCCGCCCGTAGATGGCGAGGGCGCGGACGGGGGAAACCCGGAGGACGATGGCGGACAGGATGCCGGACACCAGTAGGCCGGTGCCCGCGGCGGTGAACCAGTTGAGCTTGAAGGTCTCGCTGGTCGGGGCCTTGCCGGTGTGGCCGATGACGTGGAGCCCGGGCCACAGGAACTCGGTGGTGGCGCCGTCGAGCCACTTGATCACCGACGTGAGGCTCATGATCCCCAGGATCACCACGATGATGGCGTACGGGGCGAAGGCGATGAGCGTGTCCCGCCGGCTGGCCGGCGGCTCGCCCTGGCCTGATCCAGAGCGTGTCGTAACGTCGCGCTCGAACGCCGCGTCACTGGTCCCGCCGCCGGCGATCGCCGGGCGGGCGCTCGGGTCGAGCCGGCCGGCCGTGATCCGGTCCGTCGGCTGCCAGACGCGCAGGAACAGCACGAGCGCGCCGGCCGAGCCGAGGGCGGCGACGATGTCGGTCAGCTGCATCGAGATGTAGTTGGAGACGACGAACTGGAGGACGGCGAACGTCAGCCCCGCCACGAGCGCGGCCGGCCACGTCTTGCGCACCCCACGGCGGCCGTCGACCATCAGGATCAGCGCGAACGGCAGCACCGCGGCCAGGAACGGCGTCTGGCGGCCGACCATCTGCGACAAGTGCTGGACCGGTAGGCCGGTCACCTGAGCCAGCGTCGTGATCGGGATGGCGATGGCGCCGAAGGCCACCGGGGCCGTGTCGGCGAGGAGTGCCACCGCTGCGGCCCGTACCGGGCTGAGCCCGAGGCCGACCAGCATGATCCCGCAGATCGCCACCGGCGTTCCGAAGCCGGCCAGCGCCTCGAGCAGCGCGCCGAAGCAGAAGGCGATCACCACCACCTGGATGCGGACGTCGTCTGAGACGGAGCCGAACGCCCGGCGGAGCACGTCGAAGTACCCCGTCTCCTCGGTCATGTTGAAGATCCACAGGGCGTTGATGACGATCCACATGATCGGCCAGAAGCCGAACGCGGCTCCCTCCAGGGCCGAGTCGCCGGCCTGCCCGGCGGGCATGCTGTAGACCGCCACGGCGACGATCAGACCCGCCGCGAGCGCCACCAGTGACGCCCAATGGGCCTTCATCCGCAGCACGCCCAGCAGGACGAACAGGACGAGCAGCGGCACGATCGCGAAGATTGACGTGAGCCCCAGCGAATGGGACACCGGGTCGAGCACCTGTCTATACACGGCGAAGCCTCCCTCTGGTTACGGCCGTACAGGTCTGGCAGGTACCCCACTTACCGGGGGATGAAGCAACCTGGCGCGTTGCTAGTGTGATCGCCCATGGCCACCGCCCCCTCAGAGCCGCTCCCCCAGCGTCTCGCGGCAATCCGCGGGCAGTTGAAGCTGCTTGCGGACTATCTTTGACCCGGCGCAACTGGAGGAGCGCACCACCGCGCTCGAACAGGAGATGGGAGCGGCCGGCTTCTGGGACGACCAGGAGCACGCGGCCAAGGTCTCGGCCGAGCATGCCCGGGCCACCCGCAAGCTGAGCGTCTTCCGGGCCCTGGAGTCCGACGTCGAGGACCTCGAGCCGCTCGCCGAGCTGGCCGAGGAAGATCCGGAGATCGCCGGCGAGCTGGAGGACCAGATCGCCGCGGTCCAGGCCCGCCTCGACGAGCTGGAGGAGGAGCGGTTGTTCTCCGGGCGCTACGACGGCGGCGACGCGCTGGTCACGGTCAACGCCGGCGCCGGGGGCACCGATGCCCAGGACTGGGCCGAGATGGTCCTGCGTATGGAGATGCGCTGGGCCGAGAAGCGCGGCTTCGGGGTCGAGCTGCTGGAGGCCTCACCGGGAGAGGAGGCCGGGATCAAATCGGCCACCTTCCGCGTGCGCGGCGAGAACGCCTACGGGCTGTACGGCTCGGAGAAGGGCGTGCACCGGCTGGTGCGGCTGTCGCCGTTCGACTCGGCCAACCGCCGGCAGACGTCGTTTGCCGGGGTGGAGGTCTCGCCGGTCGTCGAGGAGGCGGCCGAGGTGGAGATCGACGACGACGACCTCCAGATCGACACCTACCGGGCCAGCGGGGCCGGCGGCCAGCACGTCAACAAGACCGACTCGGCCGTCCGCATCACCCACAAGCCGACCGGGATCGTGGTCCAGTGCCAGAACGAGCGGTCGCAGTCGTCCAACAAGGCCGAGGCGATGGCTATGCTGCGGTCGAAGCTGCTGGAGCTGGAGGAGCGCAGGCGGCGTGAGGAGATCGCCCGGGAGAAGGGCGAGGCCCAGGACGTCAACTTCGGCTCGCAGATCCGCTCCTACGTGCTTCACCCCTACACGATGGTCAAGGACCATCGGACCGATTTTGAGATGGGCGATGCCAACCGGGTGCTCGACGGCGACCTCGACGGCTTCGTCCGCAGTTACCTGTTGAAGGCGGCCAGATGACCGATATCCGTTCCGACTCCGAGCTCTACGACGGCGCCCAGACGCGCGACGGCGCCGAGGTGAGCGAGCCCCCGGGGCGCACCGCCGCGCCTCAGCCCGCCGACGCCCGCCGTCCCCGCCGCGAGCTGCCGACCGCCCCGTACCTCGACGCGATCGTGTCCTATGGGTCCCGCGGGTCGGTGCGCTTCCACGTCCCCGGCCACAAGGGCGGCCCCGGCGCCGATCCCGGCCTGCGCTCGGCGATCGGCGAGCGGGCGCTGGCCCTCGACATCTGCCAGGACATCGAGGGCATCGACACCGGGCCGACGCCGACCCCCTACGAGCGGGCCGAGGAGCTGGCCGCCGACGCCTACGGGGCCGGCCGCACCTGGTTCCTGTCAAACGGCGCCACCCAGGGCAACCACGCCCTCTGCCTGGCGCTGGCCACGCCGGGCGACCACGTGCTCGTGCAGCGCAACTCCCACGCCAGCATCGTCGACGGTCTCGTGCTCAGCGGCGGGATGGCCAGCTTCGTGGCGCCCGAGTACGACGCCGAGCTGGGCATGGCCCACGGCGTGACCCCCGAGGCGCTGGACGCCGCGCTCGCCCGGTCGCCGGACATCGGGGCGGCCTTCATCGTCTCGCCCACCTACTACGGGATGGCCGCCGACGTGGCCGGCTGCGCCGAGGTGGCCCACGCCCGGGACGTGGCCCTCATCGTCGACTGCGCCTGGGGATCGCACTTCGGCTTCCACCCGTCGCTGCCGGAGTCGCCGCTGCGCCAGGGCGCCGACGCCGTCCTGGCCTCGACCCACAAGATCGTCGGCAGCATGACCCAGTCGGCGATGCTCCATATTGCCGCCGACGGCCTGGTCGATCCCGACGAGGTGGCCCGCTGCGTGCGGCTGGTGCGCTCCACCAGCCCCAACTCGCTGCTGCTCGCCTCGCTGGACAGCGCCCGGCGCCAGCTGCACGCCCACGGCGAGGCGCTGCTCGACCGGACGATCGCGGCGTCCCGGGTCGCCCGCGAGCGGATCGAGGCGATCCCCGGGTGCGCCGTCGTGGGCGAGCAGATGGTCGGCCGGCCCGGGATCGCCGGATGGGACCCGCTCAGAATTGTCATCGACGTCCGCGGCACCGGCAGCACCGGCTATGAACTGGCCGCCGAGCTGCGGGCCTCCTACGACATCTACATCGAACTGGCCACCCACGCCACGCTGGTGCTGGTGCTCGGACTGGGCCAGCCGATCGAGCCGCTCGAGCGCTTCGCCCACGATTTCGCCGAGACCGTCCGCGCCGTCTCGCGTCCCGGGGAGGGCGAGGAGATGATCGCGCCGCCGGCGGCGCTCGAGCATCAGACCGTGGTGCCGATCCGGGACGCGTTCTTCGGCCGGGCCGAGACCGTCGCCGTCGACGACGCCATCGGCCGGATCTCCTGCGAGTCGATTGCCGGCTACCCGCCCGGCGTGCCGACGCTGCTGCCCGGCGAGCGGGTCACCGCGGAGGTCGTCGGCTACCTGCGGGAGCTGACCTCAGCCGGCGCGCGGCTGCACGGCGCTGCGGATCCGTCGTTCGCGACGATCCGGGTGCTGTCCTGTGATGGCTGACACCGCCACCACCCCGGACATCGTCGCCCAGGCGCTGGCCGAGGACCTGGGTGCGGGCGATGTGACCACCGAGGCGACGGTCCCCGCCGACACCCGGGCCGAGGCGGTGATCTCCCAGAAGGCGCCGGGGGTCATCTTCGGCCTTGACCTGGCCGAGGCGACGTTCCGGGCGCTCGACCCGGACGCGGCGTTTGAGCGCTCGGTGGCCGAGGGCGTGTGGCGGGAATCGGGACCCGTGCTCACCGTGCACGGGCGCGCCCGGGCGCTGCTCTCTGCCGAGCGCACGGCGCTCAACCTGCTGGCCCGGCTGTCCGGGGTGGCGACGATGGCTGCCCGGGCGGTGCAGGCGGTCGACGGCACGGGCGCCCGAGTCCTGGACACGCGCAAGACGACCCCGGGCCTGCGCGGGCTGGAGAAGGCGGCGGTCGCGGCCGGGGGCGCCACCAACCACCGGGCCGGGCTGTACGACGCCGTCCTGATCAAGGAGAACCACGCGGCCCTGGCCGGCGGGGTGGGGGAGGCCGTCCGCCGGGCGCGGGAGCGCGCCCCGGGCCTCCCGCTGGAGGTGGAATGCCGCACCCCGGCCGAGATCGACGAGGCCCTGGCGGCGGGCGCGCCGCGGATCCTGCTGGACAACATGACCCCGGCACAGCTGCGGGAGGCGGTGGCCCGCGTGGCTGGCCGCGCGGAGCTGGAGGCGAGCGGCGGGGTGACCCTGGAGACCCTCCGGGCCGTGGCAGAGACCGGCGTAGACTTCGTCTCGATGGGCGCTGTCACCCACAGCGCGCCCGCCCTCGATCTCTCCCTCATCCTCACCCCATTGACATGAACCTGCCCATGCACAGCGCCATGGACGCACCGCTGCTGCTCGAGAACATCCCCGCCCTCCAGGACGAGGTGCGCGAGCTGGCAGCCGCCCGCGGCGCGATGATCCTCGCTCACAACTACCAGCTGCCCGAGATCCAGGACATCGCCGACTACGTCGGCGACTCGCTCGGGCTCTCCCAGCAGGCGGCGGCCGCGGACGCCGAGACGATTGCGTTCTGCGGCGTGCACTTCATGGCCGAGACCGCCTCGGTCCTGTGCCCGGACAAGACCGTCCTGATCCCCGACCCGGACGCCGGCTGCTCGCTGGCGGACTCGATCACCGCCGCGCAGTTGCGTGACTGGAAGGCGAAATTCGCCCCCGCCCGCCCCGTCGTGGTGATGTACGTCAACACAACGGCCGAGGTCAAGGCCGAGACCGACTACTGCTGCACGTCGGCCAACGCCGTGCAGGTGGTGGAGCACATCTACCGGGAGCACGGTGAGGACACCGAGATCCTGTTCGGCCCCGACATGTTCCTCGGCGCCTACGTCGAGAAGACGCTCGGCCGGTCCATGCACGTGTGGGACGGGGAGTGCCACGTCCACGCCGGGATCAAGCCGCAGGACATCACCGAGGTGCGCCGGGCCCATCCCCACGCCGACTTCCTCATCCATCCGGAGTGCGGCTGCTCGACCAGCGTCATGGAGTACGTGGCCTCGGGCGATGTCGCCGCCGACGGGGTCCGGATGCTGTCGACCGGCGGGATGATGCGCTACGCCAACGAGCTTGGATCCCGCTCAAGCGGGCGGGATCAGTCTCCCGAGCGGGGTGGGTCTGACGGCCGGCCCGAGGCGATCGTCGCCACCGAGACCGGGATGCTCCATCCGCTGCGCATGGCGGCGCCCGATGTCGACTTCATCGCCGCCAACGAGGCCGCCTCGTGCCGGTTCATGAAGATGATCACCCTCCCCAAGCTGCGCGACGCCCTGCGCGACGGCGTCCACGAGGTGAAGGTGCCGGCGGAGATTGCCGACCGGGCGCGGATCCCGATCGAGCGGATGGTGGCGATCCGCGGCTAAGCCGGCTGGCCCGGGGGCGCCCCGTCCTCGGGCAGCGGCAGCGGGGACAGCGGGTCCGAGTCCTCGAACAGCAGCATCCCGCGCTCCACCACGCGCCTCACCGCCGGCGTGGTCTCCTTGCGGCGGAGGTACTCGGCCAGCGTGTAGCAGTGAACGTCGGCGGTGTCGCCCATCTCCAGTCCGTCCCACAGCGAGGTCGCCTGATAGACGCGCTCCAGCCAGGGCATTCCCTCGAACGCCGAGGAGACGATGACGATGACGTACTCCGGCCCTCGCTCGCGCTGCGGGGGCGCCCCGTGGAGATCGTCGACCCGAGCGCCACCGAGCATGACGACCTGCAGCGGCCAACGGTCGCTGATCCGGCTCAGGTAGCGATGCACCTCGGGGAGGTTCAGAGCAGTCGCCAACTCCACAGGCCGCGATTGTCCTCGGTGGACAGGACGATCGTCAAACCGACTTCGGACGGCCCCGACGCTCAATCCGGATGTTCTGAGTGGAGCGGATGCACCTCGATGATGCCGCCGTCGACCCCGCAGCCCTGGAGCGTCTCGAACAGGCGGTCGCGGTGGGCGTTGAAATGGTCCTCGGACTCCCAGACCTCGAACATGTGGACATCGTCCTCGCCGTAGGCGGCGTGGCTGATCCGGCCCTCGGGATCGCTGTCGCCGGACTCCTTGAGATCCTTGATGACCCGCTCGTAGTCACCCTTGGTCATATGCCCGCAGGTGATGTGCACTGCGACAGGCATGGGGCGGAGCGTACGAGGGCGACTCGGCCTGACATCACCCCAACTGGGTGAGGGCGTGATCAGTAGCCGGCCACCGAGCCGACCATCTTGCTCTCCAGCATGTCGGCCTCGCCGTTGAACGGGCCGTCGATGAAGAACGCGAACGCCAGCGTGTGGTGGTCCCGGGCCCGGCAGTAGCCAGCTAGATTGGTGACCTGGTTCAGGGTGCCGGTCTTGGCGACGCAGTTGCCGCTGGCCGGCGTCTTGACGCCGATGCCGAGGACCGTGCCCTGCTTGCCGACGGTCGGCAGCGCGGCCTCAAGCTCCCGGCCGACCCGCGTCCGATAGATCTCCCGCAGCAGGTCGACGATGTCCAGGGGCGAGGAGCGGTCCTTCCGGCCGAGGCCGGACCCGTCGAGGATGCGGGGATGCAGGCCGTAGTCGTCGGCGATCGTCTTGCTGATGACGCCGGCGCCGTCGGGGATCGTCCCGCCGGTGCCGAACAGCACGCCCAGTTGCTTGGTGAACAGCTCGGCGAACAGATCGTCGGACGGCACGTCCATCAGCCGCAGCATGTCCGACATCGGCGGAGAGCTGACGATCGCCAGCAGGTGCGCGCCGTCCGGCGCCCTTCTGTCGTGCGTCGACGCCTTGGCCCGGATGCCCGCCCCGCGCATCGTCATGACGAGCTGGTGGGCGGCGAACGTGGCCGGCGAGTAGTGCTTGAGCGCCGTGCCGTGGTCGTAGGTCAGCGCGCTCAGCTGGCCGGCGAAGTCCGGGATGTCCTGGGCGTAGTTGGTCATCAATCCGCCGCGGCGGCGATCGAACAGCGACTCGTCGGCGTAGACGTGGCCGGTGACCCGGTGAATCCCGTGGCCGGTCAGCTGGGAGACCAGCTGGTTGGGCGTCGGCCCGTCGCCGTGGTTCCAGTACTGGTTGAACGACTGGTCGCCGAAGGTCGGGTCGCCGCCGCCGCGCAGGTACAGGTCGCCGTGCCAGACCCCGCGGCGCGCGGACCCGGAGCCCAGGATCATCGTGTGCAGGCGGGTGTCGGGACCGAGCCGGTCCAGGACGGCCGCCGTCGTCCACAGCTTCTCCACCGAGGCCGGCGGGCGGCCGACGGTGGGATGGAGGGCGAACAGCTCGGACTTGGCGTCCAGGTCGTAGACGAGCGCGCCGGTCTGTGGGCCGCCCGCTCGCAGGCTCTTGGTCAGGGCCTGCTGGAGACGGACCTCGGCCTCGGTGACCGGCGGGCGCCGGCCGCCCGTCGTCAGCGGCGGCGGCGTGCGCGGACGGGCGGGGCGGGGTGCGGTGGTCTGCGTCTGGGGCGCGCCCACGACCGGCGATCCGGCGTCGAACTGCGCGTCGTGAGTGGCGGTATGGCTGATCGTCCCCAGCACCGCCAGGGTCACGACGGCGGCGAGGATGACCACGCCCACAGCTAGGGCGAGCCCGTGTCTCAGGCCGTCTCCAGCTCCTCCACCGTGTGCGGGCCGACGCAGGCCACGGCCAGCTCGTCCGGCACTCCGGCTGCCACCTCGCGGACCTCGTCGAAGGTGACCTTGTCCAGCAGCGCGATCGTGACGTCCGGGTCGGCGTCCTCGCCGAACACGATCGTCTGCTGGGCGGCATAGCGGGCCACCGCGCCCGTGTTCTCGAACGCCAGGGTCCGGGCGCCGGCCGCGTAGGCCCGGGCACGCTGGACCTCGTGCTCGGTCGGGCCCTGCTCGCGCAGCTCGGTGACGATCTCGCGCATGCGGTGGTAGGCCTCGACGCACTTGGCGGACTCCAGCCCGGCCGATAGCTGGAGGACCGGCACGTCGGCGTAGGCGTGGGGGAAGGCGCTGACCGAGTAGGCGAGCCCGCGCTGCTCGCGGATCTCGTCGAACAGGCGCGACCCCATCGACCCGCCGAGCAGGGTGGCATACACGACGAGGGCGGCCCGCTGGCGCTGGTTGGACACGTCGACGGTGGGGCGGTAGGACATGCGCAGGTGCGACTGGTTGGAGTCGCGCTGGCGGACGAGCACGCGCGGCTCCAGCCCGGGCGCGGCGACGTAGGGCTCGGGCTTCGGGCCGGGGACGAACCGCTCGAACAGCTGCTCCAGCGTGCCGTCCCCGTTCAGCGCCTCAAGGTTGCCGACGGCGAAGGCGCCGCCCCGGGAAGGCGACCACCGGCGCGAGCGGAAGGCGAGGATGGCATCACGCGTGAAGGTGTCCCGGATGTGCTCGGCGGTTCCCAGGACCGGGCGGCCAAGCGGGTGATCGCCGAACACGGCCTCGTCGATGAGGTGCTCGGCGATGGTGGCCGGCTGGTCCTCGGCCCGGGCGATCTCCTGCACCACGACCCCGCGCTCACGGTTGAGCTCGTCGCCGTCGATGCGCGGCCGGGCCACGAAATCGGTCAGGAGATCGGCTGCCTCGGCCCCCCGCTGGGCGCGGGCGGTGATGTGGAACGCGACCAGGTCGTGGCTGGTGTAGGCATTGAGAACGGCGCCGATGCCCTCCGCCGCCTCGTTGACATCCCGATAGGTCGGATACTTCTCTCCGCCCTTGAACACAAGATGCTCTAGAAAGTGGGCCATGCCGTTCTCCTCCGGGCGCTCGGTGCGCGCGCCGGCGTCGAACGCGGCCAGGAGGGTCACGGCGCGGGTCCCCTCGATGGGAATCCGGTGCAGCCGCAGGCCATTGTCCAGTTCGGAGACGGTGATTTTCGCCATGTGCGCGCTCAACGGTAGCGCTCGCGGGTGATGGGGTGTGAAGCCGTCGCGGCCGGAGCGCAAACCCCTGCAAATCGTGTTGCAAGGCCGCCGCCGGTGGGACACACAATCCGCCGTCTCGCTAGTCTGCTGCGCACCCTATGGCTACTTCATCGAAAACCACGCGGACTCGGAGGCGTTCCGTTGCGGCGGCCGCCGACTCCCCGCGCACCACGACGAGGCCGGCGGGGGGCGCACGTCAGGTCATCGAATTCCGGGGGGTCTCCAAGCGGTACGGCGCGGACATCGGCCTGGAAGAGGCGACGTTCTCGATCGAGCGAGGCGAGTTCGTCTTCCTGGTCGGCTCGACCGGATCCGGGAAATCGACCGTCATGCGCCTGCTCATCAAAGAGCTGGAGCCGACGACCGGCACCATCACGGTCGCCGGCCACGCGCTGCCCGAGATCGCTCGCAAACGGGTCCCGTTCTTCCGGCGCAACATCGGCGTCGTGTTCCAGGACTTCAAGCTTTTGTCGCACCGGACCGTCTACGACAACGTCGCCTACGCGCTCCAGGTCACCGGCGGCACCCGCAAGGAGATCCGGGCCAAGGTGCCGGACATCCTGCGGCTGACCGGACTGGCCACCAAGCTGCACAACTACCCGGACCAGCTGTCCGGGGGAGAGCAGCAGCGCGTGTCGATCGCCCGCGCGTTCGTCAACCATCCGCCGCTGCTGCTGGCCGACGAGCCGACCGGCAACCTCGACCCCGAGACGAGCATCGACATCATGCGTCTGCTCTATCGGATCAACCGCACCGGCACGACCGTGCTCGTGGCCACCCACGACCACACGATGGTCGACAAGATGCGCCGCCGCGTGCTCGAGCTGTCCCGCGGCCGCGTCGTGCGCGACGAGGCCACTGGCCGCTACGCCCGGGACGAGAGCACGCGCGAGTTCGCGCAGCGCCTCCGCGCGCCGGCCACCCGCCCGCCCGGAGTCTGAGCCCGAGATGTCCCTGAGTTTCTTCCTGCGCGAGGCGCTGCGCTCGATGCGCCGCAGTGCGGCTCCGAGCTTCGCCGCCCTGGCCACCGTCCTGGTCACCATGCTCGTGCTCGGCGTGTTCATCCCGATCGTCCAGGCCACCAACGGGGCGGCGGACAGCGTCCGCGGCCGGGTCATGGTCGACGTCTACATGAAGTCCAAGGCGACCGCTGGCGACGAGGCGCGGGTGCGCTCGGAGCTGCTGAGCACGCCGCACGTGCGCTCGGTGGAGTTCGTCTCCAAGGCGCAGGCCTACGCGCAGCAGTCAAAGCAGGATCCGATGGCCTACGCGCTCCTGTCCAGCAACCCGCTGCCCGACACCTTCCACGTCATCCCCGACCAGCCCGCCAACGTGCTCGCCCTGCGCAGCACGCTGAGCCCGACCGGCTCCAACGGCACCGCGACGCCGTTTGACCGTTCAGTGTCGAGCGTGTCGAACAAGCGCAGCGACACCAAGAAGATCCTCGAGGTGACCAACCTGGTCACGATCACCGCCGCGGTGCTCACCGTGCTGCTGACGCTGGCCTCGATCCTGCTGATCGCCAACACGATCCGGCTCTCGCTCTATGCCCGCCGGCGTGAGGTCGAGGTCATGAAGCTCGTCGGGGCCACCGACTGGTTCATTCGCTGGCCGTTCGTGATCGAAGGCATCGTGGTCGGCGCCGCGGGGGCCTTTCTGGCCATCGTCGTGCTCGGGGTCACCAAGGTGGCGCTGCTCGACCCGCTGGCCAACAATTGGACGCTGATCGCGGCTCCGCGCACCATCGCCTTCACCGCCCTGGTCGCCGTGCTGCTCGGCGCCGGAGTCCTCGTGTCCGCCGTCGGGTCGGGGCTCTCGCTGCGGCGCTTCCTGCGCGTCTGACGCCACGCGCGTCGCGGCCGCAACCGGGCGAGACCGGGCCCAGACCGGTCACCTGCGTTACCGCACCCGCCTTGACACGCTCCCGTGTGAACGCTAACAATTCACGCACGGGCCGAACTCCAGGCCTGTCGGAGAAAAGCGGCTTGCGGTCGGGGCAAGCCGCATGAGAGGAGGGTTCATGCAGTTCCTGTATCGCGGCCGGCGAGCGGCGGTCGGCGTGCTGACTGGCGTGGCGGTGCTCGCTCTCGCGCTCGGCGCCGGTGCCTCCGCGCGCACCCACGGCCATGCCAAGCACCACGCGCGCAAGGCCAGTGCAAGTATCTCCAGCGTGCCCTGGGGCACTGCCGGGGGCCAGCCGGTTCGGCTGTGGACGCTGTCCAACAGCAACGGCATGACGGTCAAGATCACGAATTACGGCGGGGTGATCCAGTCGATCTGGGTTCCGAGCAAACACGCCGGCACCGCCGACGTGGCGCTGGGCTTCCCGAGCCTCGGCGATTACGTCAATGACTTCCAGAACCAGCCGTGGCCGGCGGCCGGCGGATCGGGCGATACGTACTTCGGCGCGGCCATTGGCCGCTACGCCAACCGAATCGCGGATCACTCGTTCACGCTCAACGGCACGACGTACAACCTGGTCGGCAACAACGGTCCGAACAACATCAACACCCTGCACGGCGGACCGAACGCCTGGAACACCAAGGTGTGGTCGGCGAGCACGAAGACGCGCCCGGGCAGCGTTTCCCTCGTGCTGGCCTACACGGACCCAGCGGGCTACAACGGGTTCCCGGGGACGGTCAACGTTCAGCTCACCTACGAGCTGACCAGCGCCAACGCGTTGGAGGTTCAGTGGCGCGCCACGACCAGCGATCCGACCGTGATCAACGTGACCCAGCACACGTACTTCAACCTGGCCGGTGAGGCGTCCGGCCCCATCTACGACCAGCTGTTGAAGATCAACGCGAATACGTTCACACCGACCGATGCCAATCTGATCCCGACGGGTCAGTTCGCGTCGGTTGATGGGACGCCCTTCGACTTCCGCAGCATGCATTCGATCGGGCAGCGCATCCTCAATTACATGATGCCCTTCGGTAGTCAATTGCAGACGGCGCACGGGTATGACCACAACTGGGTGCTCGGCGACGCCGGCAAGATGAAGGAGGCCTCGGTGGCCGAGGACCCGAGCAGCGGCCGCACCGTGACCACGTTTACGACCGAGCCGGGCCTGCAGGTCTACACCGGGAACTTCCTGGTCGGCGACCTGGTCGGGTCCAGCGGGCACATCTACCGCCAGACCTCGGCGTTCACGCTGGAGACCCAGCACTATCCGGACTCGCCGCATCACATCGGCCAGGCTGGCTGGCCATCGGTGGTGCTCAACCCCGGACAGACGTTCCACTCCACCACCGTTTACAAGTTCTCCTGGTAACCGGTTAGCTCAGGGCGCTGGCCGGCCGGGTCGCCTGCGGGTGACCCGGCCGGCCGCATTGCGGGCACAGGTCCGGGCTTGGCTAACCTCCGTACGTGCCTCGCACCCGCAATCGCAGCCGCCCACGGCTCCTCATTCGCATCCTCGCGGGTGTCGTGATCCTGCTGGTCGGGATCTGGCTGGGCGGGCACCCCAGCACCCTGCCCTCGCCGCTACGGGGCACGTTCTTTCAGGACAACCCCAACCGCCTCGAGGATCAGGTGCTCGGCACCCTCCTGCAGCAGTACTACCGGCCGCTCACCCGCGGTCAGCTGGTCGACAAGGGTCTGGCCGCGATGGTGTCCAGCCTCAACGATCCCTACTCGCACTACTTCGACCCCACCGACTACCGCTCGTTCCTCAACCAGTCCGATCCCCATCTGAGCGGGATCGGGATCGACGTCCAGCTCGATCCCCATGGCCTGCGCGTGATGGACGTGTTCTCCGGCTCGCCGGCCTCGCGAGGCGGGCTGGCGCGCGGCGACCTCATCGTGCGGGTGGGCTCGACGTCGCTGGCCAATCGGTCGGCCGCCTTCGGGTCGCGGTTGATCAAGGGCCGGGCGGGGACCCAGGTGACGCTGACCGTGCAGCGGGGTGGCAAGCAGCGCACGATCACGGTCACGCGCGCCGACATCCAGGTCCCGGTGACGGCCGAGAAGATGCTCAGCTACCACCACATCCGCGTCGGCTATGTCGAGCTGACCAGCTTCACGCAGGGGTCCGGGGACGAGGTCAAGGCCCAGGTGGAGAAGGCGCTCGCCGCCCACGCCCAGGCGCTCATCCTCGATCTGCGCGAGAACGGCGGCGGCCTGCTCGAGGAGGGCGTCAACGTGGCCAGCGTGTTCCTCCCGGACGGCACGATCGTGTCGACGGCGGGCCGCAGCCAGCCCCGGCAGGTGTACGTCGCGCGCGGCGACGCGATCGCGCCCACGATCCCTCTGGTCGTGCTGGTCGACAAGGGCACGGCCTCGGCGGCCGAGATCGTCACTGGAGCGCTTCAGGACCGGGGGCGGGCCAAGGTCGTAGGCACCCACACCTACGGCAAGGGCGTCTTCCAGGAGATCGAGCCCCTCTCCAACGGCGGCGCGCTCGACATCACGGTCGGTGAGTACTTCACGCCGAGCGGCCGCAACCTCGGCGGTGGAGGCGTCCGCCAGGGAGCCGGCATCTCGCCCAACGTCTATGCGGTCGACAACCCGCGCACGACGACCGACGAGGCGCTGACCGTGGCGGAGCGGACGGTCGCGGCGCAGGTCAGGTGAGCGCCCCCGCCGCGCGGTCGGCGCGCGGCCCCGGTCTGACCGGTCCGCGCGTGGCCGTGCTCGAACGGCACGGCAAGTTCACCGTCGCCGAGCCCTTCTTCGGCTCCGGACCGCGGCTGGCGATCAGCCGCGATAACCGGGCCTCGATCGGCGATCTCGTCGTCGTGCGTCACGAGGCCGGGCGCGGCAATCGGGGCGGCCGACGCGCGACCGTGGTGCGGAGGATCGGGCGTCCGGACGTCGCGCGGGACGTGATCGAAGCGCTGATGCTCGACCGCGGCCTGCGGCGGACGTTTGATCCGGCGGTCGCGCACGAGGCCCGCGGTGCCGCCGCGCGCGACGCCGCGGCCAGCCCGGGCCGCCGCGACCTGCGCGACCTGCCCACGTTCACCATCGATCCGTCGAGCGCGCGCGACTTCGACGACGCCATCTCGGCCCAGGCGCTGGCCGATGGGAGCTGGCGGGTATGGGTGCACATCGCCGACGTGTGCGCGCACGTCGACCCCCGCTCGCTCATCGACCGCGAGGCTTACCGCCGCGGCACGAGCGTGTACGTGCCCGGAGCGGTGGAGCCGATGCTGCCCGAGGCGCTTTCGAACCGGGCGTGCTCGCTGGTCCCGGGCGAGGACCGCGCGACGGTGACCGTCGAAATGGTGCTGACCGGCGACCGCGTGACCTCGGCGGCGTTCTATCGCTCGGTCATCCGGTCCGACGAGCGGCTGGACTATGACCGCGTCGACCGCATCTTCGCCGGAGCCGAGCGGGCAGCCGAGCCGTGGGGCGCCTCCCTGGCCGCGGCCCGCGCGGCCGCGGCCGCGCTGGCCGCCCGCCGTGCCGCTCAGGCGGCGATCTCGCTCGAGTCCTCCGAGCCGGAGTTCAGCTTCGATCGCGACGGGCAGGTCGTCGCGGTGACGCCCGTGGCCCAGACCGAGTCCCACCGGCTCATCGAACACCTGATGATCTCCGCCAACGAGCAGGTGGCGGAGTTCTTGGAGCGCCGCAACATCCCGGCGCTGTTCCGCGTCCACGAGCGCCCGGACGCGACCGCGGTGGAGCGGCTCGCCGAGCAGCTGGCGTCGCTCGGGGTGCCCACGCCGCCGATGCCGCGCGGCCACATGACCCCCGAGCAGGCGGCCGACCTGGTGGGGGAGGCCTCCCAGCTCGTCGAGCAGTGGGTCGCTCGCCAGGGCCGGGGCGCCCGCGCGCTCACCAGCCTCATCCTGCGCTCGCTCAAGCAGGCCTACTACGACCCGCACAATCTCGGCCACGCCGGCCTGCAGTCGGCCCACTACTGCCATTTCACCTCGCCGATCCGCCGCTATCCCGACATCATCTGCCACCGCGCGCTGCTGTCCGGGCTCGACGGCGCCGCTCCGGCCCCGGAGGCGTCGTGGGTAGCCGCGGCCGGCCCGGCCACCTCGGCCCGCGAACGCGAGGCGATGAGCATCGAGCGCGCGGCCGACGACGTCGCCCGCTGCTTCTTTTTGGAGAGCACCCTGTTTGCGTCCGGGCGCGACCCGGTGTTCGAGGGCGAGGTGGTCGGGCTGGCCGGCGTAGGGGCGTTCGTGGCCTTCGGCGAGTCCGGCGCGTTCGAGGGCCTGCTGCCCGTGCGCCGCCTGCACGGCGACTGGTGGGAGCTCAACGAGGAGGCGACGATGCTCGTGGGCACGCGCAGCGGGAAGTTGATCCGCCTCGGCGATCCGGTCACCGTGCGCGTGGGGCAGATCGACGCCCCGCGAGGTAGGGTGGATCTCCTACCGGTGGACCTACCCGCGGACGGCGAGGACTGAGACGACATGGCCAAGGGCGGCAAACGCAAGGCATCCGCGGGGGACGTGGCGAGCAACCGCCAGGCCGCGTTTCGCTACCACCTGCTCGAGCGCTTCGAGTGCGGGATCGTCCTCACCGGAACCGAGGTCAAGGCCCTGCGCGAGGGCAAGGCCCAGCTCAAGGACTCCTACGCGACCGTGCGCGACGGCGAGGTCTGGTTGATCGGCCTCTATATCCCGCCCTACGGGCCGGCCTCCCGGGAGAACCACGAGCCCGAGCGTCCGCGCAAGCTGCTCCTGCACCGGTCCGAGATCGACCGCCTCGTGGCTAAGACCCGCGAACGCGGCCTGACCCTGGTGCCGACGCGCCTCTACTTCACCCCGGAGGGCTCGCGCGCCAAGGCCGAGATCGCCCTGGCCCGCGGCAAGGACGTCCACGACAAGCGCGACACGATCCGCAAACGGGAGATGGCACGCGACGTGCAACGGGAGTTGCGCGAGGTCAGCCGTTGAGTGTGCACGTGCGGACGTGTGATCGAGGCATTGCGTGGTTCGCGGATTTTGTGGGTAGATGCGAACCATGACCATCGGTACGTCGATTGTGCTCATCGCCATAGGGGCGATCCTCAAGTGGGCAGTGACCGCGACCATCAGCGGTTTCAACATCCAGACCGCCGGCACTGTGCTGCTCATCGTCGGCATCGTCGGTCTGATCCTCTCGCTCATCTACACCTTCGCGTGGACGCGCCGCGAGACCGTGGCGTATGACGACGCGCGGACAGTCCGCCGCCGCCCGCCCCCGCCCGAGTACTAGAGGTTCGGC
>JBPYFQ010000257.1:0-3439 GCA_051985625.1 Solirubrobacteraceae bacterium
ACGACGTCGCCACCCTGCACGCCGGCGACTTCCCCGTCGTGCTCGGCGATGGCGAGTTCGGCGACCGCAGCACCGGCCGCATGCCGGACCCGGGCGTGTTCCTCGCCCTCACCGAGTACCGCCCCGGACGGGGTCTGCAGCCCGGCCAGGGTTTGTTCGAGCCGCGCCGCCCGCCGCTCCCGCTCGACCCGGCCGGCTTCGCCGCTACCCGCCTGGCCCACCCCCGCCGGGGGCAGGTCGGCGCCCAGCACTTCTTCACCCAGTCCGGCCGCCCGTTCTGCCTCTACGTGGTGGTGGCCGGCGGGCGCGCGCAGCGCAAGCACGCGCTGCTGGCCGTCGACCGGGTGATGCGCTCGCTGGAGATCACACCCCGCGGGTGACTCGATCGGTTTGGCGGAGGCGCTCTGAACGGCAAACGGCTCGGGCCGGTGGGTCGCGGGGGCGATCCGCCCGGTCATCCCGGAGGTTTGGGAAGAAATCCCCCTGTGAGGGGGAATATGCCCCACACCCCCGGGCGCGCTGCTGGCCGTCGTCCGGGTGATGCGTTCGCTGGAGATCACGCGTCGCAGATGACTCGATCGGTTGGGGCGGAAGCCGTCTGAACGACGAACGGCTCGGGCCGGTGGGTGGCGGGAGCGGTCCGCCCGGTCCTTCCGGAGGTTTGGGAAGAAATAGCCCTGTGAGGGCCAAAATCGCCCACACCTCCGGACGACCACCCCGCGCCGGTCGGCGGTCCGCGCGCGAAGCCCGCTAGGACCCCGGCGGCAGGACCACGTGCCCGTGGTAGGAGGCCGAGTCATAGCCGAGATAGGCCACGCACGGGGTGAGGTTGTAGCGGACCGTGTTGCGGTAGGTGGCGTTGATCCGGCTGGCGATGATCTGCCCGTGGGACACCAGCGCCTGGGTGACGCGCACCGCGATGCGGAACGGGACGCGCTCGCCGCGGGCGTACATGCGCGATCCGCAGCGCAGCGGCCGGTAGAACGTCGAATAGCCGACGTAATAGCCCGGCGACCGCTGATTGAGCGTCAGCCGGTCGGTGCCCCCGGCGCGGGGGCGGACCAGCGTGACCTGCGCGCACGGTCCGGTCACGCACTGCGCGGTGAAGGTCCAGGTGCGGTGCAGGCTCTGGCCCCGGTACTCGCCCCGCACGTTGTTGGCCACGGTGACCCGGCCGGCGAGCAGGAAACTGCCGTTGAGGTGCGCCGTGCCGGTCGGAACCGGGGCGGCCGCGATCGCAGACCCCGACATCGCGACGCCGCATGTCAGCAGTGCCAGTGAAAGGCGCCGGATCACGCCACACCCTTCCCGAGCGCGAGCCCGAGCTCGACCAGCAGCCGCACGCCGAACCCGCTCGCGCCCTTGTCCAGGTAGGGGCGCGGCAGGTTGTCGGAGACCGCGGCGATGTCGAGGTGCGCCCACGGCAGGTCGCCGGCGAAGTGATGCAGGAACTCAGCGGCCGTGATCGCCGCCGCCTCGCGGCGCTCGGTCCGGTTGGTGATGTCGGCGTAGCGCCCGCGGACCATCTCGGCGTAGCGCTCGTGCAGCGGAAGGCGCCACACCAACTCGCCCGAGCGCGCGCCCGCGGCCTGCACGGACCCCGCCCAGGCGTCGTCGTTGGCCATCAGCCCGGCGTAGGTCGTGCCAAGCGCGGTGGTGATGGCCCCGGTCAGCGTGGCCAGGTCGACGATCCGCTGCGCCCCCAGCCGCCGGGCGTGGGTGAGGCAGTCGCCCAGCACCAGGCGGCCCTCGGCGTCGGTGTTGTTGATCTCGATCGTCGTGCCGTCCAGCGCGGTCACGATGTCGCCCGGCTTGATCGCGGTCGAGCTGGGCAGGTTCTCGGTCGCTCCGACGATCCCCAGCAGCCGCACCGGCGCGCGCAGCGCCGCCAGCGCGCCGATCGCCTCGATGACCGCCGCCCCGCCGCACATGTCGAACTTCATCTCATGCATCGTGGCGGGCTGCTTGAGCGACAGGCCGCCCGAGTCAAACGTGACCGCCTTGCCCACCAGTGCGACCAGCGGCGACTCCGGCGCAGCGGCTCCGTCGTAGCGCAATTCGATGAGCTGGGCGGATTGGGCTGACCCCTGCGCGACGGCGGTGAACGCGCCCATCCCGGCGGCCCGGATGGCGTCCTCGTCCAGCGTGGACACGGAGATCCCGTCGCGTCCGTCGAGCTCGCGGGCGTAGCCGGCCAGCGCGGTGGGGGTGAGCTCGTTGGCGGGCCGGTTGCCGAGGTCACGGGCGCGGTTCTGGGCCTCGGTGACCGTGGCGGCCTGGGCGACCGCCGCCGCGTCGCCGCCGCAGACCACCAGCGTCTGCACCTCGTGGCGGGGCGTGTCGGGCGCCCGCTTGAAGGCCGTGAAGCGGTACGCGGCCAGCAGCGTGCCCTCGACCAGCCCGGCGACCGCGTCGGTCCCGACGCCGTCGGGCGCCTGCCAGGCCAGCCGGCGGGCTCGCAACTCACGGGCTCGGCGGTGGGCAAGGGCGGCGGCGGCGCGGGCCCGCTCGCCGTCCCAGCCGTCGCGGGCGCCGAGTCCGAGCACGATCACCCGGCAGTCGTCGAGGTGGGTCACGGCGATCCGTCCGGTCTCGGTTCCGGCCTCTCCGCTCCCCAGCAGATCGGACAGCGGGCCCTCCGGGGAGTCACCTTCGAAGATCCCGATCGCCACGGTGTCAGCGCCGCTGCGCAGCGCCGGCGTGGTGGTCGCCTCAACCCGCATCGGCTGACCTTACCGTGCCGCTCCGGCGTCAGACGCTCCCCCGACGGGCACCGCGTAGGATTGGCCCATTCCCTCGAGTACGGAGTGGTGACCATGCCGAAAACCGTGATCCTGTCCTCCGCCCGCACGCCGATCGGCAAGCTGGGCGGCGGCCTTTCCAGCCTTGACGCCACCGAGCTTGGCGGCACGGCCATCAAAGCCGCTCTCGAGCGCGCCGACGTCGCCCCCGAGCAGGTCCAGCACGTGGTGATGGGTCAGGTGCTCCAGGCCGGTCAGGGCCAGATTCCCTCGCGCCAGGCCCAGATCAAGGCCGGCATCCCCAAGGAGGTGTCGTCGGAGACGATCAACAAGGTGTGCGCGTCGGGGATCCGCGCGGCCGGCATGATCGACGCCGCGATCCGGGCCGGTGACCTCGAGATCGGCGTGGGCGGCGGCATGGAGTCGATGTCCAGCGCCCCCTACATGCTCAAGGACGCGCGCTTCGGGATGCGCATGGGCGACGGCAAGGCGATCGACGCCATGATCCACGACGGGCTGACCAACCCGTTCTCGGGCAAGCACATGGCTCAGGAGGCCAGCGAGGTGGCCGCCGAGCTCGAGCTCACCCGCGCCGACATGGATCGCTGGGCGCTGCGCAGCCATGAGCTGGCCGTCAAGGCCACCGACGAGGGCCGCCTGCCCGAGGAGATCGTCGCGGTCACCATCAAGGGGCGCAA
>JBPYFQ010000258.1:0-9680 GCA_051985625.1 Solirubrobacteraceae bacterium
GGGCCACCACCGCCGACCTGCTGGCACTGGCCCGGGAACTGCGCCATGGGGTGCGGGACGCGTTCGGGATCGTCCTGAACCCCGAGCCGACGCTCATCGGCGTCACTCTGTAGACACGGGCATCGGCATCGCGGCCGGGCTGTCCGGTCGCCTCCTCGTCCGCCGGGCGCCCGCCACCGCCCCCGCCGTCGCGACCAGAAACAGCAGGATCGCCGCCTCGCTCCCGACGCCGCCCCACTGCCACAGGGCGGTCCTGGCGGCCAGATCGTCGGGCTCATCGCCTTGAGTTTTTTACAGGTTTGGTGTAAAAACAAGGTGACTGTGCAAACCCGTGCCGACGAACTTCGCCCACCACCTGAAAGAGGTCACCATGACCGCCACAGACACAGACACAGAGCTTGATCCCGTCGCCGAGGAGGATGACAGCGGCGGGGGCCTGGCCATGTTCGTGATCTTCACCGCCGCCGTGCTGATCGTCACCGGCGCCGTAGCGATGGTGGCGCTCGTCAACGGGGGGTGGTGGGTGCTCGGCCTCGCCTTCACGGTCCACGTCTTCATGACCGTCGTCGTCGTGGCGACGATCGTGCACGTCATGGCCGTCCGCCCCAGCGCGACCTCCCAGGATGAGCCGGAGCCGGCCCGCCCCCGTCCGGCGCCGGGCAGGGCCACTTCCGCGAGGATGCTGAGGGAGCGCCCGCCCTGGCGCCGGCACCCGATTCGGTTAGGATGACCGCGCGTCCCGTGGTGCGAGCCTTGATCGACACCCATGCCTAAGACCGTCCTCTGCGCAGTCGACGACTCCGAGGCCGCCGGGCGGGTGCTGGCCACCGGGCGCTGGCTGGCCGAGGCCCTGCCCGCCCGCCTGGTGATCGTCCACGCCGTCGACGGGTCCGGCGCCGATGAGCTGCCGGCCGCGCTGCGGACCAGGTTGGGCGACGAGCCGGCCGACGTTCGGCTCGTGCACGGGTCGGCGGCGACCGCGATCCTGGAGACGGCCGCGCAGGAGGGCGCCGAGCTGGTCGTCGTCGGTTCGCGCGGGCGGGGGCCGATCCACTCGGCGATGCTGGGCAGCGTCAGCCGCAAGCTCGCCGCCGAGGCGCCCTGTCCGGTCGTGATCGTCCCGGCCGGCGAGCGACCAGCCGAGACCGATGGCGCCGACGCCAGCGTGGTGTGCGGCGTGGACGGGTCTGACCGCGCGCTGGTCGCGGCCGCCTTCGCCGGCCGGCTGGCGAGGCGGCTGGGCCTCCGGCCCGTGGTCGTCCACGCGCGGCAGAACCTCAGCGCGCTGAGGTCCTACCCGGGAGCGGCCTCGGAGACGCCACCGGTGACGGGCCAGGAGGACGCGGTACAGAAGCTTGCCGCCGACGTTCTCCGCCGCGGCGAGGAGGCCGCCGGCGATGGTGCGGTCGGCATCATCGAGCCGGGTCCGCCGACCGAGGTCCTTCAGTCCGTGGCCGGCCGCGAGGAAGCCCGGCTGATCGTGATCGCCGCGCGTGGGTACGGCGGGCTGCGCGCCGCCGTGCTGGGTTCGGTGGCGGCCGAGCTGCCAGCCGAAGCCGACCGCCCCGTCGTCGTGCTCTCCGAGAGCGCGGTGGGGCCGCTGGTTCCGGGCTCAGCCGAGGAGTGACGCTCAGCCGCGCGCCGGCATGAGCGCGTGGGCGAAGAAGGCGGCGACGCGCGGGGACGCTCCGGCTCCCCCGGGCGCCACGGTGCCCTCGTGGCCCTCGCCCTTGACCAGCCAGAGCTGGCGCGGAGGCCGTGCGTGGTCGAAATTGACGATGCCCGAGTGGGGCGTCACGTCGGTGTCGGCCAGGCCCTGGATGAGCAGGATCGGCCGCGGGCTGATCCGGCCGATGGCCGCCACCGGCCGCACCTGACCCAGGTCAGCCCCCGTGCGCAGCTCCAGGAGCTTCAGCGCCAGCGGTGAGTACATCCAGGTGGGATGCAGGATGACGTCGCTGAGCCCCGACTTCATGTAGCCGGCCAGGCTCGGCCAGCTGGCGTCCGCCACCACTGCCTTGACGCGGTGGTCCCCGGCGGCCTCCAGGATGCTGATGTCGGCGCCGATCGAGAACCCGAACTCTCCGATCGCCCGGGGGTCGACATGCGGGTGCCGGACGACGGTGTCGATCACCGACCGCAGGTCCTGCGTCTCCAGGGCGCCCCAGGTGCCCTGACCGCCGCTGCCGTCCCGGCCGCGCTCGTTGTACGTCACGACGGTGAATCCCGCGGCGTGCAGCGTGTTGGCGACCGCCAGCACCTCGTCCTGGTCGCCGCCGTAGCCGTGCGAGAGGACGATCGTGGCGTCGGATCGCCCCGGGAAGAAGCGCCCGACGAGCGTCACCCCGGTGCGGCTGTGCACGGTGAGCGGCTCCACCACCCGGGTCAGGCCGGGATAACTGGCCAGGCTCCACGCGTAGTGCGACGGAGGGCTGTACATCAGTGCATCGGATGCCCGCCAGGCCAGGGCCACCAGGATCGCCGCCAGCGCCAGGACCGTGCCGGCGCAGACCAGGAGGACCCATCGCCGCCAGCGCGCCGGGCGGGCGAGCCGCCCCGCCCCCAGCGGCCGATCAATCGTGCGAGCGGTCATCTGAAACCGCCCGATCAACGGATGTCACGCCGCCGGGCTTGCGCGGGCGGGCCCCCTCGGCGCCGCGCGGCGGCTCAGCCGTGCACGTCGACCGGATGTCCCTCGAAGCCCTCGATCCGCGCGGCGGCCTCCTCCAGCAACTGGTGCGAGAGATCCGACAGGGCCCGGGCGGCGGCCAGTTCCTGGCCGATCACCGGCACGCTCGGGTCGTCCGGCGCTCGCCGCGCCTGCCCGAAGCCGTGGAACTTGTGGCTGGCCAACTCCAGGATCGCATCCGCCCGGGTGCGGTCCTCATCCTCGGTGAACGACACATGCACGCGCCAGTTCTGCTCAGGCATGGCCCCTCCTTCGGAGCGCTCGATGACCCTCAGCCATCGTCTCACCGAACGGCGCCGCGGGCAACGTCCCGCCGGCCGGCCTCCGTTATGAGCGCACGCGCACCTCGCGCAGCATCTCCCCGGCGGCCCCATCCAGGATCGAGAAGTGGCCATCGCCCGGGTGCAGGCGCAGCACGGCGCCGGGGATGTCCTGGGCGTAGCGGCGGGCGTGCTCCACCGCGACCGTCGTGTCGGCGTCGCCGTGGTGGACGAACGTGGGCGACCGGATCGCGCCCAGGTCGAACCCCCAGGGGCGGGTGAGGACCCGCAGATCCTGTCCGACCCCGGCGCTGCCGCCGCGGAACGCCTCCCGGAACCCGTCCACGAACGCGCCTCGCTGATCCGCGCCACGCAGCGCCTGACGATCGACCGGCGGAAGCTCCGCGGTGACGATTCGGAAGAACAGCTCCGGGGAGACGTCGCCCAGGGCGGCCAGCCGCCCCAGGAACCAGCCGCCGAACCCCGGAACGCGGCCGGCGACCGCCAGCGACAGCCGCTCCCCTAAGGCCATCTGCCGCGTGCCCCACTCGGGCATGCCCAGCGCGGAGGCGAGGACGAGCGCCTCCACTCGGTCGCCCAGCCGGGCCGCACAGGCGGCGGCAAACGGGCCACCGCCGGAGATCCCGAGGACGCCAGCGGTCCCCGCCTCCAGGGCGTCGAGGACGACGATGGCATCATCGACCCAGTCGACCACCCGCTCCAGCCGGCGCGGCTCGCTCAGCCCGATGCCCGGGCGGTCAGGGGCGATCACGAGCAGGCCGAGCTCGCGCGCCGGGCGCTCCAGAAGCCAAGCCGCGCGGCGCGAGTCGGCCAGCCCGTGGCACAGCAGCAGCGGCGCCGCGGCGCGATCCCCCACCAGCTCGCATGCGATCACGCTGCCATCAGCTCGGTTCACCCGGACGAGCACCGGATCACCTGATGGATCTGGAGACGGCGGCCACCCCATGATCATCCCGCCTGTCGTCCGGAAACCGCTCGGCGGATGGGGTGCGCACCCCATTGCCGACGCCACCGGCCGCGTGACAGCCTCGCCGGACCACGACCGGGGAACAAAGGAGCGTCCGATGGCCACGCACAGGCGGGCGACCGTGATGGACGACATCGCGGCCCACATCCAGGGACAGGTGCTGCTGCCCGAGACCATTGGTTACGACCGGGCCCGACGCGTCTTCAACGCCATGATCGACCGGCGCCCCGCGGCGATCGTCCGCTGCGCGGGCGCCGAGGACGTCGTCGCCGGCGTCACGTTCGCCCGCGCCCACGACCTCCCGCTCACGGTCAAGGGCGGCGGGCACGGGGTGGCGGGCACTGCGGTGTGCGACGGGGGAGTGATGCTCGACCTGTCGCTCATGAAGGACGTCCGCGTCGACACGTCGCGCCGGACCGCGACGACGCAGGCCGGAGTCACGCTCGGCGAGTTCGACCAGGCCACGCGGAGGTTCGGACTGGCGACGCCGACGGGCGTGGTCTCGGTGACCGGACTGTCCGGCCTGGCCCTGGGGGGAGGGCTGGGATGGCTCAACGGCCTCTACGGCCTGACCTGCGACAACCTGCTCGCCGCGGAGATCGTCACCGCTTCAGGTGACCGGATCACGGCGGACGCCGAGGAGCACCCCGATCTGTTCTGGGCGCTGCGCGGAGGCGGCGGCAACTTCGGCGTCGTCACCTCGTTTGAGTTCGAGCTGCACCCGATCGACACCGTCCTCACCGGATGGCTCACCTACGACGCCCAGAGCGCGCCGGCGGCGCTCGCCGTCTATCACGAGATGGCGGCCGGGGCCCCCGACGAGCTCACGACGATGGCCTCGGTGTACCGCGCCAACGGCGAGGTGGGCGTCGCGATCAGCGTCTGCCACGCCGGATCCCCCGGCGACTGCGAGCGGTTGCTGCGCCCGCTCCGGGCGCTCGGTCCCGAATCCGATGAGATTCGGAAGACGCCGTATCACCTCATGCAGCAGGAGCGCGACGGCGGCTTCCCGTCCGGGATGCAGCACTACTGGAAGGCCGGATCGCTGGCGGCCCTGGATGACCACAGCGTCGGCGCGCTGCTCGAGTTCGCCGAGCGGATGCCGTCGGAGAGCTCCGGCATCGGCCTCCAGCAGCTGCACGGCGCCGCCAGCCGGATCGACCCCACGGCCACCGCATATCCGCACCGCCAGGCCCGGTACGACTGTCTGATCCTCTCCCAGTGGGCGGATCCGGCCGACTCGCCGCGGAACATCGCCTGGACGCGCGAGCTCTTCGACGCGCTCCGGCCGTCGTTCGCGGACGGCGTCTACGTCAACAACCTGGGTGAGGAGGGCGACGTCAGGGTGAGGCAGGCGTACGGGTGCAACCACGAGCGGCTGGTCGCCGTCAAGACCACGTATGACCCGGACAACGTGTTCCGGCACAACCAGAACATCGCCCCGGTGCAGTCCAACGGCCGGGGCGGGCCGGCCGCTTAGCCTGGATCCACCGATCCCGCGGTCGTCTCGCCGCCGGATAGCCGTCGTCAGACGCCATCGGCGTCGCCCATAGGATCCACCCTTATGGTGCTCCGCCGATGACGACTGACTCGGCTCCCGACGCCGAGTCTCAACCCGTTATCGGTGGATCCAGGCTTAGGTCGTCACCTCGCCGGCCAGCGACTCCAGTGGCGTATCCGTGTCGGTCAGGGCGCCGACATCGACCTGGCGCCGGGACCGGATGAGCGCCTGGACGTGCGGGTTGACATCCCAGACGTTGACGTTCATCCCGGCGACGACGCGGCCGTCGGACAGCCAGAACGCGATGAACTCGCCGCCTTCGCGGTCGCCGCGGAACACGACCCGGTCCCAGCTGGGGGCAAAGCCCGAGTACTCCATACCGACCTCGTACTGGTCGGAGAAGAAGTACGGGATCCGGTCGTAGCCCGCCGTGTCGCCGAGCATCGACCGGGCCGCGGCCGGGCCGCCGTTGAGCGCGTTCGACCAGTGCTCGATCCGCATTCGCGTCTCGAAGAACGGATGCCAGAAGTTGGCGACGTCCCCGGCGGCGAAGATGTTCGGCGCCGAGCTCCGCAGATGCTCGTCGACCACGACGCCGTTGTCCACGGTCAGCCCGGCCTCCCGCGCCAGCTGGTCCCGCGGGCCGACGCCGACGCCGACGACGGCCAGGTCGCACTCGATGCGCTCCCCGCCGGTGACGCGCACCGCGGCCACGGTCCCATTCCCCTCGAAGGCATCGACCCCCTGGCCGAGAGCCAGGGTCACGCCGTGCCCGGCGTGCACGTCGCGGTAGAACTCGCCGATCTCGGGGCCGAAGATCCGCTCGTTGGGCAGCGCCAGCGGATCGATCAGCGTCACGTCGGCCCCGCGCTGGCGGGCGGTGGCTGCCACCTCGCTGCCGATCCAGCCCGCGCCGACGACCGCTACCCGCCGGCCGGACGTCAGTTGCTCGCGCAGACCGTCGCTGTCTTCGACGGTGCGCAGGTAGCGAATCCCGTCCAGGTCGGCCCCCGGGCACGACAGTCGCCGCGGCTCGGCCCCGGTCGTCAGCAGCAGCTTGTCGTAGACGAGCTCGCCGCCGGGTTGGAGCGTGACGGTCGACGCGGCCGGATCGATCGCCGACACGGTCGTCTCGGCCAGGAACTCGATCTGGTTGTCGTCGTAGAAGTCGGACGGGTGGACGTACACCTTCTCGCGCTCGGCGTGGCCCTGCAGGTACTCCTTGCTGAGCGGCGGGCGCTCGTAGGGCCGGTCGGCCTCCGCTCCGACCAGGACGATGCGGCCGTCGAACCCCCGCTCCCGCAGTTGCTCGGCCGCCTTGGCGCCGGCCAGGCTCGCTCCGGCAATCACGAATGTCTGCTTGCTCATGTCGCTCCGCCTCCGTCGTATTCGGGGGCCGGCGCCGTGAGCAGAGCCCGAAGGCTGTCGTGCTCCTCGGCGCATGCCGGGCAGCCGCGCAGGTGCTCACGCATCCCCGCGACCCGCTCGTCGGCCCGCATGTCAGCAATCTCACACTCAACGTAGACGTCGAGCAGGTCAAAGCACTCCTCACAGGTCAGCTCCGGGCCGACGGGGCCCAGGAGGCCTGCCATCAGGCGTTGCCGGCTGTGCTCTTGATTGGTCATGTACCCGCTCCTACGGCCGCGCGGAGCTTGCGCCGCGCGTCGTGAAGTGTCTTGTACAGCGCTCCGCGCGTCGTGCCCAGCCGCTCGGCGAGCACGTCGATCGGCACCTCGGCCAGGACCAGCGCGCCGAGCACCTCACGCTGATGCGGGGAGAGCTCCGTCCGGATCGCGTCCAGGATCGTCCGCAGCTGGTCGCGGGTCTCGACCTCATGGCTGGGCTCGCACGCCGGCGACGGCAACGCCGCCCACACCTCGGCGTCGACCGGCACCTCTCGCGCCTGCCAGGCCCGGCGCCGGGCGCGAGTGGCCGCCTCCAGGATCGCGAACTTGTAGGCCCAGGTGGTGAATCGACTCTCAAACCGGTAGTCGTCGAGCTTGCGGAGGATCGCGCTCAGCGCGTCGTCGGCGCTCTGCATCGCCAGGTCCTCGATCGTCTCCCGAGATGCGGTCCAGCCCCCGGCGTGGCGGCGCCAGAGCTCGAACCGGGTCGCTCGCAGGAGCAGCGCATGCAGCTCGGCCGCCGCCCGGTCCCGCTCGCTCCCGCCACTCTGGAGCGCGCTGACCCACGCGCGCGACTCAGGGTCGCGCCGCACCGTCGGGGTGCCGGCAACCGGCTCCATCGGCCGGACCGTACCAGCGCCGCTCACGCCTCCTCCAGCGGTTCGTCGACTGGAGCCAGGATCCGCACCGCCAGGTGCGGCGGGCAGCCCCGGTCGACGAGCTCCAGCAGCGCGTGCAGGTCGACGTGATCCTGGGCCGCGAGATGCTCGGCGAGCTCGGCGTCGAACCCGGCGCTCACCAGCCGCTGCACTCGCCATTGCCGCCACATGGTCCGGTCGATGATGCTCACGACCGTTAGCTGCCGGTCCGGGCCGGCCCTTACGCCGCAAACTTGTGCCTTCTGACTTTCGCTTTCATCGCGCGTGTTAGAAGATGTGCGCGATGGAAGCCCATGCCGCTCCCCCGCCTGGCCTGCGTGCCCGCCTGCCGCCGGTCCATTTGCGCATGGCCGGAGACGAGCGGCTGGCCCAGCTGGCCGGCGGCGGCAGCGACGCGGCCTTCGACGTCCTGTTCCAGCGCTTTCACCAGCCGCTGTATCGCTACTGCCGCTCGCTCCTGGGCAACGACCACGACGCTCAGGACGCGCTCCAGACGACGTTCACACAGGCCCTGGTGGCGCTCCGGGAGGATCGCCGGAACGCCCCGCTGCGCCCATGGCTGTACCGGATCGCCCACAACGAGTCGATCTCGCTCCTGCGCCGCCGGCGACCGGCCCAGGAACTGCCGGCCGAGGCAGTGTCCGCTGCCGAGCGGTCGCCCCACGAGGTGATGGAGGAACGCGTCCGGCTGGCGACGCTCGTCGCCGACCTGGGCGATCTGCCGGAACGCCAGCGGGGCGCGCTGGTCATGCGGGAGCTGAGCGGGCTCCCGCACGAGGAGATCGCGCAGGCCTTCGGCATCTCGGTGGGAGCGGCCAAGCAGACGGTGCTCGAGGCCCGGCGCACGCTTCAGGAGTTCGCGGAGGGACGCGCCATGGCGTGTGACGAGATCCAGCGGATCGTCTCCGACGGCGACCGGCGCGCGCTCCGCGGCCGGCGCGTCCGGGCCCACCTGCGCGACTGCGCCGCCTGCGGGGCCTTCGCCGCGGCCATTCCCGCCCGCCAGGCCGAGCTTCGCGCCCTGTCCCCGGCTCTTCCCGTGGCCACTGCCGCCGGGCTCCTGGCCCGGCTCACCGGCGTCGGCTCCAGCCCGGGCGGCGGCAGCGCGGGTGTCGCCGCCGGCGCTACCGGCAAGGCGATTGGCCTGGTCGCCTCGGCCAAGACGGTGGCCACCGGCGCCGCGGTCGTCGCGGTGGCGGCGGTCGGAGCCGGAGAGATCCGCCACCTGGTGACGCCACCGGTGCCCCCGGCTCGCACCACCGCCCCGGCCACCCCGGCCGCAGCACACGCCTCCCCGGCTCCGTCCCGGCTACAGCCTGCTGCCACCCGCGCCGACGCCCGCCTGCGAGCCACACCCGGCGCCCACGCGGCGACCCATGCCCGGGCGACGGCCACCGGGCACGCGGCCGGGCGGCCGCAGCGCTCCCACGGGCGGGGCGCCGCCCACCGCCACCACGGGAACGGCGCCGCCGCCGCACAGACATGGACCCCGGCGATCCTCGCCTCGCCGGGCAAATCCGGCACGCGCGGACAGGGCGCGGCCCACCGCGCCGTCGCGGCGACCGGACCCCACGGCGCCTCGGCGGGCAGCCACGGCGCCTCGGCCGCGGCGCCCGGACACACGGGCCACGCGGGGCAGGCGGCCGCCGCGCCGCGCGGGGTCTCGCGGATCGCCCGGTCCACCCGGAGCCATGCCCGGTCCACCCGGAGCCATGCCCGGTCCAGCCGCGCCCGCACCCGGTCCACTCGCACCCACACTTCACATGGGAAGTCCGCGTCGGCCGCGTCGATCGGGCACAGCGTCGCCGTGTCAGCCGCTAACGGTCCGGCGGCCCACGGCAACGTGGCCCGCGGCAACTCGGCTCCGGGCGTGGCCACCTTGACCACCCCGGGGCAGAGCGGCAACTGACCAATCTCCGGCGCGCCGGTAATCAGGGCAACAAGGACCTGACTTCCGG
>JBPYFQ010000259.1:0-3313 GCA_051985625.1 Solirubrobacteraceae bacterium
CGGCGTCGATGTCGGGCCGTTCCTCGCGGTCCACCTTGATCGCGACAACGTTCTCGTTGACGACGGCGGCCGTCGCCGGGTCCTCGAATGACTCGTGTGCCATCACGTGGCACCAGTGGCACGCCGCGTACCCGACGGACAGCAGCACCGGCACGTCCCGCCGCCGCGCCTCGGCGAACGCCTCGTCGCCCCACTGCCACCAGTCCACCGGGTTGTCGGCGTGCTGCAGCAGGTAGGGGCTGGTCGCGTCCTTCAGCCGGTTGGTCATAGAACCATTCTTATCCCGAACGTACGCGGCCGACTCCGGGGCCTTCGATTGGCTCGGGTCGGCTTGGCCGACGGGAATGACAGGCGATCAGAGGAATTCGTTGCGCCGCTTCGGGACTAGGACGCGCGCTTGCGCTCAAAGGTACGCGCGGCCTGTCCCAGCAGGTAGAAGGCCGCGCCGGTGATGCCGACGAAAAAGCCCAAGGGCCAGTTGGTGCGGTAGGACAGGGCGATGGACAGCCACACGCTGGCCAGCGCGATCGCGATCGACAAGGCCAGCGCTACACCGGGGCGAGCGGTGACGCTGCGTGCCGCGGCGGCCGGCCCGATCATCAGGCTGAACATCAGCAGGGCGCCGACCACTGGCACGGTCATGGACGTCGCGAGAGCCATCACGATGAGGAAGTAAAGCTCGGTCTTGCGGGTCGAGACGCCGCGGGCGTCGGCGACCTCCGGCAGCGCCGAGGTGATCATGAGCGGGCGGAACACCAGCCCGATCGCCGCGAGGGCGGCCAGCCCGAGCCCCGCGATCGGCAGCACCTCGCCGCGGCTGACCCCGAACACCTCACCGAACAGCAGCGAGTACGTCTGCTGCGCGTACTGGCTGCTCACGCTGACGAACAGCGCGCCGATGCCGAGCATGAGCACCAGCGTGAGCGCGGTCACCACGTCATGCCTGGCCTTGCGTCCGAGCGCGCCGATGCCGAGCGCTCCGCCCACCGCGAAGACCGCGAGCCCCCAGATGACGTTGATGCCCAACAGGCTGGCCCCCGCGGCGCCGGCGAACGCGCCGTTCGGGATGGCGTGCGCGGCGAAGGTGTCGCCGCGCAAGACCGCGAAGAAACCGGTCATCCCCGCGATGACGGCGACGATGCTGGCGGCGATCCAGGTGTTCATCATCAGGCCGGAGAACATTCGGCCCCCTCGTGCGGCGATCGTGGCGCCAGCCGGCGCGGCTTTCTCGCGTACGTGAGCAGGTAGCCGATCATGACGAGCGCGACCACGAAGAAGCTCACCGGCCAGCCGTGGCCGTGCGGCGGCCAGTAGTAGGAGTCGTAGGCGAGCACGATGCCCAGCCAGGTGACGGCGAGGCCGATGAGCGCCGAGGTGGCCATGGCCCGGAGGGGACTCTTCGTGAGGCGGAGCGCGGTGGCGGCCGGGCCGATTAGCAGCGCGGTGGACAGCACCGCGCCGATCGCCACAGCGGCCAGCGACACCGAGACGGCCAGTGCCATCAGGTAAACCGCGCCGACCAGGCGGACGTTGACCCCGCGCGCCCTGGCTAGGTCCGGGGACAGCGAGGTCAGCAGCAGTACCCGGGCGAGCACGGCCACCGCGAGGACCGCGACGACGCCCGAGGCGACCAGTGCGGGCACGGTGTCCGGGCTGATCACGAAGATGGAGCCGAACAAGATCGTGAAAGAGGCGCCGGTCGTGGCCGTCCGCAACGTTCCCAGGTACAGGAAGAGCGCGGCGGCACCGAGCGCGGCGCCGAGCACCACGCCGGTGGCGACGTCCCGGCCGCGGCGGCGCTGCACGCCGATCGCCTCCATCAGGCCGGCGGCGGCGACCCCGGCGGCGAGGAAGCCCCAGAACTGGTTGAGGCCGACGAGGAATGCGCCGGCGCCACCGGTGGTGGCGATGTCTGCCAGCGAGTGCCCGGCGAAGCTCTGGCCGCGGGTGACCGTGAACACGCCGATGACGCCAGAGGTGATGGCGACGATGGCACCGATCAGCAAGGCCGTCCGGACCGGGCCGGAGGCCAGCAGGCCAGGCTCGAAGAGGTAGTGCATGGCCGTGTCCGCTTACTCGCCCGCCACCACAAGGACGCGGTCATGCACCCGGACGACGTCCACATGGTGGCCGTACAGCCTGGTGAGGCCCTCGGAGGTGACCACCTCATCGGTGCTGCCGGTAGCGACCCGGCCGTTCGCGACGTACACGATCCGGTCCATCACGCTGAGCAGGGGGTTCATGTCGTGCGCGGAAAGCAGCACCGAGATCCCGTGCTCGCGAACCAGCTTGCCGAGCACCGCGACGATCTCCTGCTCGCTCTTCAGATCGAGGTTCGCCAGCGGCTCGTCGAGCAGCAGCAGCTTCGGCCGCGAGATCAGCGCGTGCGCGATCAGCACCCGCTGCTGCTCGCCGCCGGACAACTCGCCGACCCTTGTGTCGGCGTACTTCTCCGCCCCGACGTCGCGCAGTGTCCTGTTGACCAGGTCCCGGCGCCGCCGGGACGGGAAGCCAAACCCGAGCCGATGGCCGTCCAGGCCGAGCGACACGACATCGCGGGCCCGCATCGGCATGTCGGGGTCGATGACCAGCTTCTGCGGCACATAGCCGATGCTGCTCTTGTTGCTCTTCTGCCGTGGCTCGCCGTCGATGAGCACTTGGCCGCTCGACGGTTCCTGCAGGCCGAGGATGACGCGGAGCAGGGTGGTCTTGCCGGCGCCGTTGGGACCAATGAGACCGGTGAACTCGCCCTTGCGGATCGTGAACGAGACATCGCTCAGCACCTGGCGACCGCCCAGCGATACGCCTATGCCGTCGAGCCTCAGCAGATCCGTGCCAGTCGTCTGCTGCGCGCCTGCCTGCTGCCATGCTGTTTCCTGCGCTATTTCCTGCGCCATCGCTGCCTCACAGACGCTCGGTCGAGAGCTGGCCGGTGACCGCCTTGCGCAGGGCCTGCACCTCGGCCAGCATCCAGGTCTGGAAGTCGTACCCGGGCACTGGCATCGTCTCGTAGACGCTTACGACCGGGATGTGGTTCTGCTGGGCAAGCGTGATAAACGACTGCGTCAGCGGGTCGGTCACCTGCTGGTTGTACAGCAGCGCCTTCACCTTGCGCTGGGTGAACAGGGCCCGCACCGCGGCCACGTTCTGCGGCGACGGGTCCACGCCGTTCATGACGTCGGCCTGGAACGTCCATGGCGTCAGATTGTCCGCGCCGAGCGCCGCCAGCAGGTAGTCGGCCACGGGCTCGGTGGTGGCGACCGGGGTGCCCGGATGGCTGGCCCTGAAGCTCGCGATCGCCCCGGTGAAAGCC
>JBPYFQ010000260.1:0-5461 GCA_051985625.1 Solirubrobacteraceae bacterium
AGATCCCCCGGCCAGACCCGGGGCCCAGGCTACCCGTCGCAGGGCGGCGGCGGGGGGTTCGCCTCCTGCCGGCGCTGCCGCTCCAGATCGTTGAACGCCAGCAGCAGCTCCTCCACGTGATGATCGATCGGCTCGCCGCCCGCCGCCGTTGCGTCCTCGCACGGCGTGGGGTCAGGCAGATCGGAGCATCCTGTGCGCATGTTCCTCCTCGGTCCTGCTGTACCGGCGCCCGTGCCGGCCCATGATGGGCGGCAAATCTACGGCCTCGAGCCGGTTTCTCAATACCGCAATTGGGCGACGTAGACAGCCCGGTCAAGGCGTCACGCGACCCCCGGTCAGACCGGCGCGTACGTCCCCTCGTCGGCGGCGATGTCGCCGACCACCGGCACCGGATCGGTGCGGCTCAGGGCCCGCCAGGCCTCGTCCACGATCCGCTGCACGGACAGCCCGTACCGGGAGAACAGGTACGAGCGGCTTCCCGACTCGGCGAACCGGTCCTGGATGCCGACCCGGATCAACCGACCTCCGAAGCCGGCCTCGGCCAGTGCCTCGGCGACGGCCGATCCCAGTCCCCCGATCACGGAGTGGTTCTCGGCGGTGATGACCGCTCGTGTTCCGCGGCCGGCCTTCACGATCGTCGGCGCATCGAGCGGCTTGACGACCGGCACGTTGAGGACGCCCACCTCCACGCCATGCGCCCGGAGCGCCTCGGCGGCGGCGAGGACCGCGGCCAGCATCATCCCCGACCCGATGAGTACCACCTCGCCACCCGGGGCGAGCACCTGAGCGCGCTCCATCGAGAACGCGTGGTCCTCGTCGAAGATGAGCGGGATCTCGCCCCGCTTGAGCCGGAGGTAGACCGGGCCGGGGTGATCGGCCACGGCGCGGACGGCCTGCCGCGTCTCGGTGGCATCGGCCACGTCGACGACCGCCATGTTCGGTAGCGCCCGCATCAGGGCCATGTCCTCGATTGCCTGGTGGCTCGGGCCGCCCGGGCTCGACAGGCCCGGCATGAAGCCGATGATCTTCACGTTCAGCGCCGGGTAGGCGACCGCCATCGCGATCTGGTCGAGGCAGCGCCTGGTCGCGAAGACCCCGAAGGTGGCGAAGAACACCGTGCGGCCGGCGCGGGCGAGCCCGCCGGCGATCCCGATCGCATTCGCCTCGGCCATGCCCGCGTTGAAGAACCGATCTCCCAGCTGGTCGCGGAACAGGTCGGTCTCCGTCTGGCGGGTGAGGTCGGCGCCGAGGCAGACGACGTCGGGGCGCTGCCGGGCGAGGTCGACGAGCGCCTGGCCGAAGGGCTTGAGCACCGTCCGGTACGGCGGGTCATTGACCATGCGGTGCCTCCACCGAGTCCTGCAGCTCGGCACGGATGGCCCGCTGCAGGTCGTCGTCGAGCTTGAGGAAGTGGCCGTCGGCGGTGGCCGGGATCGACGTCAGCCGGCCGAGGATGTCGGTGCGGGCGATGATCACCGAGGGCCGCGGGTCGTCCGCGGCTGCGGCGAACGCCGCACCCAGCGCCTCGATGTCGTGTCCGTCGACGTCCTGCGTATGCCACAGGAAGGCCCGCCACTTGTCGGCGATCGGCTCGACCGTCGTCACCGTGGTGATGGCGCCGTCGACCTGGGAGCCATTGGCGTCGAGCGCGACGGTGAGCGCGCCCAGGCCGTGGTGGGCGGCGAACATCGCCGCCTCCCACACCTGGCCCTCCTCCATCTCGCCGTCGCTCAGGAAGGCGAACGTGCGACGGTCCTGGCCGGCCAGCCGATCGGCCAGGACGAGTCCGATCGCCCCGGACAGTCCCTGGCCGAGCGACCCGCAACTTAGATCGACACCCGGGGTGCGCTCGGTGGAGATCGCCTCCAGCAACGCGCCGTCGGCGCCGTAGTCGGCGAGGGCGGCGCGGTCAAGCAGCCCCACCTCGGCCGCCGCCGCATAGAACACCGCCGCGTAGTGCCCCGGCGACAGGACGAAGCGGTCATGCCCGTGGCGCATGGCCCCCCCGAACAGCATTGCGAACTGCTCGGCCGCCGACAGGCCCTGACCCAGGTAGCCGAACCCCTGGATCGACACCATGTCGAGCACGTCGAGCTTGATCTGGGTCGCCAGCCGGCGCAGTTCGGCCGCGCCGCCGGCCGAGGCATCCGTCAACTCGCTCATCGCCTCAGTCGAAGTTGTTGCGCCGCCCCTGGCGCACGTAGTCGACGGTCCCGCGGACCGCCGTCTCGCCGTGGACGCTCGCCTTCTGGGCGACGTGGCCGAACATCTGGATGCCGAACCCGCCGTCGAGGTCGTCGGTGATTCGCCGGCGCCAGGGCCGGCGGACGATCTGAGTGGTCAGCCGCCGGATCGTCCGCGGCTGGGCCATGATGTGGTCGGCCAGCTGCCAGGCCCGGTCGATCAGCTGGTCACGCGGGACCACCTCGTTGACCATCCCGTACTCGAGCGCCTTGCGCGCGTCGATCGCCTCGCCGGTCAGGAGCGCGTAGGCGGCGCGCTTGACGCCCAGCAGCTCCTGGAAGCAGCTGTGGATCCCATCCCCCGGGACCGAGCCGATGTCGTAGTGGAGATCGAACACGATGGCATCCTCGCTGCAGATCGTCAGGTCGCACATGAGGCAGATCTCGGTGTGGAACCCCGGCCCGTTCAGGACCCCGATGGTGGGGATCTCCAGGTCGTTGACGAGCGCGCTGACGTTGATCCGGCCGTCCTTGTAGGCGTACTCGTAGGCCCAGTAGGAAAGGTCCTCGTCCTCCAGCGCGAACCCATCCTCGTCGGTCTCCATCATGAACTCGTCCCCCGTGCCGGTCAGGATGAGGATCTCGTTCTTCGGATCGGCGCCGACGGTCTTGAGCATCTGGCCGAGCGCGCGGTGGTCCTCGACGCTGAGCAGGATCGGCCCGCCCCGGGTGTGGCCCCGCACCAGCAGCACGCCGTCGTCGCGGCGCTCGAACGTGAAGTAGTCCTGGAAGCGCTCGGCGTACTCGTCGAGCTCAGGCGGGGCGACGAAGGCTCTCGATGGCATGGCTCTCCTCGTGGTTGACCGGGCAACCATTGTTATTCTGAAGATCTCTGCGAACGATTGCAAGAGCCGGGGCCGTCGCGGGGTTGTCCTGCCCGTCCGCCTTCGAGGGGACGCGCGCGCCGAGTGCGTCCGTCAGCGCGGCGGGGCGGTCGAGGCGCGCACGACGAGCCGCGTGTCGAGCTCTAGGCGGACCGCCGCCGGCACTGGGTTGGCCGAGCGCAGCCGGCGCATCAGCACGTCGACCGCGGCCGCGCCGATCTCGTAGTGGTCGAAGTGGATCGTCGTCATCGGCGGATCGAACCGGTCGGCGAACGTCATGTCGTTGAAACCGACCACCGAGACGTCCTCGGGACACCGCAGCCCGGCGGCGCGGAGCGCGTCGTAGCAGCCGAGCCCCATCAGGTCGTTGCCGGCGACGATGGCGGTCACGTCCGGGTGGGCGGCGATCAGCTCGGCACCGGCTCGGGCTCCCTCCTCCATCGTGAAGGCGCGTCCAAGCTGGACGTGGCCGGCGGGGACGTCCAGCCCCGCGCGGCGCATGCCGGCGCGGAATCCGGCGAGCCGCATGCGGCCCGTGCTGTGCGTTTGCGGGGCGCCGACGTGGGCGATGCGCCGGTGGCCGAGTTCCACCAGATGCTCCACGGCGAGCTGGACGCCGCCGCGGTCGTCGGCGGTGACCGAGGGGATCGCCCGGTTCTGGGAGCGGCGGTTGATCTGGACGACGGGCACGCCGCTGGCCTCCAGGCGGTCGAGCACCCGGTCGGTGTGGCGCGCCGTGGCGACGATCAGGCCGTCGACGCCGCGCTGGCGCAGGACCTCGAACCGGTCCATCAGGCGTTCGTCGCGTCCGTCGGTGTAGGCAACCAGCGACGCGTACTGGACCTTCTCCAGGGCGTCGTCGATGCCGCGCAGCATCCGCGGGAACAGTGGGTTGGTGATGTCCGGAATGACCACGCCCACCGTCATGGAGCGCTGGGTGCGCAGGCTGCGGGCGATCGTGTTCGTCCGGTAGTTGAGCTCACGCGCGGCCGCCAGCACCCGCTCCAGGGTGTCGGCGCTCACCATCTGCTGGGTCTCCGGGTTGAGCGCGCGGGACACCGTGGCGGGATGGACCCCTGCGTGCTCGGCGACCTGCCGCAGGGTCACGGCGGTCAGCGCTTGGGTGGTGGTCAGGGGTTCAGTCATGTGGCAGCCCGCGGCCGGCTGGTCCCCGGCGATCTTGACGCCCCCACGGTAACGTCAGCTTGCAATCGTTCGCAGGTGCGATGCAAAATAAAACGCTGCTCACTGGATGTCAATCGGATCCCAACGGCGACGCGCACCCGACCCAGGGAGGAAGACGTGGCGGATAACAACAACGGCCACCGTATCGGCTGGATCGGCGTGGGTCGGATGGGGTTGCCCCTGGTCACGCGCCTCCTGGAGGCGGGCTGCGACGTCGCCGTCTACAACCGCACCAAGGAGAAGGCCGAGCCGCTGGCCGCGCTCGGCGCGGCGATCGTCGACGTTCCGCGCGCCCTCGCCGATCGGGACATCGTCTTCACCACGGTCGCGGGCCCCGCCGACTTCACCGCGGTCATGCTCGACGAGCAGACGGGGGTGCTCAGCGACCCGGCAGTCGCGCCGCGGCTCATAGTCGACTGCTCGACGATCTCGGCCGAGGCCTCCGCCGAGGTGCGCGGGGCCGCCGCCCGCCGTGGCGCCATTCTGCTCGCCGCGCCGATCAGCGGCAACGGCAAGCACGTGGCCGGCGGCGGCGCCCTGTTCGCCGTGTCCGGGCCCGAACCTGAGATGGCCACCGTCCGGCCGTACCTGGAGATCCTCGGCCGGGGCGCGCACTACATCGGCGACGCCGACGCCGCCCGGCTGGTGAAGATCGCCCACAACCTGTTCCTGGCCGCGGTCATCCAGTCCCTGGTCGAGACCGCCCTGCTCGTCGAGGCCAACGGCGTCAGCCGTCGCGCGTACCTCGATTTCATCAACGACAGTGCGATGGGATCGGCCTTCTCGGGCTACAAGACGCCGGCGCTCGTCGACCTGGACTGGACCGCGACGTTCACCTCCACCCTGCTGCGCAAGGACCTGGATCTCGGCCTTGACGCCGCTCGGGAGGCCGACCTGAGCCTTCCGGTCACACAGGCCGTCCGCGACCAGCTCCAGGCGGCGATCGACGCGGGGCACGCCGATGACGACTTCGCCGCGCTGCTGGCCGTGCAGGCACGAGCCGCCGGGATCGATCTCCGACCGTCCTGAGGCGAGCTTCGACGCGTTTCAAACCCACGTGCGCCGAGTTCTGCACACGATTGCGGTTGACAGCCCGCGGCAGTCTGATGTAGGTTCTGCAAACGATTGAAGCACCCGGCTGGAGAGGCCGGTACTCAGGGAGTGAGAGAGGAGGAACGACCAAATGACGGTCCTTCGTAGGTGCGTGGG
>JBPYFQ010000261.1:0-18896 GCA_051985625.1 Solirubrobacteraceae bacterium
CTATCGCGCTTCACCGGCAGAGCGTACGACCGCCGGAGGCCGCCTGCCTCCCTCTGGGCGGCGAATCCGGCCTCATCCCTGCGGCGGAGGAGGGAAGGGCGTTCGTCCATCCGCCCCGTATGCGAACGTGTGTTCGTGCGTTGGAGCAATCTCAGCATCGACGAGGAGGAGCGCGCCCGGCTGCCGGGCTACCGGGAGGAGGCGGTCGTCCGCCATTTCGAGGCGCCGGACGCGATCTCGACCCGGTTCTACGAGGTCCGCGCCAAATCGATTCTGAACCGGGTGCCGGAGGCGTCGCAGATGCCGTTCCGGTGGACGATAAATCCGTACAGAGGTTGCAGCCATGCATGCCGCTACTGCATGTGGGGTGAAACCCCGTTGCTTATGGGCGATGGGCGCCACAAATCGCTTGCCGAGATCGAGGTCGGCGACACGATCTACGGCACCCGGATCGGCGAATCCGGATACCGCCGGTACGTGGAGACGACCGTGCTCGACCGGTGGATCACGATTAAGCCTGCCTACTGCGTCCGACTCGAGGGCGGCACCGAACTGGTCGTCAGTGGAGACCATCGCTTTCTGACCAACCGGGGCTGGAAGCACGTGCTCAACAGCGGACGTTCTGAGCCTGATCGGCCGCACCTGACGACTCGCAATCATCTCGTCGGCACCGGCGCATTCGCGCCTCAGCCGACCCACAACGAGGAGTACCGGCGCGGGTATCTGTGTGGGATCGTCAGGGGCGACGGAACGCTTGGCACCGACGTCTACAACCGCCGGTCGCGCGGCGAGGAGACCCACCACCGGTTCCGTCTCGCCCTCGCCGATCTGGATGCGCTCCGCCGGGCGCGGGAATTCCTGCTGCAGGCCGAGATTGTCACCGGGCAGCGGGTCTTTCAGAGAGCCGCCGGCGCACACCGCGAGGTCAGCGCGATCACGGCGTCAAGCGCGGCGTCCGTCGGGCACATCCGCAGCCTGACCGACTGGCCGCTGTCGCCCGGCATGGATTGGTGCCGGGGGTTTCTGGCCGGCATCTTCGACGCGGAGGGCTGCCGGAGCGCCTTCGCGCTGCGGATCTCGAACGCCGATTCGCAGGTCCTCGCCTGGACGGAGGCCTGCCTACGGCGTCTGAGTTTCGACGTGGGAATCGACACGACGCGAAATGAGAATGGGCTTAAGAGCATCCGGGTGCGCGGCGGCCTGTCCGAGCACCTGCGCTTCTTTCACCTGACCGACCCGGCGATCAGCCGCAAGCGTGACATCGAAGGGCAGATGGTCAAGACGTTCGCCGATCTCCGAGTGGCGGAGATCGAGCCTCTCGGCCGCGCGCTGCCGCTCTATGACATCACCACCGGCACCGGTGACTTCATCGCCAATGGCGTCGTCTCGCACAACTGCTTCGCCCGGCCGACGCACACGTACCTGGACTTCAACGCCGGCGAGGATTTCGAGCGGCAGATCATCGTCAAGGTCAACGCCCCGGAGCGGCTGAGGGTCGAGTTGGCGCGGCCGTCCTGGAAGGGCGAGCACATCGCCCTGGGGACCAATACCGACCCCTACCAGTGGGTGGAGGGGCGCTACAAGCTGATACCCGGGATCTGGCAGGCGATGATCGACGCACGCAATCCGGGGTCGGTGCTGACGAAATCGCCCCTGCTGTTGCGGGATCTGGCGCTGATGAAGGAGCTGAGCGAGCGGGCCGACTTCAGCGCGGCGCTGTCGGTGCCCACGATCGACGACAAGGCCTGGCGGGCGACCGAGCCCCACACGCCCAACCCGCGGGCGCGGCTGGAGGCGGTGGCCGAGCTGACCCGGGCCGGGATCCGGACGGGGATTCTGGTGGCGCCGCTGATGCCGGGCATCAACGACGACCCCCGGCAGGTGGAGCAGATTCTGGAGATGGCGACCGAGGCGGGCGCGGCGTATGTCACCGGAATTGCCCTGCACCTGCGGGGCGACGTGCGCGGCCTGTTCATGGAGTGGCTGGCAGCGCATCGTCCTGACCTGCTTGACCGCTATCGTGCGCTGTACCGCAACGGTGCATATATGTCACCGCTGGAGCGGAAGCGCTTGGCGGAACTCGTCAAGGGCCCGGAGTTGGCGCCGTCGGAGCGCGGCCGAGCCGCCTACATACGTGCCACCCGGCCCGAGTCGCCGCCTCCCGCTCCGGCTCAGGAATCACTGTTCGACGCCGGGGTGTTGAGCGAAACCTTCGGCCGTCCGACGCGATAGGTACAAGAGAAGCGGACACCAGACGCTATGCCGAGGCAATTCAAACCAACTCGACGGGACCTCAATCTCGAGCGCATGTTCGAGACGCGGAGCGACGCGTGGGAGCGCGTCGGGCTGTCGATCGACGTCGACGACCGCGACGCTGCGGCCGGGCGACGTCAGCTGCTGGTCCTCATACCGCTCCTGATCGGCGTGATCGTCGCCTACGACTACCTCAACGACGGCGATAAGTGGGGGCCGATCAAGCACGGATGGAAGAGCCACCTGCAGACGCCGATCACGATCGTGACCGTGGTTGCGGTGATGGCGATCGGCTTCGCGCTGGCGCGGGCGATCGGCAAGTCCGTCGGGCCGTTCTTCTTCCGGCGGATGGATCCGGCCACGGCGGGCACCGTGGCGTTCCTGATCCGTTTGGTGATCGCCATCGTCGCGATCATCGCGGCGTTGAGCGTGGCCGGGGTGACCAGCCAGACGCTGGCGGTCGGCGGTGCGTTCACGGCTGTGATCTTTGGTCTGGCCGCGCAGCAGACGCTGGGGAACGTGTTTGCCGGCATGGTGCTGATCAGCGCCCGGTCGTTCCGGGTTGGCGACCGCATCCGTCTGCAGGCGGGCACGATTGGCACCCAGGAGGGGATCGTCAGCTCGCTCGGCCTGCTGTACACGACGCTGACCAGCGGTTCTGACCAGATCATGATCCCGAACAACAACGTGCTGGCGGCCGTCGTCGTGCCGCTGACCGAGCCGGACGCGGTCGACGTCAAGGTCCGGCTCACGTCCGGGGTGCGGCCGACCCAGGTCCAGGCCATCCTGGACCAGGAGGTCAACGTCCCCACCCGCAGCGGCGCCTCGGTCAACCTGGAGGAGGTCGACGGCGACGACGTGGTGGTCCGGGTGAAGGCGACGCCGGAGATGTGGCACGACAGTGCCAAGCTGGCCGACGAGATCATGGTGGCGCTCGCCTCGGTGACGGGCGAGCACGAGGCCGTTGATGGCAACGGCAACGGCAACGGTACCGCCGAGCCGCGCCGACTCCACGGCTGACGGGGGACGCCGGGGCGGTCACGCGGAGGCCACCTTCCAGCGTCGGGCTGGGCGTAGGTTGAGCGAAACTTCCGGCGTGCAGACGCGATAGTTACAAGAAGAGTCGGACCACCAGACGCTATGCCGAGGCAATTCAAGCCATCACGCCGGGGTCTCAACCTTGAGCACATGTTCGAGACGCGGAGCGACGCGTGGGAGCGCGTCGGGCTGTCGATCGACGTCGACGACCGTGACGCCGCAGGGTCCCGGCGGCAGTTGCTCATCCTGATTCCGCTGCTCATCGGCGTCATCGTCGCCTACGACTACCTCAACGACGGCGATAAGTGGGGGCCGATCAAGCACGGATGGAAGAGCCACCTCCAGACGCCGATCACGATCGTCACGGTGGTTGCGGTGATGGCGATCGGCTTTGCGCTGGCGCGGGCGATCGGCAAATCGGTGGGCCCGATCTTCTTCCGGCGGATGGATCCGGCCACGGCCGGCACGGTCGCGTTCCTGATCCGTTTGGTGATCGCCATCATCGCCATCATCGCGGCGCTGAGCGTGGCCGGGGTGACCAGCCAGACGCTCGCGGTCGGAGGCGCGTTCACGGCTGTCATCTTTGGTCTGGCCGCGCAGCAGACGCTGGGGAACGTGTTCGCCGGCATGGTGCTGATCAGCGCCCGGTCGTTCCGGGTCGGCGACCGGGTCCGGCTGCAGGCCAGCACGATCGGCGGCACCCAGGAGGGGATCGTCAGCTCGCTCGGCCTGCTGTACACGACGCTGACCAGCGGTTCTGATCAGATCATGATCCCCAACAACTCGGTGCTGGGGGCCGTGGTCGTGCCGCTGACCGAGCCGGATGCGGTCGACGTCAAGGTCCGGCTCACGTCCGGGGTGCGGCCGACCCAGGTCCAGGCCATCCTCGATCAAGAGGTCAGCGTGGCCACGCGCAGCGGCGCCTCGGTCAACCTGGAGGAGGTCGACGGCGACGACGTCGTCGTCCGGGTCAAGGCCACGCCCGAGATGTCCCACCACAGCGCCAAGCTGGCTGACGAGATCATGCTGGCGCTCGCCTCGGTCACCGGTGAGCACGAGGCCGTCGAGACCCCCGCACACCCCGACGCCGATGCCCAACCGCACCGGCCGCTCCGGGCGCGCCGGCTCCGCGGCTGACGCTCAGCGCTGGCCGCGCTGACGCTCGGCCATCTCGCCGGCGATCCGGTGCGAGCCCATCACGCGGGCGCCCCAGGCGGCTGTGGCCGGCGCCACGGACGCGAACGCCGCGCCCAGGCGCAGCGTCAGGGGGGCGACGTCGACCTCAGCCCGGTTGCGCTCGATCGCCGTCACCACCGCCGCGGCGACCTGCTCCGGGGTACGGGTGCCGACCCCAGGGGGGAGGCGCAGGCCGGTCTTGGCGAACATGCCGGCGTCCCGGATGAAGCCCGGCGCCACCACCGAGACGCCCACCCGGTGCGTTCGCAGGTCCTCACGTAAGCCGAACGCGAACCCCCGCAGGCCGAACTTCGTGGCCGAGTACATCGATGACCCGGGGTTGGCGGCTTTGCCCGACAGCGACGAGATGAACACCATGTGGCCGCGGCCGTGGGCCACCAACGACGGCGCGATGGCCTCGGCCAGCGCGATCGGCGCGCGCAGGTTGACGTCGAGCATCCGGTCGACGTCCTCGGCGGTCAGCTCCAGGATCAGCCCGGTGGCCGGCAGCGCCGCATTCGCCACGTAGACGTCGACCCCGGCCGCCACGGCCTCCCGGCCCAGCCGGGCCACGTCGTCTCGATCCGACAGGTCGGCGACGATCGGCGTGGCGGCGAGCTCACCGGCGATGCGCTCCAGGGCATCCGGGCGGCGCCCGCTGAGGACCAGCCGGGCTCCTCGCGCCCGCAGCCCCCGCGCGATGGCCTCGCCGATGCCGCCCGTGGCGCCGGTGACGAGCGCGGTGGCGCTGGAGAGCACGAGTCGCTGGCGGCGCGGCACGGGCGCGCAGTCTACGCAGGAGGAAGGGCGGAGCCAGCCGCGTCCGACTCGCAGCAGTCAGCCGGGGAACACCGCGACCGTCGCGGTGAAGCCGTGCAGGAAGCTGCGCCCGCCCACCGGCCCGATCTCGCCGGCGGCGAAGAACCCCGCGGCGGCCGGCGTCCCCAGCTCGTCCTCCACCAGCGACACGTCGTGGTCGGTATCGCCGAACATCGATCGTCCCCGGCCGTTGCAGGAGAACACCAGGGCGCCCGCCGGCCGCTGGCCGCCGAGCGCGGCGGCCCGGAGCCGGAGCTCGCGGCGCAGATCCGCGTCCGCCGATTGGGCATCGCGGGCGTGCAGGCGCACCACCTGACCCGGCGCGACCCCGGCGCCGACCGAGACGGCGCCGGTGTCCGGATCGGCGCCGAGCACGCCTCGCACCAGGAAATCGCCCTGCTCGTACTCGGGCTTGCCGCCATCGATGACGATGCCGATCAGCAGGCCGGCGGCCAGCAGCGCCCGCTGGGGAAGCGGCAGCTCGGCGATCGCCTGCTCGATCGCCTCCACGGCCGGCCGGCCCGCCAGCTCATGGATCACGTTCTCCTCGGCGGCGGTGATCGTCATCTCCCGTCCCACCGGGGCCGCTCCCTGGGAGACGCACGGGATCATCTCGATGCCGTTGAGGCAGACGCCGACGGCGCCCTCGCTGCACACCTCGTCTCCGGAGAACAGCGCGGCGTCGCCGACCGGCGTGCGGGCGCTGGACAGGCCGCCGAGCACCGGCACGCCGGGCGCCTCCCGGGCCAGGCCGTCGAGCACGCCGTCGGTTGGGAACGAGTACGGGTCGCTCAGCATGATCAGCGCGGCATCGGAGCCCAGCTCCGGGATACCCTCCAACACTCCGGTCTCGCCGTCCCCGGTCACCCGGGCCTGAAACGGCTGCGCCGAGCCGCCGTCGAGCGACGCCGCCCACACGGCGACCGCGGTCCCGGCCTCCAGCTCCCGCCCGCCGCCCAGCACGCCGCCCGCGCCGCAGCCGATGAGCGCCCCGGGGGCCAGCTCGGCCTCCACGGCGGCCAGCGTCGCCTCCGGCACCATCAGATGCGTCCCGCTGGCGAACACGATCGCCAGGTCGGTCTGGGCGCCCGCCAGCGCCGCCCCGGCCTGACCGGCCGCGACCGTGGCTCCCTCCAGCGGATCCCCCGCCTGAGAGATCCCGGCGCCGATCCTCATCTGGACTGCTCTCCGGCTGCGCCCATCACTCCACGATACTGCTCCTCGTGCCGCCCGCCACGAGGACAGACGTCATCGCCGTGTTCGGCCCCACCGGCGTGGGCAAGACCGATGTCGCCATCGAGCTCGGCCGGCTCCTGCGTGAGCGCGGCGAGGAGCCCGTCGCCGTCTCGGCCGATGCCCTGCAGGTGTACAGCGGACTGGAGATCCTGACCGGCGCGGCCTCCGCCGGCCAGCGGGCGCAGCTCGCCCACCGGCTCATCTCGTTCCTGCCCGTCGATGCCACCTTCAGCGCCGGCCAGTACGCGGAGCTCGCCCACGCCGAGATCGACGAGCTGCTGGCGTCCGGCCGGCGCCCGATCGTCGTGGGTGGCACGGGCCTGTACCTGCGTGCCGCCCTGACCGAGCTCAGCCTGCGCCCGGCCCCGCCCCAGGGGGTACGTGAGCGATGGATCGCCGAGCTGGAGCTCCGAGGCCCCGCGGCCCTTCACGCCACCCTGGCGCAGCGCGCGCCGTGGGCGGCGGAGACGATCGAGCCGACCGATCGCCAGCGGATCGTACGCGCCCTGGAGCTGCTCGACGCCGGCGAGCTCGAGCCGCCGACCGGCGAATCGGAGCTGTGGACGGCCGACACCCGGCGACCGACGTTGCTGGTCGGTCTGGTGATGGACCGCCAACGGCTGTACGAACAGATCGACGCGCGGGTCGACGCGATGGTCGCCGCCGGCGCCGAGGACGAGGTCCGCCGCGCCCAGGCCGCCGGCGCATCGGCGACCGCCCGCAAGGCTCTGGGGTTCGACGAGCTGCTGGCCGGCGATGTGGAGGGCATGAAACGGCGCACGCGCAACTACGCCCGTCGCCAGCTGACCTGGATGCGCAAGCTGGCCGGGGTCACGGTCATCGACACCACCGACAGATCCGCCGCCGACGTCGCCGGGGAGATCCTCACCCTCTTCAAGGCTTAGAACACGGCCACGAACGGGTACAGGAGCACGGCGGCGACGAGGACGCCCAGCCCCCACAGGATCGTGGCCGCCGCCAGCCACCGGCTCCGCCGCTGCCAGCCCAGCGACACCAGGTACGCCGCGGCGACGTAGACGCCCGGCATCACGATCACCATGTAATACAGGTAGCTGGTGCGCTGGTCGATCAGGCTGCCCAGCGCGAACGGCAGCCAGGTGCCGATGAACCAGGCGACGGCCAGGATCGGAAGCTGGCGGTCGACCGGCGCCGTCCGGTCCACCGGCCGAGCCGGGCGCACCAGGCGGTAGGCGCAGAACGCCAGTGCGGGAATCCCCACCAGCAGGATCGCCGGGCTGATGATCCCCCAGAAGGCGGTGACCGGGTGGATGGCGTACAGCCCGTGTCCCGGGAGCGACGGGTTGATCCGCAGGTACAGAATCGGCTTGAGATCGATCAGCCACTGCCATGGATAGGAGGCGATGCCGGTCGGCCCGTGCGGACTGGTCAGCCCGGAGGCGTAGGTGATGATGTGCGAGATCTCGGCAAACGGGCCGCCGGTGATCAGCTTGGCCTGGGAGTCGGCGTACGGCGTGGCGATCTCGCCCATGATCGCCAGGAGCCCGACGAACACGCCGCATGTGGTGAACACCACCGCCGCCAGCCGCTTCAGCGCGTCGCGCGGGCGCCAGTCCTCCGGCGCGCCCCGGTCGTGCCGGGCGACGAGCAGACGCCCCAGTTCGAACAGCACCACGACGAACAGGGCGTACGGGGCCACCTCCTTGAACGCGGTGGCGACGGCCAGCGCCACCCCGGCCGCCACCGGGCGGCCGCGGGCGTACAGGGCGACGCCCCAGACCATCGCCGCCACCGCGTAGATGTCAAGCGTGCCGATCCGCCCCATGACGAGCATCAGGTTGTCGGCGGCCATCAGCGCGGCTGCGCCGACCGCCATCCAGCGATCGCCTCCGACGCTGCGGACGAGCGCGTACATGCCCAGGATGGCGATCGAGCCCATGATCAGGCTCCCGATCCGCCAGGCGAACGGCCCGTCGCCGAAGATCTTGATCGCGGCCGCCATGATCAGCTTGGCCCCCTGGGGGTGCTCGGCGTTGGGATCGGTTCCCAGCGGAGCGTCGGCGTAGTGGGAGCCGGCCGGGGGGCGGATTCCCGCGATCACCCGGGCCGCGTTGACGTAGTAGGCCTCGTCGAAGATCAGGGTGTGGTCGCCGGCCTGGTTGCACGGCGCCATGCACGGCTCGTCCAGGAGCAGGCCGCGTGCCGCCAGGGAGAGCACCGAGACCGCCAGCAGGGCGAGCAGCGGCGCCGTCGCCGACGTGAACATGCGCCGTCTGATCATGGCCGGGGCGACGGTACACCAGTGCCCCGCGGCGGGCCGGGTGTCATCTCAAGACCTGCGTAGACTGCCGCGGCGTGAATTTCGAGAAGTGGCACGCGCTGGGCAACGACTACCTGATCGTGGAGCGCGACGCGCTGCCGTTTGAGCTGACCGTGGCGCGGATCCGCCAGCTGTGCGCGCCCCATACGGGAGTGTTCGCGGACGGGATCCTGCTCCTCTCGCCACCGGACGAGCCGGGGTACGTGGCCCGTCTGCGGATCTTCAATCCGGACGGGTCCGAGGCCGAGTTGTCCGGCAACGGCGCCCGGGAGGCGGTCCTGTACCTCCGCCGGCGCGGCTGGACCGACTCCGACACGTTCTCGATCCAGACCGCCGCGGGCGAGATCCGCCCCACGATCACCTCGCCGACGACTGCCACACTCGATATCGGCCGCGTGCGCACCCGCTCAGATGACTTCCCGTCCGGCCCGGCCGACGGCGGCGCCCGCCTGGCCGCGGATGGTCGCGAGTGGGCCTTCCAGCATGTCCAGGTCGGCAACCCGCAGGCCGCCATCCGCGTCGCCTCCGAGACGGAGTTGGATGCGCTTGATCTACCCGCCATCGGCGGCGGCATCGAGCGCCACGAGCTGTTCCCGAATCGCACCAACGTCTCGTGGTACACGCCGCTGGCCGCCGACCGCATCCGGGCCCGGATTTTCGAGCGCGGGGTGGGGGAGACATCGGCGAGCGGCACCGGCGCGACCGGGGCGGCCGTGGCCCATGTCCTGGCTGGCGGAGACTCGCCGGTGACCGTCGTGCTCGATGGCGGCGAGCTGGTCGTCGAGGTCGAGGAGGACCTGCACGTTACCCTGACCGGCTGGGCGCTCCCGGTGTTCTCCGGAGCGCTGGCCGAGGAATTCATCAAGGAGTTGCATGAGACCGAGTAAGCGGCTGGATCAGATCCCGCCCTATCTGTTCGCCCAGCTGGAGCGCAAGATCGCGGAGAAGCGCGCGGCCGGCATCGACGTGATCAGCTTGGGGATCGGAGACCCGGACACGCCGACCTACCCGGCCGTGGTGGAGGCCGCGCAGCGCGCCGTCGCCGACCCCAGCACCCACACCTACCCGTCGAACCGCGGTCGCGACGAGTTCCGCCAGGCGGTGGCCGCCTTCTACCAGCGCCGCTTCGGCGTCACCCTGGATCCAGAGACCGAGGTGATGCCCGCGATCGGCGCCAAGGAGTGCATCTTCAACCTCAACCTGGCCTTCCTCGATCCCGGTGACGTGGCCCTGGCGTCGGACCCCGGCTACCCCGTCTACACCGGCGGCCCGCTGATGGCCGGTGGCGAGCCGGTGCTCATGGGACTGCGCCCGGAGCTCGGATTCGCCCCGGACCTGGCCGCGATCCCGGCCGACGCGCTCGACCGCGCCCGGCTGATGTTCCTCAATTACCCGAACAACCCGACCGGCGCCATCGTGCCCGACGGGCTGTTCGAGTCCGTGGTCGACCTGGCGCGGGCCAAGGATTTCCTCGTCGTCCACGACAACGCGTACAGCGAGACGACGTTCGACGGCTACGTGGCCCCCTCGTTCCTGGCCACGCCGGGCGCCAAGGAGGTTGGCGTCGAAGTCTTCTCCCTGTCCAAGGGCTACAACATGACCGGCTGGCGGTGCGCGGCGATCGTCGGCAACGCCGAGGCGATCGCGGAGTACTGGCGGTTGAAGTCCAACGTCGACTCCGGCCTGTTCGAGGCCGTCCAGCTGGCCGGGGCCGCGGCGCTGGCCCCGGAGGTCGACGCCGACGTGCGGGCGATGAACGAGCTCTATGCCCGCCGTCGCGACCTCGTCTGCGGCGCGTTGGCCAAAGCCGGCGTCGACGTGACGCCGCCCAAGGGCACGATCTACATCTGGGCGCCGGTTCCGGCCGGGTTCGAGACCGCGGCGGCCTACTGCGAATACGTCCTGGAGGAGGCGGCGGTCGTGATTTCCCCCGGTGGCGCCTACGGGCCCAACGGCGAGGGCTTCTTCCGGATCTCGCTCACCACGCCCGATGACCGGCTCGTGGAGGCCGTCGAGCGCCTCAGCCGCCTCCCAAGCCGCGTCTGACGCGCCTCGCCGCCCCCCGCGCGGCTACCATCAGGAGTAATTGGCAGGAATCAGAGCCACCGATAATTCCAGGACGGACGCGCGCCGCGACGGACAGCGGCAGGGTCGCCCGGGGCGGGCGCGACAACGAGCGGTCATGATCGCGGCGGTCCCCGCCGGCGAGGACGATCAGCTGACCGAGCTGGAGGAGCTGCTCAAGACCGCCGGTGTGGCCACCGTCGGCCGGCTCGTCCAGCGCCGCGACCAGCCCCATCCGAACACCTACCTCGGCGCCGGCAAGCTCGACGAGCTCAAGGACCAGATCGCCGCGTCCGACGCCAACCTGGTCGCCTGCGACGACGAGCTGTCCCCGCGCCAGGAGCGCAACCTGGAGACCGCGCTCGGCGTCCCGGTCATCGACCGGACCGCGATCATCCTGGACATCTTTGCCGCCCACGCGCACACCGCCGAGGGCAAGCTCCAGGTCGAGTTGGCTCAGCTGGAGTACAACCTGGCCCGGATGCGCGGTCTGTGGTCGCACCTGGAGCGCCTCGGGGGCGGAATCGGAACCCGCGGACCGGGCGAGACCCAGATCGAGACCGACCGCCGCCTGGCCCGTGACCGGATCTCCGCGCTCAAGCGCCGGCTCGCCCACGTCCGCTCCACGCGGTCGGTGATGCGCGCCGAGCGAGAGCGCGGCCACTTGCCCCAGGTCGCTCTCGCCGGGTACACGAACGCCGGGAAGTCGACCCTGCTCAACGCCATGACGGGGTCCTCGGTTCCGGTCCGCGACCGGCTGTTCCACACCCTGGATCCGACCACCCGCGTCCTGCGAGCCGACGGCCGGGACTACCTGCTGACCGACACGGTCGGCTTCATCCGCAAGCTGCCCCACCAGTTGGTCGACGCGTTCGGCGCCACCCTGGAGGAGACCCGGCTCGCCGACCTGATCCTCCACGTCGTCGACGCCTCGGTCGACGAGGAGGAGCTGGAGGCCATGACCCACGCCGTCGACGACGTCCTGCACGAGATCGGCGCCGACGAGGCCCGGCGCCTGCTGGTGCTGGCCAAGGCCGACCGGATCGACGAGGACCGCCGGGCCGAGCTGGCCCATCGGCACCCGGGGGCGCTGCTGGTCTCGGCGGTCAGTGGCGAGGGGATTCCGGCGCTCATCGAGCGGATCCAGATCGAGTTCGCCCGCCGCCTATCCGAGGTTGAGCTGCTCGTGCCCTACGAGGAGGGCGGGCGCCTGGCCGAGCTCCACGAGTTCGCCGGTGACCTCGAGCGCGAGGACACCCCGGACGGCGTCCGGGTCTGGGCCCGGCTCCCGCCCGGGGTCGCCGCTCGCTACGCGCCGTACGCCCTGTCGCCGAGCGCCCCCACCGCCGACTAGTCGGAGCGGTGGAGCTCCGTGTCACACGCCTGGACAACCGGGCGCAGGTGCCGGCCCGCGCCCACCCCGGCGACGCCGGGCTCGATCTCCACAGCGTCGAGGACGCCGTGCTGGAGCCCGGCGAGCGCGCCTCGATCGGGACGGGGATCGCGGTGGAAATTCCGGTCGGCTATGCCGGGCTGGTCCTCCCGCGCTCCGGGCTGGCGGCGCGCCACGGCATCTCGCTCGTCAACGCGCCGGGGCTGATCGACGCGGGCTACCGGGGGGAGATCCGGGCACTGCTGCTCAACACCGACCCGCGGGAGCCGTTCGAGATCCGGGCCGGCGCCCGCATCGCGCAGCTGGTCATCATGGCCGTTGCGCTCGCCGAGCCCGTCGAGGTGGCGTCGCTGGAGGATTCCCAGCGCGGGACGAGCGGCTTCGGCTCCAGCGGGCATTGACGTCGTACCTCAGCGCGTGCGCGCCGACTAATACACGCCCGGGGTGAGCAGTCCGTGCGTCTGCAGGAACTGCTTGGCCACCGTGGCCGGGTCCTGCTGGGCGACGTCGACCAGCTCGTTCATCTGCCGCATCACCCGGGTCGTCAGCTTCTCGTCGACGCGCTCGATGATGTCGATGAACGGCTGGCCCTCCTCGGCGAGCACCTTGCCGGAGACGACCGGGACCACGTTGCCGAAGCCGAAGCTCTGGCGGGGATCGGTGAGCAGGTGGTAGTTGAAGGTGCCCAGCTCGGCGTCGGTGGTGTTGACGTAGGCGGCCTGCACGGTGCCGGCGTTGAGCGCCGCGTACTGGTCGCCGACGGCCAGCGGCTTGAACGCGGCCGGGACCACCCCGTAGGTCGCGGCCAGCGTCGGCAGCCCGGGGGCCGTCTGCTGGAACTGGGGCGAGCCGCCCATCGTCAACTGCCGATCGATGCGTCGCAGGTCGCCGATCGTGCCCAGCCGGTTCTGCTCGGCGTAGGCATCGGTGACGGCGATCCCCTGGGTGTCGTTGAACGGGGTGGGGGCCAGCAGCTGGAGTCCGTGGCCGAGCGCGTAGCGCTGCGCGGCCTGGTAGGCGCCCAGCTGAGTGCGGAACCTGCGCCGGTATCCGGCGACGGCCGAGTTGAACACATTGAGGTACTCCGGGTACATCGACAGCGACCCGGCCTTCATCGCCTGCATCGTGACCTCGGTCGGACCGATGTTCTGGTTGAGCGTGGCGCTGAAGCCCTGCGCGGTCAGCGCCTGAACGTACAGCTGGCCGAGGAGGAACTGCTCGGTGTAGTTCTTGTCGCCGACGGTGATCGCCGGCTTGCCCGTCCCGGGGAGCGCCGGCGTCGTCGAGCTCGTCGTGGTGGTGCTGCTGGTGCCGGTCCCGGGGTCAGTGGTGGTCGCCGACGTGGTGCTGCTCTGGGATGCCGCCGGCCCGGCTGGCGCCGGGGAGGCGGCGCTCTTGCCACAGGCGGCACAGACGAGGGCGATGGCCGCGCCGGCCACCAAGCGGCCGGCGGGTGTGGACAGGAGGCGGCTACACATCAGCGATCTACTCTGGGCGATGCTAGTGGAGCCAGTGCGGCCACTAGACCCCGGCGGCGCGGCGTGCCTCGGCGTGGGCTGCCTGCTCCAGGTCGTCGGACAGCGTTGAGAGCGGCCCCGCCAGGCCCAGCGCGGTGGCGATCAGCCAGTCGGCAAACCACGCGTTCTTCGGCAGCAGCGGGCCGTGGAGATAGGTCCCGATGACGTTGCCGGCGCGTACCCCTTCCTGCCCGTCGCGGTCGTTGTTCCCGTGGCCCTTGAGGACGCGGCCCAGTGGCTGCACCCCGGGGCCGAGAAACGTGCGGCCCCCGTGGTTCTCGAATCCGGCCAGGACGCGGTGGCCGGCGGCCTCGCCGCCGAGCTCCACCTGGATGGCCACGTTGCCGATCAGCCGAGGTCCATCGGAGCGGACCGTGTGCAGGTCGACGAGGCCGACCCCGGGGAGGGTCTCGTCGCCGAGCTGATAGGAGTGGCCCAGCAGCTGATATCCGCCGCAGACGGCTAGGATCACGGCCCCACGGGCGGCGGCGGCGTGCAGGTCATCCCGCTTGGACTCGGCCAGGTCGCGGGCGCACAGCATCTGGTCCCGGTCCTGGCCGCCGCCGATGTAGTAAATGTCGGCGCCGTCGGGGTCCAGCGGCGTGCCCAGGCCGGCCGATTGCAGCTCGAAGCCGAGTCCCCGCCACTCCGACCGGCGCTGGAACATGATCAGATTGCCCCGGTCGGCGTAGATGTTCATCAGGTCCGGGTACAGCGCGCACACCCGCAGCGTCCGGTCAGGCACGGAGGATCACCACCGTGCTCCCCACGTACTCCTCAGTCGCCGGGATCTCGATGCGGCCGTCTGCCAGCAACCCGTGGTCGACGCTCTCGGCGGTGAGCGTGTCGGCGTCGATCCGGTCGAGGTCGATCACGTCGTCCTCGATGTCGAGGCGTCCGTCGACCGTGACGGTCTCCCGGCGGCGCTCGAGCACGAACCGCTCGCCGGCCACGCGCACCGCCGTCGGCCGGCTGCTGTAGACGGTGCCGTCGATCTCCTGGACGTCCGGCAACGGACCGAGCATCGCCGGGGAGGTCTCAAACGGCTCGAGCTCGTCGGCGATGGCCATCGCCAGCCGGCCACCGGCGCTCAGATGCGCGCGGGCGCACTCCAGGAACCCGGCCCGTCCTTCCGGCCCGCCGAACAGCTGCACCGTCTGCATCGGCACGATGCACAGCGCGAACCGTTGGTTGAGCGCGAACGAGCGCGCGTCGGCCACGACGGTGGTCACGTCCAGGCCGGCGGCGCGCTGGCGGAGCGCCGCCAGAAGCTCGTCGCAGACGTCGAGAGCGGTGACGGCGTGGCCGGCGCGGGCGAGGTCGAGCGTGACCCGGCCGGTGCCGGCGCCCACATCGAGAACCGGCCCCTCCCGGCGGCCTGCCAGCTGACGCCAGACCTCCAGATCCTCCACGTAGCCTCCGCACTCCAGGTCATGCCAGATCGCTCTCATGGCGTCAGGGGGGCCGGTTGACGGGACCAGAAGGCACCGACATGCCCGCGGCGCTGCAGCTCCTGGCGCAGCTCGAGCAGCGCCGTATACGTCGGCACGGCGAACAGGCGGCCCGACGGGCAGTCGGCCAACGCGGCGTCGAGGGCCTGGGACAGGCCGGGAAGCACGACCAGCCGGTCGACCTCGATGCCGGCGTACTTGAGCCGGAGCGCCAGCTCCGCCGCGCGCGTGCCGGCACAGGTCACCCGGCGGACGCGGCCGGCGAGCATCTCGAAGTCCGCATCCCAGACCCAGGAGACGTCGCGTCCGTCGGCGGTCCGGTCGTTGAGGATGGCCAGGAGGTCAAGCTCCCCGTCCTCCAGCGTCAGGGTGCGCAGGATCTCGTTGGCGCCGGCCGGGTTCTTGATCAGCAGGATGGACAGCTCGGTCTGACCGATCTGGACGCGTTCGGCCCGTCCGAACGCGGCGCTGACCGAGGCCAGACCGCCGGCGATATCGGAGCGTGGTACGTCGAGCGCCAGGCACAGGCTCGCCGCGGCCAGCGCGTTGTAGATGTTGTACAGGCCGGGCAGGGGGAGCTCGATCGGCTCGGTGCCCGCCGGGGTGTGCAGCCGGAAGGCGGCGCTGCGGGTCCCGTGCAGCTCGATATCGGTGGCGAACACCGTCGGATCCGGCCGGCGCTGGCCGCAGTTCGGACAGCTGTAGCGGCCGAGGTGTCCGAGGTAGATCGCCTCGTACTCGTACGCGTGACCACACCGGCGGCAGTGCTTGGAGTCGGCGGCGTGCTGCATCCGGGGCGCGGCCATCGCCGGGTCCTCGATGCCGAAGTAGATGACGCCGGGGTGGTGTCGACCGAGGTCGGCGATCAGCGGATCGTCGGCGTTGGCCGCCAGCCGGGCGGTGGCCGGCAGCTGGGCGACCATCGCCGCCCAGCGGTCGGCGATCGTCTCAAGCTCTCCGTAACGGTCGAGTTGGTCGCGGAACAGGTTGCCGAGCACTACGGCGCGGGGCCGCAACTGCGGCGCCACGCGGTCCAGCCAGAACTCGTCGATCTCGAACAGGCCGAGCTGACCGTCGATGCCGCCGCCGCGGCGGGCGGCGTCCAGCAGCGTGGAGGCCACGCCGCCGGCCATGTTGGCCCCGGCGCGGTTGGCGACCAGGGTGACGTGGGCCCGCTCCAGGACCGAGGCGGCCATCGCCGCCGTCGTCGTCTTGCCGTTGGTGGCCGAGATCACCGCGCTGCCGTCCGGGAGGCGGGCGGCCAGCCTGGCGATCGCCTGCGGATCCAGGCGGGTCAGCACCTTCCCGGGAAGGCTGGTGCCGCCCCCGCGCCCGGCCCTGCGGGCGAGCTCGCCGACGGCCCGGGCGGCGGCGATCTTCGCGTCCAGGGCGCTCATGGCGCGGCCGCGGGGAGGATCGCCCGCACCGCGCCGCCGAGGACCCGGACGGTGGCCGGGAGCTCGGCGATCGGATCGCCGTCGGCGAACATCTCGAACGGGCGCGACGCCGAGATCTCGACCGTCCGGGCGCGGATCGTCTCCACCTCAGGCGCCCGCACGTGCGCGCCGCGGAAGACGCTCGGCAGCAGCCGCAGGAAGCGCAGCGTACGCATGTCCTTGATGATCACCACGTCGAGCTGTCCGTCCTGGAGGTCGGCGGTGGGGGCCAGCATCATCCCGCCGCCGTAGTAGTTGGAGTTGGCGACCGCGACCGTGAAGCCGGTCACCTCGCGGGTCTCGCCGTCGTCGATCCTCACGTTGAAGGTAGCGGGCCGCCAGCCGGCAAGCGCCCGCAGCGCGCCGTAGGCATACACGAGATTGCCGCGGATGAGCGTGGTCTGGTTGGCGATCCGGTTGGCCACCGAGTCGAATCCGCAGCTGGCGATGCCGATGAACGTGCGCGACCCCACCTGACCCAGGTCCAGCCGGGAGATGGTGCCGTGGGCCAGGATCGTGCACGCCTCGGCGGGGTCCAGGGGAATGTCCAGCGCGCGGGCCAGATCGTTGCCGCGGCCGCCCGGCAGGATCCCCAGGACCCCGTCCGCACGGGCCACAGCCTCGGCGACGGCGGCGATGAGCCCGTCCCCGCCGAACGCGACCGCGCGTTCCCCGGCCATGACCGCGGCCGCGGCCAGCTCACGGGCGTGGTCGAGGCTGCGCGTCGGCTCGACGCGGTGGGGGAGTCCGAGCCGCTCCAGGGCGGCGCGGACGTTGTGCAGCTCGCGTCCGGCGCGGCCGCCGCCGGCGAACGGGTTGACGATCACCGCCAGCGCGGTGCGACCGCGCGTCGCCGGGAGGGCCGTCTGTTGATCGATGCTCATGTGGCCGTCCAGCGCCTGTCGACGGTCATCCGGTCACCAGCGCGTACAGGCTGTCGGCGATCGCGACCGGTGCCGGGTCGTCAGCGGCCTCAGCCTGTTCGCGGGTCGTCACCCCGGTGAGGACGATGGCGCCATCCAGCCCGGCCGCGGCCGCCCCACCCAGGTCGGCGTCGAGGCGGTCGCCGACCATCAGCGAGCGGCCCGGGCCCAGGCGGTCCAGCGCGGTCTCGAACAGCAGCCGGTCCGGCTTGCCGACGCTGCGCGCCGTCCGCTCGGTCGCGTATTCCAGGGCGGCCACGACCGCGCCCGTCCCCGGCCAGTAGCCGTCGTCGGCCGGGAACGTGCGGTCCCGCCCGGCGGCGATCATCTCGGCGCCGTTGAGCACCGCCTGGGTCGCCGTCCGCAACTCGTCGAACGTGAAGTCGTCATGGCCGGCCACCACGACGATCTCCGCCCGGGCGGCGCGCGGGCTGCCGTTGACGATCCGCTGCCCGGACTCGGCCACGTGGCGGAAGATGGCCGGCGAGCCGATCACGAACGTCGGGGTCCGAGGCCGCTCGGCCAGCAGGTACTGGATCGCCGACCCGACGCTGACGATCTCCTCCAGCGACGCCTGCAGCCCCATCGACCACAGCTTGCGAACGTATTCCTCGGGCGCCAGGCGGCTGTCGTTGGTGATGAACGCCAGCCGCTTCCGAGCCGCCCGCAACTCCGCCAGCGCCTCCCGGGCGTTCGGCGTGGCCGACTGGTCGACCCACACACATCCGTCCAGGTCAAGCAGCACGTGGTCATAGTCGGCGACGAGAGGGGAGAGGGGCATGATGGGGGACGGGCCAGGTCGCCTCCCGGGCGGCCGGGCGCAGCGGATTATCCAACGCGGCGCGGCTTGTGCCTGAGTGCACAAAGAGAGCGCGGTCGTCGACCGACACGGATTGCCCGTCCGTCCAGGGTCTGGGGCCGGATCGGCGGGGTGGCGGACGGGGTCGACGGCCCATCGGAGCGCGGGTGCGTGCCGACCTGCACACGCCGGCAAATCGGGCCGCCGCTCAACGACCTGATGAGAAATGCCTGCTCAGCGGGCATTTGGCGCCGCGCCCTGGCACCCCGGTCCCGGTGTGACGCGTTCGCCAGCAAAGGAAGATCAGTGCGGCGCGCGCAGCCCAGCCACGCCGCACCACCCGCGCGCATCGACATCCATGCCGCGGTCCTAAACCCCAAACCGCCGAAGATGGACAAACGTACTACTGCCGCAGCCTTGAATCTTGTATGCCAGCGGTCCACAATGCAGCGCGAAGTTGGCGCCGGAGGGGGAAACCATCGGCGCCAACTC